>CAZHTX010000296.1:0-7505 GCA_964535475.1 uncultured Pirellulaceae bacterium
TTCGCTTGCCTGGAGAGGCAGGTGAACCATCGTATGAGGCAAATAAAGAAAGAAAGGATCGTCTCGCCGCGAATCAAGAAACTTTTCCGCCTCAGCGATCATCAACGTCGGTGCGTAGACCTCGCCAATCCAATCACCCATCACCACTTCACCGGTCGGCTGTTTGCGGTGTCCCGGAATGGCCTTAGGATTAATGAGGATATGCTGATCATTTCTCCATAAATGGGATGGATAATAGCTATGGGCAACCGCTTGGCAATTATAACCAAAAAACAGATCAAAGCCTTGGGTGTTTGGATCGCCACTGCTGCCGACGGGGCCTAATCCCCATTTACCCATCGCGGCGGTGGCAAAGCCGGCATCACGTAACACTTTCGCAATGGTCACCGTATCCGCGGAAATCGGATGCTGGCCCTCAGTGAATTTAGGATCTGTTTTCCTAGCCTGCTGATTACCGCGGATTTGCGCGTGCCCCAAATGCTTGCCAGTCATCAACACGCAACGAGCCGGCGCGCAGACCGGCGCGCCGCTGTAATGCTGAGTAAACCGCATTCCCTCGGCCGCCAATTGATCAATATGCGGTGTGGGGATCTTTTCCTGACCATAACAACCAAGCTCACCCCAGCCGAGATCATCAGCCATGATGAAGACGACATTTTTAGGACGTTTCTGGTTGGCTTCCGAGCCAAATAATGCTTGACTACTGAAAATTGTAGTAAGGACGAGCAATGGTAAAATGGCAAGCGACAGTTTGGGGGCATTCATAGTTGGCGGCACATCGTTTTTTTGGGGGTCAGAGGTATGTCCAGTTTATCACTGGATTTTATCAGAAATGGAACGAACGGTGGCTAGCGCCAAAACCGAAAACCGTTAGCTGTTAGCCGCAACGGCGCTAGCCGTGGTTCCAGTTTTGAACCGAATTGATACGCGCGGCAAAAACGGTGGCTAGCGCCAAAACCGCTAACAGCGAACCGTTAGCCGCAATGGCGCTAGCCGCGGTTCTCGTTTTGAACCGAATGAATACGCGCCGCAAAAACGGTGGCTAGCGCCAAAACCGCTAACCGTTAGCCGCAACGGCGCTAGCCGCGGTTCTCGCTTTGAACCGAATGAATACGCGCCGCAAAAACGGTGGCTAGCGCCAAAACCGCTAACCGCGAACCGTTAGCCGCAACGGCGCTAACCGCGGTTCTCGTTTTGAACCGAATTGATACGCGCGGCAAAAACGGTGGCTAGCGCCAAAACCGCTAACGGCGGTTCTCGTTTTGAACCGAACGACCCGCCCGCAACGAAACGGTGATTTAACGTGCTGGGATCGCATTGGGCCTGCTGAAACCGGCATCAATTAAAGCTTGTAATTCAGCACGCATCTCGGTGACTCGCCGGGGGAATTGTTGACTAAGATCTTGAGTCTCCGCTGGGTCGTCCCGCAAGTTAAATAGTTGGTACTCGGGTTGCTTGCTCGACTGCAGTCGCAATTCCACGTTGCTAGTTCGCTGTTTATCGTGGCGGTGTAGTTTCCAATCACCAACCCGGTAACCATAGTTCCCTTGTCGACCGTTATCTTGTTGCACCAGCGCGTCGCGGCCGACCGCCTCAGGCTGCCCCAACAAAGCGGCCAACACATCAAAACTATCGAGACAAGCATCGCCAGGTAAATCGACTCCGGTAAGCGCCGCGAGACTGGCGGATAAATCAATGGTGCAGACGATCTCAGCCGACTCACCGACCGGGATCGTGCCGGGCCAACGCGTGATGAAAGGTGTCCGCGTGCCCGCTTCGTAGATATTATATTTGCCGCCGCGGAATGGTCCGGCTGGTCGATGGTCACCCAGCCGTTCAATTGCTTGATCGCGATAGCCATCGTCCAGCACCGGGCCGTTGTCGCTGCAGAACACGATCAGCGTCTGATCATCGATTTGCAGGCGCTCCAGCGTGGCCAGCAATTCCCCCACGCACCAATCGAGCTCGAAGATCGCATCACCACGCGGTCCCAACTTAGTAGCGCCTTGGAACCGTTCATGAACAACTCGGGGGACATGCAGATCGTGCGATGAGAAGAACAAAAAGAAAGGCTCTGCGTGATTGGCCTCAATCCATTTTATTGATTCGGCCACCCAGCGATCTGATAAATCTTCATCACGAAATCTAGCCGCCTCGCCGCCGGTGTAAAAACCAATCCGGCTGATTCCGTTATGAATCGTGCTGTTGTGACCATGAGACCAATCGAGCTTTAGCGAGTCTCGATGCGTAATTCCGGTCGGGTGATCGGGTGAAGGTTTCTTGGCGCCTACCCAGAGTGGATCTTGTGGGTCAAGGTTTAAGACACGATCGCCACTGACGTAAACTTGAGGGACACGATCGTTAGTGGTTGGCAATAGGAAACAGTGGTCAAAACCAATATCGAGCGGGCCCGGTTTGAGTTGGCCGTTCCAGTCGGGACCTGCTTTTCCCCCCAGTCCCAAATGCCATTTTCCAATCACGGCCGTGGCGTAACCGGCTCGCTTCAGCAAGCTGGGCAAAGTTTCCGTGCCCGGCCGGATCAAAGCGGGACTGTTCGGTGGCGCGATCCCAGTACCGGGGCGGCGAAACGCGTAGGTTCCAGTGAGGAACGAATAGCGAGTGGGCGTGCAAGTCGACGCGGAACAGTAACCGTCGGTGAAACGTTGCCCTTCAGCCGCCAAACGATCAATGTTTGGTGTCTGCAAACCGCTGGCCCCGTAACAGCTTAAATCACCATAACCAAGGTCATCGGCCATGATGACAATGATGTTTGGTTTAGAAGGGGCATTAAAATTCGAGGGGGGCACCGCTGCTGGCTGGTTACCGGTGGTGGTGGCCGTGGCAGTCAAACCGCTGCTGATGCTCAATAACAGACAGCCGGCAAAAAGTAGGTACCGCATGAAAAGCATGATGAATTGGAGCAGTGGTCAAACGGCAATGCGCGGGGGGTCGGCTCAGCTTACCGATGCGGCCCCGGACAAGTTTTCTGGCCGGATCGCTTCACGAAATCGGTGGCGGTAGAGCAGACGAGCGAGCAGGCCAGCATGCCTCAGATTGAGATCATCGACGCTCACGCGATGGACTTTCCCCCGCCGAGTTCGCAACAACAATTCATTCGTTGGCAGCACATCTTCGACCACCCAGTACTTATCCACCACGTAGGAGTACTTTTCTCCCTTGGTAGAAGCAACAACCCCCTGAGCGCGAGGCCCCGGCGAAGTACTTTGTTTGCTTTTGCGGTAGACGACCCAATCGCCCACTGAGTATCGATTTCGCATTTTTTGATTCCTTTAATCCGTTCAATGATCGGAGTCCGTGGTTCGCACCGCAGCCTTGCGTTGGTTGTGGCTCCAACGGCCGAACCCTGCTCTGCCACTCTTGGCTGATACTATCCTACTATCTTGCCCCGGCTCCCTAGACCGTTTTTCTATGCGTTCTCTGTTAATTTAGCGTTAATTTTCGCTCGGTGCTATGGAAGTCTACCGTACTTGGGCTGTCTTACAAACGAATTTCCGGGCAAGCGGTGTCAACCCAACCACCCCAAAACCCGAGAACTGCCTGAACTGTGAAAATGCCATGCCAAACGGTACGCCGCAGTGCGATCCGGAAAAACGCAGTGCGATCCGGAAAAAACTGCTCGCTGGGTCGCTTGTCAGCGGCAAATGTGCGAAGATAAGCTCCAATATAGTTGCGGATCGGATTGAAAACCACGAAAATTGCCGCGATCAGCGAGCGAGGATGGTGGGTTTGGATTCGCTCCCCGATTAACGCTCCCCGATTAACGCTCCCTGAGTTACCGGTGTCTAAAGCTGGGTTGGCTGCGTGTTGTTCGTGCTCGTCCTGGCTTATGAACCTATCCGAAAACCGAAAATAACCGCGGCGAACGCCAAAGCGGCTAACGGTTTTCGGAGCTAACGGTTTTCGGACAGGCTCTTAGTTTCCTTTGGCTTCCCTAATGATCGTGAGTTCGGCAATGATGCACTTCGAGGGTTATCTGCTTGCTGAATCGGAAATCCGCAATATCAGCATTTTGGTCGGCGGCTTCTTGCTGATGTTCCTGCTGCTTTCCGGAGGCTACTTCATTATTCGCTACGGCAGCTTGTGGTTTCAAGCGTTCATGTCGAAAGCGGATGTGAGTCTGACCAGCTTGATCCGGATGCATTTCACGAAAGTGGACCCGAAAGTCATTGTGCAGGCCAAAATTATGGCTTCGCAAGCTGGTTTGGATACCAATCGCCAGACGGGCATCAGCACACGTCGCATGGAAGCTCATTTTCTCGCCGGTGGCAAAGTGATGCGAGTGATTAACGCTATTATTGCTGCCCACCGCGCCAATATTCCGCTTGATTTTGATCAAGCATCGGCGATTGATTTGGCCGGGCGGGACGTGCTCGACGCGGTTCAAACCAGCGTCTATCCCAAAGTGATTGACTGCCCCGACCCTCGCCGCAGTGGCAAATCGACCGTATCGGCGATCACCAAAAACGGCGTGGATTTACGCGTACGTGCTCCCGTCACGGTCCGCACCAATTTGGATCAATTGATCGGTGGTGCCACGGAAGAGACTATTATTGCTCGGGTGGGCGAATCGATGATCAGTTCCATTGGTTCGGCCGAGTCGCACTTTACGGTGTTGGAAAACCCCGACCTGATCACGCGAGCCGTGCTGAGTCGCGGGCTCGATGCGCAAACCGCTTTCGAAATTGTCTCGATCGACATTGGTGACGTGGACGTGGGCGAGAACATCGGTGCTCGTCTGCAAGCCGACCAGGCGGAAGCCGACACCCGCGTCGCGCAGGCAAAGGCTGAGAGTCGTCGAGCCGAGGCGATTGCTGAAGAGCAGCGGATGAAGGCGCGCGTGACCGAAAATCGTTCCCGCTTGGTGCTGGCTGAAGCGAAGGTGCCCATGGCCATGGCGGACGCTTTCCGCAGTGGTCGCATTAGCGAAGGTAACGGTGCTGCCTCGGGGCTTTCCGACGATCCCTTGGCGAACGGTTAACGGTTAACGGTCACTGATGGGACGCAGCAGCTATCGAGTGGAAATTCCCGGCGGCAATGGTTGTCCGCTGGCGGGAATCGTCGACCAACCGCTTGACGCCGAACCGAACGAACGGGGATTGGACACCCCCGTTGTGCTCTTCTCTCATTGCTTTACTTGCAACAAGGATCTTAAAGCGATCGTTCGCATCAGTCGCCAATTAGCTGCGAAAGGCTACCTGGTGCTGCGATATGACATGACCGGGCTGGGCGGCAGTCACGGGAATTTCGCCACCACCAACTTTAGCACCAACCTCGCCGATTTGCTCGCCGCAGCCAGGTTTGCCACCGCGACGATTGGTCCCCCAACCATTTTGCTGGGGCATTCGCTGGGAGGTGCCGCCTCGTTGGCCGCCGCAGCGGAGTGGCCAGCCGATTTAGTGCAGTTGTCAGGAGTCGCCACCTTGGCCGCCCCCTGCGACACGCAGCACTTGGCCGATTTGCTCGTGCGGATGGATCCTCAAGTTGAGATCACGGGACGGGGACAAGTCAGCATCGGCGGACGCAACTGGGAAACCACTTCGCAACTGATCGCCGACCTGCGCAGTTTTGACTTGCCGGCGCGATTGTCGGCGATCGACATTCCGCTGCTCGCATTTCACTCGCCTGTCGACAAGACAGTCGGTTACGACCACGCCCTGCGGCTGATCGGTTTAGTTGGCAGCAAAGCGCCCGCCAGCCTGATTGGCCTACCCGGTGCCGATCATTTGCTCTCCAGCGATCCCCGCGACTTAACATTTGTTGGCGAGATGCTGGCCGCTTGGTTGACCCGCTTGACCAGCTGAGTGATGCCGCATGAATTCGCCAGCGCTGGACTCCCGAATCCTGGGCGTGATCGACCTTCGTGACGGCCAAGCGGTGCATGCGGTTGCCGGGTTGAGAGACGCGTATCGTCCCGTTGCTGTGCCCGGCATCGCAGTGGGCGACGCGTTGCAATTGGCAGCGGCTTACCAACGTCTGGGCGTTGGCGGGTTGTACATCGCCGACCTTGATGCCCTGACCAGCGGCTCGCGACGTTCCCAGAAGACGCTCAAGCAGTTAATTGCGAATAGTAACCTTCCGCTGTGGATTGATATCGGTTTGTCGGACTGCCAGTCGCAGGGGGACGGTGGAGACGTGCTCGCGGAGTTGCTGCGAGCTGTCGCCGATCCTGACCCTCCCGCGATCACTTGGATTTTGGCAACGGAAAGCATGCGGGCCTGGCCCCCCGCGGGGCTCCGCGAAAATCAGGCGGCCATTGCCGGGGCACAAATCGCCGTCAGCCTCGACCTCCGTGGCGGTAAAGTGCTAAGCCAGATAGCGGCTTGGCAGCATTTAGCGGCAGTCGAAGTGGCGGAGCAAATTTTGGCGACGGGAGTCCACCAATTGATCGTACTTGACTTGGCCAGCGTAGGAACTGACTGCGGCGCGGGGACTCAGCAGCTCTGCCAACAGCTGGCCGAAGCCCATCCCCACGTTGGTTTGATCGCTGGCGGAGGAGCTCGTGGGGAGCGAGATGTGCAAGCATGGCTATCAGCAGGGTGTGCATTCGTACTCTCGGGAACGTGGCTCCACCGCCGAGTTGCCGGCCGTTGTGGGGGAAACCCGTCATTATCCCAAGAAGAAAATGATTGACTTTGCCGAGAAACTCGCGATATTAAAGAACTGGGTCCACTCCGTACACGACCGCAGGAAAGCGACGGCACATAGCCGGGTACGGTGCACCAATCTCCTCTTAACCCATCAATTCGCCATGCACAACACTCGCGTCGGAACGATTGATCGTAGCCGTCACTTGCCCAAGTTGGTCACCTACGTGCTCGCTTTTGTGGCGATCACGTTGGCCTGTGTGCTGGCAACGACCGCTCGCGGCCAAGCGCCGGGGAAATCGCCCCAGTTGAGTGGCGACTACTACGTGGCGAGTCTCGATCAGCTGGCTGATCCTGATGAGGTGAAAAAGTTGGAAACGCAGATGCGTCAAGCTTTAACCAACAAAGCGGTTTCCAGTTCCGCAGCGAATGGTTCCAAGGAAGCGAGAGCTTACGCGGCGATTCGGACTTACTATAACCTTTACCTCTGGAAAAAACTCTCGCAACCCGAGGCGGCACCCGAACTGACCGACTTGGTTTACGAGACGCTGAGAAATATCGAGCGGATCGAACAATCGGGCTCGCCAGCGCTGTTCAAAGAGTGTCTCGATTGGGTCCGGGTTTCGATGACCAACGTGGCGACTCGCCAGGCGGGCGGCAAATATTTCAGCCCCGCTGCCAGAGTTGCAGCGACCATGATCTTAGCGAACCTCAACTCGCGTGCATCGAGCAACGGTGCTCCCCCCACACCCGCAATCAGCGTTAGCAGCGCCTTGGTGCAATTGCTGAAGGACGCGGAAGCACCCATCGGTGTTCGCATTACGCCGCTCGGTGGTCTACGGCGTCCCGCGCACTTAGTCGGCCCGCTCAATGACGCCTCGGTTCAGGGTGCCAAACGAT
>CAZHTX010000297.1:0-7504 GCA_964535475.1 uncultured Pirellulaceae bacterium
AAAGTCATCCGTCGTGGCATCGACCCAAGGTTGATGACCGCGACGATGTAACTCCTACTCGGTGTCAGCAGCAATTAAATGGCTGTAGATGGCGTTCCGCAAATGCGGCAAATAAATGCCGCCAAAGGCTCCGTGCCAATAAGGACAATTGCACTGGCCTCGATAGAGATGATCGCGAGCACGGTCCAGCACGTCGGCTGGCAAACGCTCTTCCGCCGCCGCCGATAGCCGACCACTCACATCCATCATCCGCGCGTACATTTCGTTCGCTTCGGCGTACTTTACTTTGAAGTTTCGCCAAAAACCGCCGCGCACAAAACGTTGCAAGTCTTGCCAACGCGAATCGGTTGCCAACGAATGCGTCAACGAGTCATAGACCTCTTGCTGAGGCACCGGCAATGACCACTCCGTCATTTCGCGATAGCTGCAATCGGGCAAATAGATTTTTCCGCGCGGCGGTGTGCTGCGAATGGCGTTGGCCAGCGTCGACGTCTTCAGCCAACTCTGGTTGTCAGTCAACGCATCAAAGAAAGCGCGCAACCAGCCCCGCTGATAGACGTGCTCCTGAGTATCGGGCCATGAACCGAATTTTTCGCCATCATCGCCAAACACCAACACCGCTCCGGGGCTCCGTTCGGCCACTTCTCGGCAGTATGCGATCGTCTCTTCCACGGGGGCGAAGGGGATCGTGTAACGCAAACGTTCGCTGCCCGGGAACACTCGCAATACTTGTCCATCCTCTTCGGTGATGAAATAGCCCGTCAGCTGGTCATCGGTTAAACCGGCAGCCCGAAAGTGAAAATCATCGAGCACCGTGTAAGCAATGTTCGCAGCCACAACGTCGGCAACTAATTGAGGTTCCCAAACTCGCTCCGGCGTCCACATCCCGGCGATCGGAGTTTCGAAAGCATCGGTCAACCAACGGGTGTAGGCGCGAATTTGACCGACACGATCACGCCGCGGCAGCATCGTTAAAATTGGCTCGTACTGCGGCCCACCAATGATCTCCACGCGGCCAGCGTCGACTAAATAACGCAGCCGGGTGATATATTCCGGGTGGTTCTCCGCCAACCACAGCATCAGCGGCCCACTGGTGTGCAGCGAAATTTGCAACGCCTCATACGGCTCAAAGACATTGAGGAACGGCAAATAACTGTCTTGATAGGCCTGCTCAAAGACGCCATCGAAGTTGCCGATGGGTTGATGATTGTGCAGGGCCAGGCAGAGGTGAGCGGTGGACGTCATCAGATTGTCTGGGGCGGCGAGCTACGACAGAAATTACGAGATCAAGACGAAGACGGATCTCGCACCTGTTCTATCGGCGCAACAAGCCCCCGCGGTCCATCCTTCTCAGTCGGAAAAATCGACTGGATCGTCGGCCGAGGCATCCATCTCCTGACCGAAAGGCTCGCCTCTCAAATGCGCGGCCGCTACTTCCGGTGTAACTGGATTGATATAACAATCCGATCCCCATTCAAAGCCCGCAACTTTGGTTAATCTGGGAAAAATTTCTATCCACCAATGATACGACCCGTCACAAGCGACATGCCGGGGCCGCGAATGAATCGTGTAATTGTAGGCACAGGAGACAAACATCGCTTCCATCGAGGCGACGAGCCGCTGAGTTAACAAGGCCAACTCCGCTAGCCGCTCTTGTGACTCCAGCTCAAAACGATCTAAATGCCGTCGAGGTGCCACCCGGACTAAGTAAGGCAGGCGACTGGCAAATGGACAGAAGGCCACAAAGGACTCTGTCTGGCAAACAATCCGCCGTTCCTCAGCCAACTCGGCGGCCAGCGTTTCGCACATCAGGCAAGCTTGCGTGTCGCGAAAATAACGCGTCATCCGCTGGCCCGTCTCGTCAGCCGCCGGCGGCAGCAAACTGGTGGCGATCAATTGGCTATGCGTGTGTCGCAAGGAAGCGCCCGCAGCGGCTCCCATGTTCTTGAATGTGACCACGTACTCGATGCCGGGGACTTCAAACCAATATCGCATCCGCGACGCGTAAGCGAAGAAGACTTGAGCAACATGCTCGGCCGATAACTGGGTCAGCGATTCCACGTGATGCGGCGTCTCCACGATGACTTCGTGACCGCCATGCAATTCGTAAGCCTCGAACAGCTCGATCGATTGCGACTGTGAATCTTTGGCACGCCTGCTCGGTCGAGAATGTTGGCTCGCCGGTGGTAATTCCTCGAGTTGTGGCCAATTGCTTCGATGTTGCGAATCGTGCGAAAGCTGTGCGTCGCTGAGGTGCTGTGTGTCGCTGAACGGGACGCGCAGTCGCGGCGTTTTGTCAGTCTCCAAGTGGTTTGGATAGAGTCTGCGTCCACCCAAATTTTGTTCAATCACTTCCTCGGGCAAAACCGCTGGAAACAAGTTGGGGATCACGCGGACAGCCCACGAGTGCGTGCTGCAACTGTGGTCGGGAAACAAGAGCGTGGCTGGTGGCGTGCTTTGTTCGTTACCGGCGCAGAAGGGACATTCCACCCCGGAGGTCAGCGGCAGTTCCGTTTCAATAATTTCGGCAGGCCGTTTGCCGCGTCCGGGAGCAAAAATTACCCAGCGACCGCTCAGTGCGTCGCGACGACACTGGCTGGGGCGTCCGATCTCCGTGCTGAGTGGAGTCGATTCGGCAGATTGTTTTGCGTTTGACACAGTAGACAATCGCCGTGGGGTTGGCGATTCTCGGATGGTGTTTTGCTAGACCCGAGCCATCCGTGGAATTCCCTTTACACCACAACTGGAGTCGATTGTCAATTTTCCGTGAATACCGCCGCAGCCGGCATTCTCTCTCCAGGTTGACTGGCTTACTTGATTGGTATCATCTTCAGCGAGGTGGGCGGTGACAACAAGTCCCTTTAAATGGGTGCTGGAGGAGAATTCAGCAACCTTAGGAGCTCGGAGGGATGACGCGCGGCGGTCTTGGAGGTGGGGAAGAACGGCGTGCAGATTTTTTCAGTAAAGTCTCAGAATAAAGATGTTCGTAGTGTGCGGCGCTCCGCCGCCAAGAAAAGTCTTGCCGCATCCCGCAGGCGACCAAGCGCTGCCAAGTATCCCAGTGGTCCCACCGCACCAGGGCGGCTCGCCAGACCGCGTCAATCAATCCGTTGACGGAAAACTCGGGGAGATAAAATCCGTTGGCCGTTCCGGCGGCTAGTGTTTCGGCCGTGGTGTCGGTCACCGTGTCGACTAAACCGCCCGTCGGATTGACCACTGGGACAGTCCCGTAGGCCAAGCTGTAGAGTTGATTCAAGCCACAGGGTTCATAGCGGCTGGGCATCAAGAAAATATCGCTGCCCGCCTCAATCAAATGAGCCAGCTCGTTGGAGAACCCCAGCTTGAGCCCCAAGCGATCAGGATAATGATCGGCTAAGGCGGCCAGTTGATCATGAAAGTGGCGATCGCCCGTGCCGAGCACTACCCACTGGATAGGACGATCTTCCGAGAGCAAGCGTTGCATCGCGGCGATCACTAAATCCCAACCTTTTTGTTCCGCCAATCGTCCGACCAGCCCAACGATCGGCATGTTAACGTCGGTCGCCAAACCAAATCTTCGCCGCAGTTCCCCCGCGTTGGCAGCTTTACCTTCCACCCAATTATGTTCGTCGTAGTTAGCGACTAAATGGGAATCGGTGCGGGGATTCCAAATGGAATGGTCGACTCCGTTGATGATGCCAAACAAGTCGGCTCGGCGGCTGGACAGCACCCCTTCGAGTCCGCAACCATGCTCGACCGTTTGAATCTCTTTGGCGTACTGAGGGCTGACCGTGCTGAGTGAATCGGCGAACACGAGTCCCGTTTTCAGCAAATTCAATTGGCCATAAAACTCCATCCCGGCTGGGTTGAAATAAGCCCAATCGAGCCCGGTGAGCAGCATATCCCAGTGCCAAAAGTTGCCCTGGTAGGCCAAGTTATGGACCGTCATCACGGTGGCCGCCGAGGGCATCCAAGCATGCTGTTCGAACTCACTCCGCACATAGGCTGGCACGAGGCCTGTCTGCCAATCGTTGCAGTGCACAATGTCGGGTTGGAGTTGCAACCGCGTGATCGCTTGCAGGGCGCCGCGGCAGAAAAAAGCGAACCGCTCGCAATTATCCACAAAATCGCCATTCGCATCGCCATAAAGTGCGGGACGATTGTAGTACTGTGGTTGATCGATGAAGTAGACTGGGACATCACTATCGGGCAAATGGGATTGCAAGACCCGGCCGCCAATGACGTTGTCTCCGATGGTTACCGCAAAGCTGACATCGGTTGGTTCAATCGGTAATCCGGAACCATAGATTTGGCGAAACGCCGGCATCAAAACGGAACATTGGTGTCCCCGCCTGGCCAGCTGGATCGGCAAGGCGCCGCAGACGTCGGCTAGGCCTCCGGTCTTGGCAAACGGGACCGCCTCGGTGGTGATAAAAACGACTTTCAAAGGATTCCGCCCGCGCTTCGAACCGATCCGAAAACCGTTGGTCGCCTTGGTGCTAAACCGCGGTTCGATGGGGTTTTCGGAGAGGCTCTTGAGATAGCTTCAATGTTAAGCCTGGGCCCTAGTGTAAACGGCAAAACAACCGCTCGCCATCATGGGCTTGACGAGAAACCCGCTGCTGCCAAAGTCGAGTTAAAATAGAAAAACCGCGTCCGCTCGTCTGCCTCTCGTCGCTTTACTATTTTTTGGACCAACATGAGTTTGACCGTCGAACAATTGGCCCTTCGTTACACCCGTAGCGGTTTGGCGGAGTCTGATGCAGAAGCGGCGTTTCAGCGTCTGCTGGCCGGTTTCGCGCAAGCTCACCAGAAAACCCCGGCAAAAAACGCCACCGAACTGGCGAAATGGGCCGTGCGACAGAGCCTGCTGACTCGCTACCAAGCCCAACAGTTGCTGACCAGCGATTGGCCCCAGCTGCGTTGGGGGCCGTTTGTGCTCAAAAGTCCGGTCGAGACCCCGCCGCTGGCTGGCTGGTGGCTGACAACCGATGAACAAGGCCAGACGCTGTTGGTGCGACAATTTGACCAGCCGTTGGACGCCGCGGCGCTCCGCAGATTGGCTCGATTTCAAAGCATTGCGGATGCCCAACTGTTGCAGTTGCAGCTGCCAACCATCGTTGCCGACCAGCAGTGGCTGGAACATCAACAGCCGCTTGAGGAGGGGCAATTGTTGCTGGCCAGCGTGCCGCGGGGAAAACCAGCCGCGCTCACGATTCCTCCGCAAGGCTTGCCGGCCACTCAAGTTCTGACGATCGCTTCCCAACTCTGCCAAACCGTGGCGGCGCTGCATGAAAAACAATTGTTAGCGCGCCCGGTCGATGCCAACCAGTTGTGGTTGACTACCGCAGGCTCGCCGCAATTGATCGTCGATCCGACGCTGGGTGTCGAACCGCTGGCCGATCAAGCGGCCGGCCAGCTGCTATTGTCCAATAACCCCCAAGACCTGCGTTACTCGGCCCCCGAGTGCTTGTTGATGGGGCATGCGTATGATTACACCACCGATTTATACGCACTGGGATGTTTGCTCTACCAACTTCGCTACGGCCAACCCCCTTATGATTTTCCCCCGGGGGCTGGCGAGAATCCGCAGCGACTGCAACAACGCCTCAGCGATATTCCACAACCACTCCGGGAGGCTGTCGAGCAAGGTGCCAGCGGAGACCCACTCGCTCGCGTGCTGGCCCACGCGCTGGCGGCAAATCGCGAAGCCCGCTTCCAATCGACCAACCAATTGCAACTCGCCCTGGAGACCGCCGCAAGTTTGAGCAAAGCTCAGCCAACCGTGACTGGCGAACAAGTGGTTGTCCAAGAACAAGCTGCGAAAGAACAAGCTGCGAAAAAACAAGCTGCGAAAGAACTGGCTGCGAAAGAACTGGCCGCGAAAGAACTGGCCGCGAAAGAACTGGCCGCGAAAGAACTGGCTGCGAAGGAGTTGGCCGCGAAAGAGTTGGCCGCGAAAGAGTTGGCCGCGAAAGAATTGGCTGCGAAAGAATTGGCTGCGAAAGAACTGGCCGCGAAAGAACTGGCCGCGAAGGAATTGGCTGCGAAAGAATCGGCTGCGAAAGAATTGGCTGCCAAGGAACTTGCTGCGAAGAAAAGTGCTCCGCGAGAGACGGCGGCCGCGCAGGTCGTTGCGGCGCAGCCCCCGAGTCAATCGCCAGGTGCCGTTAGTCCTGTCGACTCTGAATGCGAGATATCTGTCACCACACGCGCGAAACCTGTCACCAAAAGCTCGGAATCTGTCACCACACGCTCGGAATCTGTCACCACAGCGAGTGCTGCTGCTGACGGGCCGGCCAAGCGAAAGAAGGCCGTAGCTGGCCGGCGAAAGAAGAAGAAGAAAAATCGGGCGGCTCCGATCGTACTGGGTGGACTTGGTTTTGTGATCATTGGTTTGTTGGTCGCTTTGTTGGTCAAACCTGATCGTGTCACCGAAACGCCGCAAGTCAGCGTGCTGCCTCCCTTGCCACCGCCGCCCGTTGTAACTCCTCCGCCACGCGACACGAGCAAACCGGCCGCGTCGGCAGCGGGATCGCAGTTGGTCGACGACGATCGCGTGCTGTGGGCGGCTCCCGATCAGGGTTCGCCCCCGTTGCTGACGTTGCTTCCCCCCGGTGCTGACATGCTTGTCAGCTTTCGGCCCGATAGCTTGCTCAACCAGGAAACGGGCCGCGCGGTCTATCAAGCGTTGTCGCCCGAGCTGGAGGATGCGTTCGCCGCGCTCCGCAAGCGGATTCGACTTCCCTGGTCTGAGATTGAGCGGGTCACCGTGGCGCTCGAAGCGAGCGAAGAGGCGGGAGTTCCGCGAGTCAGTTTGGCTGTCGATTTAAAGCAAGCTACGCCGATCGCCGATTTGGCAACGGCTTGGGGCGCTGAGGAGGCGCGAACACCGTCGGGCACCGTCGCTTACTTCCGAGAAGAGCCGAGGGCGGACGCCTACTTGCCAAGTTTCGGAGATGCACAGGCAACTGGTCGGCAGGCAACTGGTCGGCAGGCAACTGGTCAGCAGGCAACTGGGGTCAGCCGATTTGCCGTCGCGGAACTAGAGACATTGAAAGAGATTGCCGAGTTGGAGGGGGGGGCGGTCCCTCTGCCCCGGCAGCTGAACAAGTTATGGCAGGGGGTCGGGCCGAATCCTGACGTCGCCTTTTTGGTCAGCCCCAATTTTCTCTTCGCCGACGGGCGTTCGCTGTTGCGTGATTACGCTGGCCGTCTGGTCAGTCCGTTGCGGCAATTTCTGATTCCGGCGGTGGTGGGTGCCAGTGGTCGCATGCAGTTTGATCAGTCGTGGTATGTCGAATTGAGATTTTCGCCAGGGGGTGGCAGCAGTCCCGCATCGCTCAAACAGTCGCTGGATCAATTGTTGGACAATTTGCCCTCCGCTGCCGAGCAGTTTTTGCTGGAAACCGATCCGCATCCTTCATGGCGGGCTTTGGCAATTCGTTGGCCGGCCATGCTGCGGGCTTTGAAGGAGTCGGCTCGCACCGGTGTCAGTGATGGCGAGGCAGTCGTGAATGCTTAT
>CAZHTX010000298.1:0-6312 GCA_964535475.1 uncultured Pirellulaceae bacterium
TCCTTCGGTGGTGCCCATTCATTCGGTGCACGCGGAGAGTCAGCCGCCTTATCTAGTGATGGCATTTGTCCCCGGTGGTTCCTTGCAAGATCGGCTTGATCGCGAGGGGCCTTTGGAGACCGCCGACCTATTGCGAATCGGTATTCAGATCGCCGACGCGTTGGCAGCCGCTCATGCCCAAGGGTTGGTCCACCGTGACGTCAAGCCTGGCAATATATTGCTTGATCATGGGCAAAATCGCGTTTTGCTGAGCGATTTCGGCTTGGCTCAAGCGTTGGATGATGCCACCCTGACCGCCAGCGGGGCGATTGCCGGAACACCTCAATATATGAGCCCCGAACAAGCGCGGGGCGAAGCGGTCGATAATCGCAGCGATTTGTTTTCTCTCGGCGGCTTGCTGTACGCGATGGTGACCGGCCGCCCGCCGTTCCGAGCCGAATCGACGTTGGCCGTGTTGCAGAAGATTAGCCACGGAGCGCCGCGACCGCTGGCGGAAGTTGCTCCCGAGTCACCTGCTTGGTTAGCCGCCGTGGTCGCCAAGTTGCAAGCCAAAGATCCTCAGCAGCGTCCTCAGACGGCTGGCGATGTGGCCGATCTGCTGCGTCAGTGTCTCGCACATCTGCGGCACCCTCAAGAAAACGCATTGCCCAAAGAACTGGCTGAACTGCCCCTCTGGGCACCTGGCAAACCTGCTTCAAGTGTCAAACGTGGCTCGCGGTTGATCCCGTTGGTCGCGTCATGGTTCGCGGCAACACTGACGGTTTGCCTATTAACGATCGCCGGACTTGTCCTTTGGCAAGCTCGCGGTTCCGAAGCGGTCGAGGATGTCAGAACTGCCTATCAAGCTGTTGGCGATGCGGATGCGGTTGATTTGAGCCCCGCACCACCTGAACCTCCCGCGCTGCCTACTTGGCAATCCAGATTGCCCCGAGACAAAACGGCTTGGCAAGACGGTCTCGACCAGCCGCTGGAAGAACTCGATCGTTGGTTGCGGCATAGATAACAGATGCCCGCATCCGGTTCGTTTCAGTCTCTTTTCTCTTTTTCGTATCCGTTTTTGTTTCACCAACTTTTGACCAGGAATAGACAATGCGAGCTTTACTCTTCTCCGGACTTACGCTGCTGGTCGGCGCGCCGGCTGGCTGGCTGGTCACTCAAGACGCTCCACGGGGGCAGCAGGCTTTGGCACCAAACCAGACCGCCGCAACGGGCCTTTCCGATGACAATCAGTCGCCGGCGCCACAACCGCCGACGGCACGGCGGCCAACACAACCTCCCATGGTTCCGCAGGATGGTGCGCTTCCACTTAATGTTTCCGGTAACGCAGCAGTTGGTGGCGCAGGACCGGTTATGGGTTTTCCATTGCGGGGCGCCGCAACCGCCTCCGGCACTGATAATCGTGTTTTCGGATTTCGGCTTCCAGGCACCCGAGCTGCCAACAACGATCCCAATGAAATCAAGGCGAGACAACTGGCAGCCAAGGTTAGGGCCACCGATGACGAAAGTGCCCGAAAGGCGATGCTCGCGGAACTGCAAGCGTTAACCGACGAGTCGTTCGAGACGATGATGCGGAGCCGCCGCGAGCAACTCGCGAAAGCCGGGCAACGCTTGGATGAGCTCGTCGAGCGACTCGAAGAACGCCAGCAACTGAAGTCTGAAATCGTGAAACGCAGAGTCGCTGAATTGCTAGATCAACCCGATCCGCTCAGCTGGGAAACTCCCACCGTTTCTTTTGCCGTTGAGCCACCCGCGCGATTCCCCACACCTACTCGCGGAAATGCGGCCGATCCGTTTGCGCCCAATCCGTATGTTCAAGCGAGAGCCGGGGGCTCAGGTTCGTTCGGCGGGGGCAGCGGAGGAGGGACATTTGGAGGGGGTGGCGCCGGAGGCTCAGATCCGTTCGGCGGAGGCAGCGGCGGCGGCTATCGCGGTCCCGCGAATCGCTTGCCGGCGAGAACCCCGCAAGATTCCGATCCTGAAAGGCTCCAAGCAGAGCTGGCAGCTAGGCGTGCACAGCTGGCCGCTCAGAATGCAGTCTTGCAAGAACAGTTGAGAGCAATAGAGCAGCTACAGTCGCAAGCACAGGAACAAGCACAATTGAAAGCAGCGGAGAAAGAGCGGGCCAAATTCGATCAAGACTCCAACAATTAGGGCAAGCTTTACTCACTCGTTTGCTTGCAATGCTTGCTTAGGAGGGACTTAGTATTTAGGCTGGCAGCTGAATTATTCTTATTTTCCTTCGAATGAGTCGGGAATTGCCAGCCATGACCGTATCGCGAACTTTTGGGGGCTTGCGTCTTTTCCGCAGCCCAACCGTCTTATTGCTAGCGTGCGTGCTGCCGCTGGCAGCCGCCCGCGGGCAAGACACACCCGCTGAAAAGCCGGCGGAGCAGCCGCCAGCGGAGCCGGATGCCCGCTTAAAACAACTGGAAGCGAAGCTGGAGGCAGTCGCCGCATCCGTCGAGAAATTGGCTGCCAGTGCTGCGCCCCCCGAAGCAGAAAAGCAAGATAAACCCGCGGAAGATGCAAAGCCGGATACGGAGGACACTCCCCCAGCGGAGCCCGAGCAATCGCAGGATGAGCCGGCCAAACCGGAGCAACCACAAGTCAAGCTGCCGGCCGAAGTCAAGCTGGATGGGGAGTCGCTCAAGCCGTTGAACTGGCGCTCCATCGGTCCGGCCAACATGAGCGGACGGATTACCGATGTCGAAGTGCATGCCACCGATCCTTCGCACTGGTGGTTGGCGACAGCTTCCGGCGGTGTGCTCAAAACAACCAATCGCGGCACCACGGTTGAGCACCAATTTGACAAAGAAAACACCGTTTCGGTGGGTGCGATCGCCAGCGATCCCAGCAACAAAGAAACGCTCTGGGTTGGCACCGGTGAGATTAATCCCCGGAACTCGGTTTCTTATGGCGATGGTGTTTATAAGTCGACCGATGGCGGCAAGTCGTTTGAGCACGTCGGTTTGGCGGAGACTTATCAAATCAGTCGAATTCTGGTGCACCCAAAGAATTCGGATGTCGTATACGTTGGCGCTCAAGGTCGGCTGTATGGGACCAATGATGCCCGCGGCGTATATAAAACCAGCGACGGGGGAAAGAACTGGGAAAAAGTCTTATACCTCGATGATCGGACCGGCGTGATCGATATGATCATGCATCCCGAAGATCCTGATACATTGATCGTGGCAATGTGGGATCGCTTGCGTGATGGCTTTGATAGCTGGCCTGGCGACGTGCCCAAACCCGAGGGGATTGATGGGTATGACCCGATTCGTAAATGGGGTCCCAAGGCCGGACTGTATAAGACCACCGACGGAGGCAAGAATTGGAAGAAATTGTCTGCCGGTTTGCCGACGGGAATGACCGGTCGCGTGGGCTTGGATTGGCAACTTAATTCGCCACATACGATCTACGCGATCATTGATTGTGAGGACATCGGCAAAGGCCCAAAACCTTTCACCGCTTTTCTAGGAATAGTTTCCCGTGATGTCGACGGACTCGCCAAAGTCACTCAGATCATGCCTGAGAGTCCCGCCGCCGAGGCGGGAGTCCAAGTTGGTGATGTGATCAAATCGGTTGACGACACGGGAGTTTTTGTGACCGAAGACCTACTTGCTGTGTTGCGGAAAAAAATTCCCGGTGAACGTGTCCGTTTAACGCTCCAGCGTGGAGAGGAAACGCTAGAAATCGCACCCAAACTGGATGTCAGGCCGGGAACTCGCGGCGGGCCAGCGGAGCCGTTTTACGGGATTACTGGCAAAGACGAAGAAGATCGCATCGTGTTGACAGCCGTGACCGAGGAAAGCCCAGCGGCAAAGGCTGGATTGCAAGTCGGCGATGTGATTGTTTCGGTCAACGAAAAGAAGCCTGAGAATTATGAGAGTTGGATCGCTGAGGCCAAGGATTTGGCGATTGGAGATGTTGTCGCTTTGGAAATTGACCGCGAGGGTGACAAAATTGCGATTTCGCTGACACTCGGCAGAAAACCAGGAACCGGACCAGCCGGCACGGCGATCATGGGAATTCGCGGGGAAGACGCCAAGCAACCGGGTGCGTTGCTGACGTCAATTACTGAGGATGGGCCTTCAGAGAAAGCTGGCCTCAAAGCCAACGATGTTGTCGTTTCGGTGGCTGGCGAGAAAGTGGAAAGTTATGAAGATTTGATCGCCGAGATTCGCAGCCGAAACGCCGACGATGAGATGCCGGTGGAAGTCTTGCGCGGCGAAGAGAAGTTGGCTTTTACCATCACCCTTGGTGACCGAAATGCTGGTGGCGATCGCCCTTATACTTTTTCGTATTATGGCCAGCGGCCAAACATTCAAGACCAGCAAGGTGCGGAAGGTTATAAGTACGGTGGAGTCTACAAATCGACCGACGCGGGTGAGAGTTGGCAGCGGGTCAATTCGATCAACGTGCGGCCGATGTACTTTAGCGTTGTTAAGGTCGACCCCAACGATGACCAACGCGTCTACTTGCTGGGTGTCTCCCAGTATCAGTCCGATAACGGTGGAGTGACCTTTACTGGTGACTTTGGTCGTGGTGTGCATTCGGACGCGCACGACATGTGGATCAATCCCAACGATGGTCGCCAGATGGTGATCGGTTGCGACGGTGGATTTTACGTCACTTATGATCGCGGCGGAAACTGGGATCATATTAACACGGTGGCGATTGGCCAATTTTATCACGTGGCAATCGCTCCCAAAGAACCTTACTGGGTTTACGGTGGCCTGCAAGATAATGGCTCGTGGGGTGGGCCAGCGATCAGCCCCAGCGGCGGTGCGGTGATCCAGGATTGGATTTCGGTCGGCGGCGGCGACGGTTTTGTCTGCCGGGTTGATCCCGAGGACCCCGATTTGGTTTATACCGAAAGTCAAAATGGGTCGATTCGCCGCCGTAATTTGCGCACTGGTGAAGGTGCCTCGATCCGACCTCCGCGGGTCTCAGGAAAATCATATCGATATAACTGGAACACTCCTTTTATCTTGTCGCACCACAACTCCAAGATTTTCTACAGCGCGGGGAACTATGTGTTTCGCTCTGTCGATCGAGGTAACGACCAACAGATTATTTCTCCCGAAATTACGTTGACCGAGCGTGGTTCGGCGACCGCTTTGGCGGAATCGCCTCGCGACCCCAACGTGCTGTACGTGGGCAGCGATGATGGCGCGCTGTGGCGAACGCGTGACGGCGGCCAGAACTGGGATAACATCACCAAGAATCTGGGCGTTGAGCCACGATGGGTAGCAACCATTGAACCTTCGCGGGAAAAAACGGGACGTGTTTACGTCTGCCTCGATGGCCATCGTTCCGATGACGATCGTCCTTACGTGTTAGTTTCTGAAGATTTTGGGGATACCTTCAGCCCACTCAGCGACGATCTGCCTCGCGGTTCGAGTCGTTGTTTGCGGGAAGACATTGTGAATCCCAATTTGCTCTACTTGGGAACGGAGTTCGCTTTCTGGATCTCGCTCGACCGGGGACAAAACTGGACGCAGTGCAATCAGAGCTTGCCAACTGTGGCGATTCACGAAGTCGCCATGCATGAGTCGATTGATGAAATTGTGTTGGCCACACACGGACGAAGCCTGTGGGCCTGCGATGTATCGGCGTTGCGTGGGCTGAGTGCCAAGGCGTTGGCTGAATCGTCCCAGTTGCTGCCACCGGCCGACGTGATTCGTTGGCGGCGGCAACCGTCGCGAGGCAGGACGAACCGTCGGTACGTGGCCGAGAATCCGAGTCGCCAAGCCGAACTGTGGTATACGCTCGCCGCCGACGCTAAGGAGGTCTTGGTGCAGATTGAGAGCATCGAGGGCAAGAAAGTGGCCGAGCTGAAGGGCAAGACTTCCGCTGGTCTGCACAACCTCTCCTGGAACATGACTCAGCCCGCCAGTCGTCGTGGGCAACGCCCCACGGCGGCACCGAATGGTGACTATCGGGTGACATTGCTGGTTGATGAAAAACAGGTCGCGACTCGAGTGTTGAGTCTCAAGCGTGATCCAACGCTCAGTACCGACGCTCTTTCGGAGCAGGAGTTTGCCGCAGCGATGCTGGAACTGGAGGCAGCCGAGGCTGAACTTGAGGAGGATGAAGTTAGCGGTTTTGGCCCTAGCCAGCGTTAGCGGTTTTGGCCCCAACCACCGTTAGCGGTTTTGGCCCTAGCCACCGTTAGCGGTTTTGGCCCTAGCCACCGTTAGCGGTTTTGGCGCTAGCCACCGTTCTGTTGGGCGCGACTAGTTCGATTAAAAACGGGGACCGCGGCTAGCGCCGTTGCGGCTAACAGGGACCGCGGCTAGCGCCATTGCG
>CAZHTX010000298.1:6412-7504 GCA_964535475.1 uncultured Pirellulaceae bacterium
GCGGCTAGCGCCATTGCGGCTAACAGGGACCGCGGCTAGCGCCATTGCGGCTAACGGGGACCGCGGCTAGCGACTGGGTGCGACTTTGCGGTTCCAGCCACCGTTGACGTTCCAGCATTGTCCCGTGATAAAGCTGGCGTCGGGGGCGGTCAGGAAGGCGACCACGGCGGCAACATCTTCGGGCGTGCCCCAGCGGTTTAGCAGAGCGCTCTGTTTAGCTCGTTGATCCCAGTAGTCATCCGTGGAAGTGCCCCAGGCGGTTTGAATCCAGCCGGGGGCGACCACGTTGACGCGGATATCCGGCGCAACCGATTGAGCCAAGTTGATCGCAAAGCTGGTGATCGCCGCTTTGATCGGTCCAAACATTTGCCCCGCATCCCCTTCCATGCCCTCGCTGGCTTGATCCCAACCGATGAAGACCATCGCTGCGTGCGGCGTGAGATTGGTCTGCATTTCGGCGGCAGCCGCTCGAGCCAGCTGGATGGTTCCCAGCACATCAACTTGCCAGAGCTGCGTCAATTTTCCTTCAAACGACATCTCCTTCGCCGCTCCGGTCAGCACGTCCGAGCCGGCGCAGTGAATCCAGGCGTCGATGCGAGACCGCCAGGCGGAGGCCTCGGTCAACAGTTTTTGACGCCCTGCGGCGGAGGAAATATCGGCCATTACGACTGTGGCTTGCCGACCAGCGGCCCGCACTTGCTCGGCCGTTTCCGCGGCCCCCGCTTGGTTGCTTGCGCCATGCACCAGCACATCCGCGCCTTGGCTAGCCAAGCGAATGGCAACAGCCCGCCCGATACCGCTGCTGCTCCCCGTAACCACAACCGAGTTGGGCCCAAAACTGCTGATGCCAGAATTGCTGGATACTGCCGAGTCGGGAGTGTCGTTAGGGGGCGTAGCGGGTTGATTTTTCATGGGCTACCAGGATGGGCTACCAGGAAGACGCGCGATTTCAGCATGAAAAAACGCCGCTGAGCCAGTGTTGGCAGAGCGGCGTGGCGATAGGGAAGTTAGCCGTTTTGGCGCTAGCCACGGTTCCTGTTAGCCGTTTTGGCGCTAGCCACGGTTCCTGTTAGCCGTTTTGGCGCTAGCCAC
>CAZHTX010000299.1:0-7339 GCA_964535475.1 uncultured Pirellulaceae bacterium
CCCGGCATGCTCGCGTGCCGCATGTCCCACACGAAGCGATTGAGCCCCGGTTCTCGTGAGAGAAGTCGTGGCGTGGGAGGCCCTCCCGCATACTTTTGAAACGACTCATCTTTCTCCGAAGAGAAACGATTGACTAACTGGCCCTTAGCATCTCGAATCTCCAACTCAACGTGCTCCGATTCAGGCAACGCCGGCAATTCGTAATAGATCACCACGCCGTTGGCCGGGTTCACACCGTGCAACGGATCGGTCCCATCAAATTTCGAATCGCTCTTGTCTAGCTGGCTGCTGTGATTTGAAAGGAAAGCCGCTGCGGGCTCAAAAATGTGCAAACCTGTGGTCGTATCATCTTGGCGGTACTCCCGCTGGCGAATTAACTCCAGGTCATCAAGAATCCAGATCGACCGCCCCGAAGTAGCGACAATTAAGTCATCGTGACGGATCATCAGATCGAGGATTGGGGTGACGGGCAGATTGAGCTGAAAGGGCAGCCAAGATGCTCCACCATCTCGCGAGAGATACAGTCCCATCTCCGTGCCGGCAAACAGCAAGCCCTGTTGCCGCGGCTCCTCGCGAACGACTCGAGTAAACGCCCCCTCTGGAATGCCGCTGGAGATCGCCGTCCACGATTGCCCGTAGTCGGTTGTCTTGTACAAACCCGGACGTTTGTCATTGAATTTGTAGCGAGTTGTCGCGATGTAAGCGGTCGCCTTATCATGCGGTGAAATTTCGATCGCGTTGATCAAGCACTCATCCAAATCTTGGGGAGTCACGTTGGACCACGTTTGCCCCGCATCGCGAGTCAGCTGGACGAGTCCATCATCGCTACCAGTCCAGATCACCCCCGGCTCATGAGGTGATTCGGCCACGTAGCTGATTGTCCCATAATTCTCCGCACCGACCGCTTCGACCGTCAACGGCCCGCCCCCCTTACCCTGTCGGTGATCCTGATTTCGAGTCAAGTCGGGAGAGAGTTCTTCCCAAGTCTGCCCCAAATCGCGAGTTCGCAACAGATATTGAGCGGCGTGATAGAATGTGTTTGGTTCGTGTTGCGACCAGATTATCGGCGCGTTCCAATTAAACAAGTATTTCATATCGCGAGCGGCCCGACCGAGATACTGAATCGGTGCGGACATGATTTTAGTTCCGGCGACCGCATCAGTGTCGAGCACTTCGATCGTACCCAGGTAACTTCCGCCCATGACGTAACGTGGGTTATCAGGGTCGAAGGCAAGAAACGCGCTTTCTCCACCCGCCGATGTTTGCCAACTTTTTTCGCTAATCCTGCCACTACCCAACTCGAGATTAGAAATAACCAGCGAAGTGTTATCCTGCTGTCCCGCGTAGACACGGTAGGGAAAGCGATTGTCCACGTTCAATCGATAAAGCTGGGCGGTTGGCATGTTGCTTTGCCGCGACCAACTAGC
Source organism: uncultured Pirellulaceae bacterium (assembly GCA_964535475.1). Lineage (GTDB taxonomy): Bacteria > Planctomycetota > Planctomycetia > Pirellulales > Pirellulaceae > Laterigemmans. The sequence continues at coordinate 1,428 of CAZHTX010000299.1, forward strand.
TCCTTGGTTAAAGGTAATCGCCGCGCCGCCATCATTGGCAATCACCATGTTGCGAGAGTTGTGAGGATTAATCCAGAGGTCGTGAAAGTCTCCGTGAGTGCCCGCGAGCGTTTCCCAGCTCTTTCCGCCATCGATCGATCGCAGCGCGGGGGCACTTAAAACATATACGGTGTGTTCATCGAGTGGATCAACGAAAACTTCGGTGTAGTACCAAGCCCGCTGGGTCAATCGGTGATCGTTGCTGACGCGACTCCATTTGGCACCGGCATCAGTGGAAACAAACAGCCCCCCTTTTTCCTCGTCACTATCACTTTCGAGTAATAGATAGACTTTCTCTGGGTTGGACCTGGAAACAGCGACCGCCATCTTCCCTTTTTCTTCCGGCAATCCGTCCTCGATCTGCCTCCAGGATTCACCGCCGTCGGACGTCTTATAAACCCCGCTTCCCTCACCGCCACTGATCATGATCCAAGGTTTACGTTGATGCTCCCACATCGTTGCGTAGAGCACTTGCGGGTTGCTAAAATCGATTGACAACTCCGCGCAACCGGTACGTTGGTTGACAAACAGAACATGCTGCCAGGTTTTGCCTCCGTCAGCTGATTTATAAATTCCACGCTGCGAGGAATCACCGTACAAAGCACCCTGCGCGGCGACATACACAAGATCGGGGTTCTTTGGGTGAATCACGATCCGGGAGATATGCTCTGTCTCGGCCAACCCCAAGTGTTGCCACGTTTTGCCTGAGTCGGTCGACTTATAGACTCCATCCCCGTGGGAAGTCATAACGCCTCGCGGCGCGTGCTCCCCCATACCAACGTAAACGACATGGGGATCGCTCTCGGAGACTGCCACAGCTCCCACCGAACCGGTCTGAAAGTAACCATCCGAGACATTCGTCCAGTGATGGCCGGCGTCTGCTGTTTTCCAGAGCCCACCACCGGTCGTCCCCATGAAATAAGTCTGCGGATGACCAACAACTCCGCTGGCGCAAACCGATCGCCCCCCTCGAAATGGGCCAATGCACCGCCACTTGACCGCCCCGTAGTCATCATCGAGCGTCGCGTCACTGCGATTCGTCTGAGTTTGAGCGAGCAGAGGTAGCGGGGCGAGTATGGATCCCCAGCAAGCTGCTAGCGCAAATGATCGCCAAAAGAACATCGAAGAGAAGTCACACATGAAGAAGTCACAATCTTGGGAGAACACGGGGCAAGCGTTGGGGACTAGCACCAAAATCCTAGCGTGGCCGAATGGGGTACGCGTCAGCAGGACGGAACTAACGGTTAAAATTATAGTTAGTCGCCAGCCGCTTGGGAGTTCCCGAGGCCGACATAGCACTTGCGCAAAAAAACTATCCACAACGCAGATGAAACACCCGGGCCTCTCAGGTTGCTCTGCCAATGCGGTATGATGAGCGACTGCAGCCAAAAGTCTCAGGCGTCACATCGCCATTACCGCCACCTCTAAATCCATCTCATCAAAACGCAAAAACATGTACTGCTTATCCCGCTTTCGAAGTCTTCGCCGAGTATTAAAATTTAATGTCGCCGTGGGAAGCTTGCTGATGATCGCTGCCAACCTCCTCGGGGCTATGCGGACTTGCGATGCTAAACCTCCTTTCCATGGGACCATATTTCTTGAAAAGAAGATCGTCACCGATGCCGATCCAACCGCCTTTGTTAGTCTCAGGTTTAGGGAAGTAGCCGAGCGCCGCATGTTCGACCGACGCACCAACAGCTTCGCGAGCACCGAAGCTTGGCTGTTCGAGGCGACATTTAACGACAGCCCGGCTATCGAGGTGCAAGTAAACCGCGAGTTCTCACGTGAAGAAGCTGGAGCTGAGGCGGAGTTTTACCTGCCAGTGATCGGTCGTATCCCACAAGTGCTCCGCAGCAAAGTGAAGACTGTCTGGATTCACAAAGGCGATCAACTGTTCGGCGGTGGCAATAACAACTTACTCATCCATGTCGATCAGGGCAAAAAATATGCCCGCGATGGCATCCTCGAAGAGACGTTTATTCACGAATCATCTCACACCTCGCTGGATGGTGTTTACGCGCGGGCAGATGGTTGGCGGAAAGCGCAAGCCGCTGACAAAAAATTCATTTCTTCTTATGCGAAAGATAATCCGCAGCGCGAAGATATCGCTGAGTCGTTTCTGCTCTATTTCGCTTGGCGACATCGCGGCGATCGCATCTCGAAAGAGCTCTACCAAACGATCGAATCGACTATCCCCAATCGACTCGCCTATTTCGACACCCTAAACCTGAAGCTCACTCCGTGTGTGCCGGAAGTGAACTGACAAGCACGTCTGTCCAGGTCTAAGCACGATAAGAACCGACGGCGACCGCTCAATACAACTCGGCAGCTTCGCGAGCACTGATCTTACGTGCCCGCAATGTTCCAGAACCAAGGTAATCGGCGCGTTTAACATCGACGTTGATGCGACCGTTTAACTCTCGCCCGGACTCGACCGCGATCAACTTACTGGTAAAAAGGAAACTGTCATCGGTCTTGGCGGTTAGCCAATGAACGTTGTTGCGATAATCTGAGATACTCGACCAACTGCCTACGCCCGCCCCAGATTCGTCAACCGATTGGCGAAGAATCAGGTGTTCGTCTCGGTCTTCTAATTTGTCATATTGCTTTACCGCGAACTGGCCAGAGATACATAAAAACGCGCTAGCCATGTTTGAATGGCCATGAGGCGGTATGCTGCGACCCTTACGAATGTAGGCCACTTTGGTGATTAGCATTCGTGGCGCCTCGGCTCCAACTTCTCCTGGCTGCCCATTGCCCGGTAACATCACGCGGTGAAACAGTTCGCCACGATCGTCGGGAATTTGATTGATAATCTGCTTACGCAAAGCGTTGAAGTCTAGCCGATTACGCAAGGCGTCCAGTGGCGTGCCTGCGTAGATTTGATCCATCGCTTCCTGCCACTGAAGGCTGGAAATTTGACGGTCGCGAAGCGCAGATGCGTTGGCCGATAGCTTGCGCAACCACTCAGTCATCGGCTCTGAACCGGGAAGTTCCTGCCCCGGGGTCGATGTTAGCGGCAATGAGGCTGCCAGCGTCGCCAGGCCAAGCGCCCGCAACGAGGTTCGACGCGTGAGTTTGTTGTGCATGATGGGCCACCAGCAGTTAATGATGTCAGACAACTAATTGACTACTGGACGATGGCAAGTGGGGCGCGAACTGCGACAAGGAAAGACGCAATTTTTTTTTGATGACAACCCAGCAGCCGGTAGCAACCAGCTGCGATGTGCAATTTTTACTGACTAAATTTGTCATTAGCCTCGTCAAGCAGGGGCAATAAATCGGCAAGAGAAGCTGCTAAGGGGGCTTAAAGCCACCCTACCTGAGATCCGCCTTAAAATCAGATGAAAATTTGGTTAAGGATCGCGCATTTTGACCGGCACCAGCAATAGTCAAAGACCGGGAAACGGGTATAAAACACAAGAAAGCTTCCTGTTACGATTTTTTTCTATTAAATTTGAGTTTTGGAACTGAGTTATGAATAGCTCAAAAACCAGCCGAACCGGCGGATTCACGCTGGTCGAATTACTGGTCGTCATCGCCATCATTGGGATTTTGGTCGGCTTGCTATTGCCAGCCGTGCAGGCAGCCCGCGAAGCGGCCCGACGCATGGAGTGCTCGAACAACCTCAAGCAGATCATGCTGGCGCTGCACAATTACGAGTCGGCGAACCGTCGCTTCCCGGCCGGACGACTGGCTCCGGACTGGGTGATCAACGGGACAGCTCGTGCCGGATACACCAACTACAATTCGGTCGACCAAAATCCGGCCTCCGGCCAATGGACCGGATTCCGCTCGGTGCACTCGGCGATTTTGCCCTACATTGAGCAGGCAAACCTCTACAACTTGATCGACTTTTCGGTACCCACCGCAGTTCGGCTGACCACTGGCGGTGTGCCCACGAATGCGAATTACCCGGCTTACTCACAAGCGGGCGGGATGTTCATTTGTCCCTCCGATGCCAACACCGGCCGCGTCGTTTCGGAAAACAATTATCGTTATAACTTTGGCGGCTCGACACCCTACGGCGGTGCGGAGAATTCCAGCAACAATAACAACATTAGTGCTAGCGCTCATGGTTTCCTGAGCGGTGGCAATGGTGCCTTCACCATCGGCACCCATTTGCAAACTTCGGCGATGAGTGATGGTCTCTCCAACACCGTGTTCTTTTCAGAGCGAACCAAGGGAAGCGGGATGGATCTCTCCGTCACTCCGCCGCGGATCGAGGACATTATCACCACTCCTGGGCGAGCCAATATGATGTGGGCCCCCGATGCCCTCATGGCCGACTGCATGACATTTAACGGTTCGCCTTCGCGATTCCACTTTAACTCTGCTGGACGTTGGCTTGACGGCTCAGATTTTTCTAACGGCTGGCCATTTGGATTTTACTCCAGCACGATGTACAACCACGTGGCGCCTCCCAACTGGAGGTTCAATGACTGCGGCAGCTGGAGTGCGATTCCAGATGCACCGGGTGAACACGCCATCATCTCAGCTCGCAGCATGCACCAAGACGTTGTCAACGCGGGCCTTGGGGATGGCAGCGTGCGAACTTTCACCAGCACGATCGATCTGAACGTTTGGCGGAGCTTGGGCACCCGAGCTAACGGCGAAGTATTTCAGATGCCCTAACGTCTGACCGGCTCATTTCCAACCTTTGCTACAGCCAACATGCAACTGCCCATGGTTACCAAGACCCAAGTACAGCTGGCTAACATGCCGCTGCGTACCCGATGCTCGCGAAACCCCTTGCCTGCCATCTCGTTAATGCTGGCCTGCCTAGCAGCCAGTGTCACACTTGTCGGCTGTTCCGGAGGCAAGGTCGATGGTGTCGAAATCGCCTCGGCACAACAAGCCTACGACGCGGGACTGGAAGCTTTTCAGGCAGAACGTTACGCGGAAGCGAAAGAGAGTTTTGACCAAGCGTTAACAGGTGGCGGCTTGGATGCGGATCATTTTGTCAGCGCCACTTTGAAGCGGGCGATCTGCCTGGCCGACGCGGGCGATTTGGCTGCGGCCGAGGCCGATTTACAGACAGCCGAGCAGGGTGCCACCGACATGGCGCAAGTGCACGTCACGCGTGGCTTTATCAAAGCCAAGCAGGGTGACGAAGCGGGTGCGAATGCGGAGTTCCGGGAAGCGGAAAAGCTCGATCCCAAGATAGTGCTTCCCCAGATCTAGGCCAAGGGCGAGCGAGCCAATATCTTGCTCAAGGCGGATCTGGGTTTGTCAGACGCGAAGATTGCCGAAGCCCTTGATTGTCGGACCAAGACCGTCGAAAACGATCGCAAACGATTTGTCGAAAACGGCTTTGAGGAAACTCTCGATCGCAAGCCGCGTCAATCTCCTCCCATCGAGAAACTGCTTGATGGAGAACAGGAAGCGAAGATTATCTCGATGCGTTTGGGCGATCCACCAAAGGGTTTCGGGAAATGGACTTTGCGTCTGCTGGCACGTAAGGTCGTCGAACTGGAAATCGCTCCGACGATCAGTCATCAAACGGTTCGGCGGACGCTAAAAAAACAAAATGAATACCAAACGCAACCTTGAGTACTGGGTCATCCCGCCCAAAGCCAATGTGTTCATGTTTGCAGAACGGCTAGCGTGTTGCTGTCACGTCTCGGTTCGAAGGACGAGGAAAAACAGGAAAGCAAGGAAAGACGGGGACAGGTCCCGCTGATTTAGCTTGCGCGTGGGCGGCGGGGACGGATTTCTGGCTGGCGCCGGGGTTGGACGCGGGAAGCCCGAGTGATGGCGGGCAAACTGGGCTGGTTTTTGCCAGATTTCGACTGCTCGGCGCGCACGTTCAGCACCAACCGACGGCTTATTTTTTTCGCCGGCTGCACAGAAGAGCCTTAACTTCTGGCTGC
>CAZHTX010000300.1:0-7328 GCA_964535475.1 uncultured Pirellulaceae bacterium
CCGGCAACCGTTACATGGCGACCACTGCGTAATTCGGGCAACTTGCGAGCCGTGACACATCGCAACGCCGTCAATTCCTGGCGACAAAATTGCAGCGGATGCCCCTTGAGACTGAGGCCAACGGTGTTGTAATCAGCGTAAACCTCCTCCAACGAAGTCAGCGGTTCTAACTGCTGCCAATCGTCCTCCGGCAACAATGAATCAACGGCCGCCAACAACGGCAACTCTTGACCTGACTTCTCTTGCCCGAGCGTATCCCAGAGCGCGGCTCGTCGATTGATCGTAACGGATGCCAAGGCGTCAGCATCTGCCAACAGGGCAAGCACGGCTTGACCGATTTTCGTTCTCCGCGTCATTTCCTCGATGCTTGTGAATGGTCCAGCCGCCTCGCGCGCCGCCAGCAAGCAATCGGCCATCCGTTGCGGTAAACCGCGAATCATCCGCAAACCGAGCCGCAACGATAACTGGCCATCGCCCGCGGGCTCAAGGGTGCAGTCCCATTGGCTGTGATTGACATCGACCGGCAAGACCCGCACACCATGCTCCTGCGCGTCGGCGACGAGTTGAGCCGGCGCGTAAAATCCCATCGGCTGGCTATTGAGCAGCGCGGCGCAGAAGGCGGCCGGATAGTGACACTTGAGATAACACGATGCGTACACCAACAATGCGAAACTGGCTGCGTGGGACTCGGGAAAACCATATTCGCCAAAGCTGCGGATTTGCCGATATACCTGCTCGGCAAACAACTCACTTAAACCGCGCTCACGCATTCCTTCCATCAACTTGAGGCGGAGTTGATCGATCACACCTGGACGCCGCCAGGCAGCCATGGCCCTTCGCAGTTGGTCGGCTTCGCCGGGGGTAAATCCAGCGGCCACGACCGCCAAACGCATCGCCTGTTCTTGAAAGAGTGGCACGCCTAAGGTCTTCACTAAGACCTGGCGAATTTCTGGAGTCGGATAAACCACCGCCTCGGGATTCTCTCGGGCCTTCAGATACGGATGCACCATTTGCCCCTGAATTGGACCGGGTCTTACAATGGCAACCTCGATCACGAGATCATAAAAACAGGTGGGCTTGAGACGCGGCAACATGCTCATCTGAGCACGACTCTCGATCTGAAAAACGCCCATCGTGTCGGCGCGCTGGATCATTGCGTAGGTGGCGGCGTCCCCCGGTGGCAATGTCGCCAACGACCAACGTTGCCCCAAATGTTTTTCGACCAACTCAAAACACCGCCGCAACGCCGACAGCATGCCCAGCGAAAGGCAGTCGACTTTAAGGATCCCCAATTCCTCCAAGTCATCCTTGTTCCACTGAATGACCGTACGATCGGCCATCGCAGCATTTTCGATGGGAGACAGTTCGCACAATGGTCCAGCGGTGATTACCATACCGCCGACGTGCTGCGAAAGATGGCGAGGAAAACCTATCAATTGCTCTAACAAGTAAACCCAGCGACGACCAAGTTCGGAAGTCGCGTCCAAACCGGCCGCGGCCATCCGCTCGTGCCATTCTGAATACCCGCCGCGCGAGCCGGCAACTTTGGCAAAACGATCAATCGTGTCAGCCGCCGCTCCCAGCGCTTTGCCAATGTCTCGAACCGCGCTCTTACTTCGATATGAGATCACCACCGCGGTCATGCCAGCGCGCTCACGCCCGTACTTAGCATATATATATTGCAAAACCTCCTCTCGGCGCTGATGCTCAAAGTCAACATCAATGTCAGGTGCCTCGTCACGCTCTCGACTAATAAATCGTTCGAACAATAAATTCATTCGCCCCGGATCGACGCTGGTGATTCCCAGGCAATAACAAACCATTGAATTAGCCGCTGACCCCCTGCCCTGACACAAAATGTTGCGTTCACGCGCAAACCGCACTAAATCCCAAACCGTGAGAAAATAGGCTTCATATCGCAACTCGGAAATCAACACCAATTCATGTCGCAAACCATCGATGATCTTTTCGGGCACACCGCCTGGCCAACGTGCCTTCGCACCTTCCCAAGTCAAACGTTTGAGATGCTCCAACGGTGTTTTCCCCTCGGGCGCCAGCTCTTCCGGATACTCATAACGCAAGGAATCCAACCGAAAATCGCAGCGATCGAGCACTTCGCCGGTGCGCTCGATTAACTCGGGCGACTTGTGATAGATCGCGGCAATTTCCGGCAAGCCGCGCAGGTGGCGTTGCGCATTGGCAAAACGGGCCGCATGCACTTGATCAATGGTCTGCCCGGAGCGGATGGCCGTCAGACAATCATGTAACAACATTCGCTCGGGCAGGTGATAATGCACATCACCAGCGGCCACCAAGGGGACACGACTGGCTGCCTCCAGAGCGCGCAGTTGAGCCAATTTACCTTGATCATCAACCCCTTGAGTCAGCTCACACAATAGATAGGTGCGATCGCCAAACAGCTCACCGACTTGCTGCAACCCTCGCAGCAACACTTGATGATCGGCCCATTCACCCTGCTCGGGGACCATTATGCCGCAGAGCAACCCCTCGCTCAGCTCCACAAGGTCCTCCCAGTGAAGCTGAGCTTGCCCTTTTTCACAACGCAATCGACCGCGGCTGATCAGACGACACATGCGGCCGTAGGCGGCCCGATCAGTTGCCCAAAGAACCATCGGAGGCGCGGACTGCGGGGCGATTTCGGTTCCCACTAAGAGCTTGAAGTTGAGATCCTTAGCTGCCCCCCAAGCTCGCACCACTCCCGCCAGGGAAGTTTGATCGGTGACCGCCAAACCCGCATAGCCGAGCTGACTAGCACGCGAGACCAATTCGTCCGGATGGCTGGCTCCGCGAAGGAACGAAAAATTTGTTTTGCAGTGTAGCTCGGCATAACGCACGGCGATTGGTCCAAACGTTCATTTATGATCAGCGGTCCAGTTCCCGGCAACCAGGATAACGAGACCAAGCGGCCAACGGCAAGCGGGAACGGAATTTGCTGCAAAAACAGAGAATTTCCTCGCGAATCGGGGAAGATCGCCCGCTCACTGGCGAATAAAACCCAGTGACTTTTATCCGCGTTACCTTTCCACCTAAGGTCATTCCTTCCGTGTATGCTCCCGCCAAACAGACCCCCTCGCAGCCGCGGCCGGTGCACTCAGAAACTGCTGCCCCGCGAAAGTACGCTGCAGAATATTCGCTACCGGCGGAGCCATCACATCCGATTTGGGTCGGCTATATCTTTTGGTTGTTCGGATTCCTTGGCGCCCATCGCTTTTATTATGGTCGCCCACTAACCGGCATCCTCTGGTTTTTCACTGGCGGACTGTTTCTGATCGGCTGGATCATCGATTTGGTATTTATCCCCAGCATGGCCGAGTCGGCCAGTCGCCGCTATCCGTCCGGTCGCCTCGACTATTCCGTCACTTGGCTGCTGCACCTGTTCCTCGGCTGGCTCGGACTTCATCGCTTTTACATGGGCAAGATTGTCACCGGGTTGATCTGGTTGCTTACCGGTGGGCTGTTTGGGCTAGGCTACATCTATGACACACTTACCCTGAACGATCAAATTGATGAGCGCAATCGAGGATAGGAGAAACGGTACATCAATTGCGGCTTGATTCATCTGTTTGTAACAACGCTTCACGACTCCCCGCTTCGCTAAGGTGTGAGGCTGATTGTGAAGTTTTGTGTTAGAAAACCTTCTCGTTAAAGGAAGATCGAACTGATGAAATTCGCACCAACCCCCACACACCGTCGGCGTCTCTCCTCACTGCTCCGCAGATGCTCAGCGGGCATCGGCATGACAGGCCTGTTAATTAGTGCCCCGGCGATTGCCCAAGACTCTCAAGGCTCACAGATTGAACGGCAACTGAACCCCGCTCAGTCCGGATTCAACAACCCAGTGCAAACGGGTGTCGGCGAGGCCGCCCGCGGGATCACTCAAGGTCAAAACTTTGGCGAAGCCGTTCGCTCGGGTGTGCAAGCCGGAGTCGACCAACAGTTCGGTTCTGATCGCCAATACCAGCAGCCAAGCTTCCCAGGCCAACAGCCAAATTATCGCTATCAACGCGAGTATCAATACCGACCGGTCCAGCCGGGGCAATACGGTTACCAGCAACAAGGTCAGCCGATTTATAGAGATCAGTACGGTCGCCAGTACTTTCCTCAATACAGAAGTCAGCAGTACGGAAATCAGTTTGGCGGGCAAACCGCTGGCTCCAGTGGGCGCGAGAATGTGGTGACTCGCTTTAACCTGGAGGGTCAGCCATACCGAGTTCGGATTGATAATCGGGATGGCGCTCGGCTGGGCATTTCCATGACTTCCGAGGCGGAACAAGTGAAAATTCAAAATGTTGCCCGCGGTAGTGCGGCGGCCGCTGCAGGCCTCCGCTCCGGTGATATCATCGTCACGGCGAACGGTCGGCAAATTAACTCGCCCCAAGACCTGATCGACATCGTCGACCAGCGAAGCCCTGGTGACGAGTTGGATCTGACTGTCAAACGCGATGGCGGCGAACAACAAACGCTGACCGCCAAGCTGCAATCATTCGCCAGCGACCAACGCTCCATGGCTCGTCCCCGCATGGATGGTGGCCCGGGAATGGACGATGGCCAGATGGATGGCGGAGGGAATATGCAAATGATCAATCGTTTGCAACAAGAAGTGCGTCAGCTAAGTCAGCAAGTTGAAGAGCTGACAAAAACGGTGGAAAGCATGAGCAAAGAAGGCGCTGCCAGCGGACAAGCCAACCAAGATGGGCAGACCGGACAGGCCACTGACGCCCCCGCAGCAAGCTCAGAAGAAGCTGGTGACGACGCTGAGTCGGCGAACAACGCCTCCAGTAATAGCGAATCAGGAAATAGCGAGAATGACGACTCTTAAAATGCTGCCAAGGAAGCTGGCAACTCAGTAAACACGACACGCGTGAACCACCAGGATTTTCCTGGTGGTTTATTTTTTTAGAAATCGTACCAGAGTCCAGCCCCGATCTGAGTCTCACTCTCATCAAAAAACTCATACTGGTGCGACTTGCCGGTTTGCAAGAAAAACCCTGTTCGTAACAACCGCCCCGCACGCGGTTCGCGCCACGCCCAGCCAGCATGCAAGGTGGTGGTGCCGCTGTAATTCACCTCTTCACGGAGCTGAGCGTTGATGGCAAAAAATGGTGCCCCTAAGATTCCGGTGGGCCGTGTGGGAGCATACTCGTAACCGAATTGAAACTGCCACGGCTCGCTGATTTCACGATAGAAGGCCCAGCTCGCTTCGCCATACAGTCGCACGCGTTCTCCAAAGTAACGCGAATAGCCCAACACTAAAGCGTCACGCACATAGTTTAAACGATTAAAGGTGGGATTTTTGATCAAAAATTCATCACCAATGTGGGCGCTAAGATGATAGTAGGCAAACTTCCATCGATTAGGCCCCCAAGCCATCGTCAACGGAATACCGGCCCGAAAATCGACACTCCGCAAATCAATCTCCTCGTTGGGATCGAGCCGCAGGATCGCCGCTCCCTCGACGTCAGCTTGCCATAATCGACCGAGCGAGTCACTGCCACGCAGCCAGCCAAAACGGCCCCCCAACGTCGTGTCCCACAGGGCACCGTCGTCACGCTCGTTAAATATCTGGGTGCCGATTCGAGGCTCTTTTGGCCCAGCCAAATAGGAGGGGTACAATATCTCCAACGGCAAGAATTGTGGCTGAGCAGCCATACCCAAAGAGTCGTACTCTGCCAAAGAATAGCTATCGAGCGAACTGCCAAAACCGCTCGCCGGCGGACCAACTAGCGGCGAACCAACCAGCGGAGCTTGCGCCATCGCCGGCAAAGCCAAGACGCAACCGACCAACAGCCAACAAAAACCGCTCAATACAGCGGTCTGATGGGAGCGGTTGAGCGGAACATCGATTGGCATGTGAGCGACTCAGACTACACCTTTTGGAGGCCGGCAGTCACAAGCTGGCCAGGTCCCGACGCAGAAAAATTCGGCATCTATCTTGGGAATTACCAAAAAACAAGCCTGGAGGAAACAGGGGAATCTAGGGGGCGATTAAATCGGCCAGCGTTTTATCGGCCAGCAATGATTCATCGTGGCGGCGGAGCGCCCGCAGCGCCTCCCACCCGCGACTGTGCCGCGACTGTGGTTCAAACCGACCAGCACGCAGCACATCGTTGGCCTTGATCTGGTCCGCCGGACGGGAAGGCACATACTGGCTGGACTGCTGGGAATCGACCGGCCGCAAAAAATGAGCGCGATCCAAGATCTCAATCATGGGCTGAATCACGCGAGTCGGCAACTTCAACCTCAATCGCAGCTGCTCGCGCCCCAACGCCTCTCCCTGCTGATAAGCGGTGGCTAACTCGATCATCACCAACAGCAACCACTGGGGATCTCCCGGCAATAGCTCGTCAGCAATGTCATCCTCCTCTTTCGTGGGAACGTACCCTGGAGCCGTCTGCAAAGTATAAGTCCAAACCAACCCGAAAAGAATAATAAACCAAGTCAAATAAACCCAAAATAAAAACAGTGGTATTAGCCCCAAGGAACCATACAGGGCCGAATAAGGAACCGCTTTGGAAACGTAGACTTGGAAACCAAATTTGGCGAATTCCCAGAGTGCTGCGGCCACAAAAGAGCCGAATACGGCTGCCGGCAGGCTGACGCGGGTGTTGGGCATCAGCGCATACAACAGGAACAATAACACCCAGCCGGACAATAGCGCCAAAGCGCGATTGATATAGGCCGTAGTAGACCAGCCGGTCGCACTGCTGACGTAATCGACCAACTGCGCGCTCAAATAAAGACTCATCGCCAACAGAGCGGAACCTAAAGTAATAATCGACCAATGGATGGCCACGCGGAGGTGAATAGGCCGCCCCGAGGGGGCCGAGTAGATCAAATTAAAGACACTTTCCACCGAATCGGCCAAGGCGATCGCCGCATAGATAAACAGCAGCAATCCAACCACGCCGATACTGGCAAAATCGACCGTCGATACTTTTTGGGTCAACTCACGAAGCGCCCAGCGGATACTGGCTTGCACTTGTTGACGCTCGGCCTTGGAGTCAACGGTCGGATTCTCCTCCTCAGGCATCAATTGGTCGCCGATTCCCTCGGCAAGCGGCGGTTGCGCTGCGAGTTCCTCGTCGGCCTCTACAGCCCCTTCGGCCGCCTCGGTTTCCTCCGCTTCATCGGCTCCTGGACTGATCGAGTTTGCCTCCGGCGGCTCGAGCTCCGTGACCTCCAGACTGCTGTAGGCGTCATTCGAAACATCGGGGACACCGAAAAAAGAGTACATCTGATCGGCGACGCGGGTCTCAATTTCTTCCAATCCACCGAAGACACGAAACGTCACCAGCCCGAGCACAACC
>CAZHTX010000301.1:0-6623 GCA_964535475.1 uncultured Pirellulaceae bacterium
CACCAAAATACCGATGATCGCGATGACCACCAGCAACTCCACCAAGGTAAAACCTTGGCGAGCACGGACTGTTGTCTCAAGTCGTGCGTTCCGCATGTGAAACACCTCAAAAAATGATGAAAAATCTTACCCTGAACGTCCCGCCGGCAAACACCGGCTAATAAAAACGATTCCAACGTCCCACAGGCTGCCGCTTGCGACGGCATGTTCACAATGATGCAAAAAAAAGGGAATGACGTTGCACCCCGCTAGGGGGCGTGAACACCTTGAACGTTGAGATTAACGCATGTTAAAGCTCGTCCCCCCCTCTGCAAATCTGCGGATGGGGGAATGTTGCCATGCGCTTTCACGGCACACTCAAATCCTAAGCAAGTTTCAGAAAACTCAACTACTTTTTTGAAGTTTTTTCTTTTTTCTTGCGATACCTTCCCTTAAGGGTGTTTGGCTCGCAGCTTAGGTGCGCTTAGGGGCAGTTATCACGCCGCAGAAAATAAGCTTGATTTCTGCGGGGGTTTCATTTGGTTAACCGAATCTGCACGCGTTTTCCAGATTTCAGAGCTCTGCCGCTGTTCTTTGCCCCCGCGTGCCCCTCTTGTGTGCTCTGATTCACGTTTCGCGTTCCGTTGTGGGGGCGTCGGGTTTGCTCGCTCGGGTCAAACAGCTTTTTTACTGTCTTCGCCGGCTATTTTGAGGGCATTTCTTTAGCTGCCGCATGGCGGATTGGCCTCGACGCGAGGTTAGGAAGGTTGTTAACAGGGAAAAATTGTTGAATTTTCATTTGCATGGAAAGAGTGTTTTTCTCCGTTTTGGCAACCGGTAGTTAGCAGCCATATGTTTCCAACTTTCGTTAGCGGCATTTCTTCATCTGGTGATTTTTCTCAGGCTGAGGGAGATTCCGTACATGAATCACAAACAGCTTGCGAGCATGGCTCAGATCGGTCCGCGGCTAGCGGGCGTTGGTCGTTATTATTGAAGCGGTTGCTGGTCGTGACCGGCGGGGTGTTCGCCTGCTGTTTGCCGCTTGCCTGGATGCTGGCGAATCTTCGGCTTTCGGAGTTTCAGTGGTGGTTAAGCGAAGCGGGGCCAATAGAGCTGGCTTCCGGCTGGGGCTATTTGGTGACTGGGACGGGGCTGATTGCGGCTGGGACGGGGCTGATGGTGGCGTCCCTACTGCAGTTTGGGAGTCTGCGAAAGGCATCACAACTATTCTCGTCAGCCAGTTCCCTTTCAGCGGCCAGTGCTCCAGAGGTTTGCCAACGCTCGGGCGTCAACACTGTCATGCTGGGGATGTGCCTGGTGTTGTTGGCCTGCCGTGAGTTCGATTGGCACAAGTTGTGGACTACGGAAGGGGTCATGAAGCTCAGCTACTACTTCGATTCTTCTGTCGCCATCTCGGAGAAGCTGGTGGTCATTGTGGTGATGGGACTGATCGGCTGGTTGTTGATCGCCACTGTCTCGCGGCATTTCGGTTTGTTTCTTGTTCGCTTGCGAGCCGGTAATTCGGTAGCCTTGTTGGTGGCGGTTGGGCTGCTGTTGTTGCCAATTTCGAAGGTGCTCGATTCCAGCCGACGGATATTTAAATCACTGGTTGCTGATATTCCGCGGGCAACGCAAGCGCTCGTGATCGCGACCGAAGAACTGGTCGAACTGGCAATTCCAATCTGCTTTTTGGCAGCTTGCCTGTTCGCTTTGGCGCCGCTGCTGCGGGTCCGCCGGCTTTTCGCGTAGCTGTTTAGTGCTGAGCGGCGGGAGATCGGGTATGCTGGGACTGGAAATCAGCCACGCTCAGAGTCCCTCCCCCTTGTTGCAGGTGCATCATGGCTCGAATCCAGTCCGGCTCGCCCACCCCTTGGCAACACAACCCGTTATCCCGACGCCAAGCGTTGCAAGCAGGTGCGATTGGGATTCTCGGCTTGGGCATGAATCATTTGTCTGGCCTGCGTGAGTCTCGGGCAAGTGCGGGCGAACTACCTGCTGGCAAGGCCAAGTCGTGCATCTTCGTTTTTCTCTCTGGAGGACTTGCCCAGCACGAGAGTTTTGACATGAAGCCGCTGGCAACCGACAGCGTGCGCGGTGAATTCAGCCCGATCGCGACTAAAACGCCCGGACTACACATTTGCGAGCACTTGCCGCAGCTAGCTCAGCGGAGCGAATTGTGGTCGCTTTGCCGCTCATTGACTCATCAGTCTAACGAGCATTCGGCCGCGCATCACATTATGTTGACTGGCCGCACGCAATTGCCGACCGGGTTTAGTCCCAACCAACCGAGTCGCAGCGATAACGCTTCGATTGCCGCACTTGCCGGCCGGGCCACGCTGCCGCGAAATAATCTTCCCCCGGCCGTCGTGCTGCCAGAACGTTTGGTCCATTCCAGCGGCCGCGTGATTCCCGGCCAAAATGCCGGCGAAATGGGCTCACCTCACGATCCTTGGATGATCCAGGCTTCGCCCTTTCACAGCAAAGCCTACGGGGCTTTTCCCGAGTACAGTTTCGATCATCAGCAGCGGGGAGTCGCCGATGAGCGGCTCTTTCAGGCTCCTCAGTTAAGTCTCCCCGAGGGGCTGGGATTGCGGCGCATCGAAGGCCGCTTGCAGTTGCTCGAAACCCTCCGTCATCAGCGGCAAGTACTTGCCAGTTTTGCCGAAACCGAAAAGTTCGATCGGCTCCGGCAGGGTGCGATCTCGTTGCTCACCGACAGCAAGGTTCAGCGAGCCTTAGATGTAACCCGCTCGGATGATCGGGACCTCGAGCGATATGGCAATAATGCTTTTGGTTGGTCGCTATTGATGGCCCGGCGGTTGGTGAGTTCCGGGGTGAATTTAATCCAGGTCAATCTCGGTAACAATGAGTCTTGGGACACCCACGGAAACGCCTTTCCACATTTAAAGGACAAGTTATTACCGCCGACCGATCAGGCGCTCTCAGCCTTGCTCGATGATCTGGCCGCTAGTGGTGAATTGGAGGAGACGTTGGTGGTGGTGGCCAGCGAATTTGGGCGGACGCCGAAAATTTCCCTACTGGAAAAACATTACAAGTTACCTGGCCGCGACCACTGGGGAGCGGCCCAGTCGGTAATGTTTGCTGGCGGGGGAGTTCAGGGAGGTAATGTAATCGGCTCCACCGATGCAATCGGAGCCTATCCGGCATCGCAGCCTGTTACGCCAGAGAACTTTGCCGCCACGATTTATCATGCCTTGGGGATTCCACCCACAGCGGTCTGGCATGACGTGGAGGACCGGCCACATCAAATTTATCAGGGTCAACCCATCGCCGGGCTCTGCTGAGCATTGCCCGTATTCCTCGTACACTTCCCGCGATTAAGTCCCCGCTTTAGTCGCCGAGTTTGGTGCTTTGAAGTTGTTCCTGCGGTTGGCTATAATCGGAGCTCCTGCCTGCGGAGGGGCCTTTCTTTGGCCGCCCACGCTCCGAGCTTTTATTTCCCACCTGTTACCATCGCAATGTTCGTGGAATCAATCATGCCAAAACCGCTACGGTTCCTGCTGACTTTGTTAGCCACCACGCTGCTGCTCGCCAATGGCTCGACGGCCGCTGCGGAAGACGAACCGCTCGAATTTCGCCAACACCAACGGATCGCGCTGGTGGGCAATTCGTTAGCCGAGCGTATGAACCTGTTCGGTAATTTTGAAACGATTTTGCATCGCCAACTGGCCGAGCAAGAAATAGTAATGCGTAACTTCGGTTGGCCGGCTGACGAAGTCGGTATTCAACAACGGCCCGGCAATTACACCGCGATCGACGACCCCTTGGAAGTCTTTGCTCCCGATTTGTTCATTTGCTTTTTCGGATTTAACGAATCATTTGCCGGCACCGGCGCGGCGCAACTGGAAGCATTCAAGAACAACTATCAGCGGTGGATTGAAAAAAAGAAAACACAGTTCAAAAAGAATGACAACCAGCAACCCGCTTTTATTTTGGTCAGCCCGATCGCTTTCGAGGCCTCGGGCAATCCGCTGCAGCCCAGCGGTGAGGAAGAGAACCGGCGGCTGCGCGTTTATGCCGGGGTCATCCGCCAACTCGCCGAACAACTTGGCTATCACTACGTCGACGTCTTCGAGTCGTCGCTACAAGCCTTTGCCGCTGAACCCGGCCTGCAATACACCATCAACGGTTTTAACCTCAACGAAGCGGGGGATCGTTTCTTGAGCCAGCAATTGGCCGACCAGTTGCTGGGCGTTGAGCAGTCAATCGATTTTGAAGATCCGCAATTTGAGCGCCTTCGCGTCGCCGTGAATGACAAATCCTGGATGCACTTGCAGGATTATCGCATGCTCAATGGTTGGTATGTTTATGGTGGCCGGCGAACTTGGGATACGGAGACCTTTCCCCGCGAGTATCGTAAGATTCGCAACATGGTCAGCGTGCGAGATCGATATATCTGGGATCTTGCGGCTGGTCGCGAAGTGGCCAGCGAACCGGATGATTCGCAAACCGGCGAAGTGTTTATTCCCGAGACCATGTTTGGCACGCGTGGCGAAGGGTTCCGCCGCGGTCGCGAGCCCGAAACTTTGGAGTATCCAACTCCCGCTGAGTCGATCGCGCAGATGACAGTGCCCGAAGGCTTTGAGGTGCAAGCGTTCGCCTCGGAAAAGGACTTTCCCGAACTGGCGAATCCAACCCAAATTGCTTTCGATAACAAAGGCCGCTTGTGGGTCTCCTGTATGGTGACTTATCCCCAGTGGTTGCCTGGGACTGCGAAACCGACCGACCGGCTGTTGATCTTGGAAGATACCAACCAAGATGGCAAAGCCGATGTCTGCAAAACTTTTTATGATAAATTAGTTTGCCCCACAGGTTTCGAGTTTTATAACGGCGGTGTGTTGGTCGTCGATGAACCACGCATTCTATTTTTGAAAGATACCGACGGCGATGATGTTGCCGACGAAGTCACGCAAGTGCTCGATGGTATCGGCACCGACGACACCCACCACGCGATGGGCGCCTGGGAGTTTTCTCATGGTGGTTTGTTGCACATGCTGGAGGGAATCGCCATGTCGACCACTTTGGAAACTCCTTATGGTCCATTTCGCGTGGCTGGTCCCTCCGGTTCTTACGTGTGGGATCCGTTGACCCTGCGGATGCGTCATTTTCGCACCCCCGCGTATGGGAATCCCTGGTGTTTGGTGTTCGACCAGTGGGGTAACGGGATCATTGGTGACGGCACGGGCGCCAATCACCACTGGGCCAGTCCCCTCTCGGGCGCGGATGTCAATTCCCGCAAGACGTTGCGAACGATTTTCAATAATCAAGGGATGCGGCCGGCGGTGGGAAATGACTTTCTCACATCGCGACATTTTCCTGACGAGATTCACGATCATTTTGTTTACGGTTGTGTGATCAACATGCATGGTTTTCCACGTTTTACCATCCGTGATGAGGAGGATGGCGCGGGGTTAACGGGAGAACGAATCGAAGACTTGCTCTCCAGCACCGATATGTTTTTCCGGCCCGTTGATCCTAAGATCGGCCCCGACGGCGCGCTCTGGTTTGGTGATTGGTGTAATGCCCTGATTGGCCACATGCAATATTCACAACGCGATCCAAATCGGGATCAGGAGCATGGCCGCATTTATCGATTGGTGTATAAAAATCGCGATTTGTTAACCCCGCGAATTCAGTTCGAACAACCAATTCCGGAATTGCTGGATCAGTTGTTGGCCTACGAGCCGCGGACTCGCTACCGGGCGCGGCGTGAATTGACCAGTCGCGATGCCGACGCGGTGCTGGCCGCGGTGGATAAGTGGATTGATGGTGTGCAAGATCCGCGTCATCTCTGC
Organism: uncultured Pirellulaceae bacterium; assembly: GCA_964535475.1. Taxonomy (GTDB): domain Bacteria; phylum Planctomycetota; class Planctomycetia; order Pirellulales; family Pirellulaceae; genus Laterigemmans. Next base: position 5,796 of record CAZHTX010000301.1, read on the forward strand.
GAAGCGTTGTGGGTTCAAGAGAGTTTCCGGCAGCTTGATCCGGAGTTGGTTAACCGCCTGTTGTCCAGCGATGAATATCGGGCTCGCGCCGCCACCATCCATGCGGTGTCTAACGAACATGATCGTCAACCACGGGCCCTGGATTGGCTGACCGCGGCGATCGAAGATCCGCATCCGCGGGTGCGGGTCGAAGCGCTGCGTGGGCTTAGCTTTCTGAACTCCGTCGAAGCGGCTGAAATTGCCTTGTTGGCCAAAGTGCAACCGACCGATTACTGGATTGATTACACCTTTGAGCACACGTTGCAAGCCTTGGAGCCGGCGTTGCGGCAAGCCGAGCAGGCTGGCACGTTCTTGGCTGCGGCACCGGATGCTGTCAAACAGGCTTACCTCGATTACAAGTATTCCTCGGGGCCGGGCAAGGCTGTTTATAAACCGCTGCGGGCGGTCACCAACGTCGATCTTCCCCAACCGCAGCGGCAACAAGCACTGGATGAATTGGTCGCAGCCCGCGGTGGCAGCGCCGATCGCGGTCGAGAGGTCTTCAACCGAGTATGCGCGGCTTGTCACCAAGTCGGCGATTTGGGCAAAGCATTCGGGCCGAACCTTACCGACATTTCCAAACGTATGACGCGGCACGAATTAGTCGAGTCGATCGTCTGGCCGAATGAGAAGATATCCAAAGGTTATGAAACAATCGCCGTGATCACCGAGGATGGACGCAGCCTGACCGGATTTGTGTTGAAAGAAGACGAGGAGATGATCTCGCTGGGGGTTGCCAATGGCAAAGTCGAAGAGGTGGAGAAGGCAGCCATTGAAGTTCGCAAAGAG
>CAZHTX010000301.1:6633-7320 GCA_964535475.1 uncultured Pirellulaceae bacterium
GTTTGACCGACACGATCGCCCCCATCGAATTCCTGGACTTAATCCGGTTTTTAGCCGGTGACTGGATCGACACGGCGCGGCCCGAAGTCGGCGAGTTGCGAACCCGCGAGGGCTGGCAGGAGATCTCGCGAGATGCCAAGTTGCAAATTGGCGATGACTATCCCGATCAGTGGAATGGTCAAGCTGCCTACCTGCTGTCGGCCGTCGATCCGGGGAGTCGCGATTTTGCTTTTCATTCCAGCGAAAGCACCACGGAACCTCCGGCAATTAAAATTCGGTTGGCCGCACCGAGCCAATTGCGGCACGTTTGGATTCAGAACCGGGTTACCCCGCAGTTTCGTTCGCGGGCCGATGGGCTGACTCTTTGGGTATCAAGCGACGGCAAAGCCTGGACCAAGGTGTGGACTGCTGAGAAACCTCAGGCCGAGTACGAAGTGGCGCTGCCAGCCGGTCCGCCGGTGTTGATGGTCAAGATCGGCATGGAGCGGCGGGCCACGCTGCACCTCAATCAAGTTGTGCTGTATGGCGAGCCAGTGGCCGACCAAAAAGCGGCTGCGGAGCAATAGCCGATCATCTAGCCATGGCGAAATCCGCTCAGTGTGTGGATTTCGCTGGCTGGGGACCACGCTGGATACTTAGAGCCCATCCGAAAACCCAAACTAACCGCGGCTAACGCCAAAGCGGCTA
>CAZHTX010000302.1:0-7309 GCA_964535475.1 uncultured Pirellulaceae bacterium
AGCGACTTTGGTAAAGTCGACGTTGAGCTGAGCGGCCGAGCGTTGTTCGACCGCCGACAGGGGGCGCACAATGCCGCTGCGTCGTGGCAATTGCAGATAACGCAGCAGCAGGTCCCGCGGATATTCGCCGCGCATCCAGTGGGCTTCCAGCAGACGATAGGCAGCGGCCGCTTTGAGATTATTTTGGGATTCGGGCAATGATTGAGTGAACTGTTCCACACGCTGCAAATAGGCGAGACGCACCTCGGGTTGCTGGCCCGGATCGCTGTCGTCATCAGGTCGCAGGCGGAGCAATAATTGTCGGATCAGTCCGTCATTGGAAGCGAGCGCCGGGTAGGCTTGGCGAATCGCTTCGAGTTCCGCTTGCGTGAGGTGGGTGTGAATGGCGCGATCCCCAAAGCCGCGTTGCTCGGGTCCCCGAGCACGCAGTTCCGCCAGAGCCAGTTCGCCCAAGCGGGGCGTCCAGCGGCCATTGATTTGCTGGCTCAGCCATTTCAGATCGGCGCCCGCGTTCTGCACCGTACCATCCAGCATCCAGTCGGTCAGCCGGGCCAAGGCAACCGGGGTGAGCGATTGGTTATCACGGATCGCTTGCCGAATCAACGTTTCCGGATTGAGTGGATTTTGGTCTAACCGGTCGGGCCACTGGCGTTGCCCCACGCGTCGCGGGGCGGGATGTTCCAGCTCGATATTCAGTCGATCACGCAGGTACTCGACCGCGCGATCGGGGGAAGTGGCGTAAGTCAACAACCGCTGGCGATCACGCATGTTTCGCAGCGCGGGGGTTTCGCCGCGGGGGGGCGATGAATCCTTTTCCCATCGCGCCAGCATCGCTTCGGCCTGGGCAAATTGGCCGGTGACCTGATAATGCAAACAGTGCAATTGGTAATACTCTTCGCTGCCCGGAATTAGCTCTCGCAAAATCGCTTGGCGATCTCCGGCGAGCGCGTACCGCTCAATCAATCCAATCGGCTCAGCACGCCCAGGTGTTGGAAAAACCATGAGACCCAATAAACAAAAAGAGAAGAGACCAGTCGAGCGGAGGGTAACGCCAAAGGATAACATTGGACGGTGCCTTGGAAACGAAGTAGTATCAAAGAGAAGTTGCAATCGCTGTGGAGTCGTACCGGATAGACGCGAACTCAATCATGCGGTTCCAGAAATATTATGAACCGAGCCGAGAACCAAAGAAATCCGCGTCTAACGGTTGGTGGGCAGGTCATGTTAGTTCACAAGGGCTGGCTAGTTCACAAGTGCTGGCTCGGGGGTGTGGGCTGGCAAATAAGTCTGTAGCCTTGAGATGAAGATATCCAGCATCCGCGCGGTGTCGCTGCTGGAATATCGATGCGGATCACAACGAACGCCAATCATTAGCTCGCGGCGATATTGCACGATAGAGATCGCGGCTCGTGATCGAGGCCGCATCGGCGGGAAACCGCTAATCGTTTCCAGCACCAAGTTTCCGGCCACCAAATTGCCACCACGCCGCTCGAATTTGGCCAAAAAGCGACGGCTGGGATCGCCGATGTTGCTCAGAATTACAGTACACAAGGTTCGCGGGAGCATTGTCATTAAAGGCATCAGGCCGCGGACGGTTGAGCCGGTCGCCACCATCTCCACGAAACGCTCGCCACTGCGATTGTGTTTGATGCCTGCTGTTTCCTCGCGGATACTGGTCGCCAACGCCGTTTGATCGCTTAAGTCTTTCGCCGCTCGGGTGAGAAAGGTGTAGCCCACCACGTTCGCCGCTGGAGTTTCGTAATCCTCTTGTGTGCGAAGATCGACCGGCATCATCACCCGGTAGCGCTCCCGCCGACCACCGCCCCCCTGGTCACAATTCCACTGATGACAAGTTTGGAATAATTCTAGCAGCAGCAGGTCATTTAGCATTAACCCCAGCTGCTTGGCGGCATCCCGCAGTTGCTTGGCTTCGGTTTGCGAGAACAGAAAAGACTGCACGCCGGGGAAGCTAGCGGGCAGCGGGCCGCTCTTCTTCTTGGGGAATCGCAGCGGAGTGCTGCCGCGGCCAACGATTTCGGTGATATAGCGAATGCTGTCGCGGGTGATTTCCTTGCTCGATTGCCCTTTGGTTTGCAAGCGACAACGATCGGCGCGGCCCCGCAACCGCCCCAAATCAATCGGGGGAATCTCAGCCTCTCTCCCCCTGCCGTCGGTCCTGGCGGCATAGTAAGCCAACAAGTCGCCCAAGAATCGATAACCCCCAATGCCATCGCAACAGACATGATGAAATTGGCAAGTCAGCATCGAACGGGGCTGGCCGTCGTTATCCAAACCGCTTCGCAGCCACATTCTCAAACCAACTTGTGACTCAATATCGATCCATTCGCCGCCCGGGCAATCCACTGGCGTGCCCAACTCGGCGACATCCAGCGGTGGCAATTCACCATCCGGATGTAACCAGCAATGGGGCTTGTTTTTCGCTGGTCCCAGCTTGGAAGCGAGCAAGGGGTGACGCCGGAGCGCCTCAACCAGTGAATCGCGAAGCGCCGCTTCGTCCATGATGCCACTGAACGCCAGCTCGATGACGAACGCCATCGGATAGGCAGGCCGATCATCGGCCAGCAAAAATCGCTCAATGTCCGATAAATGCAGAGGGAATAGGCGTTTGGGAAAATTTAACTCCATCGTCTTGCTGATCCTCATGTGTACATGCCCAAGGATTCGCTGGCAGCGCAGCGTCTTGGGGGCATCGGCGGCCGCGGTGCTAATTCGTGACACCTCGGCAAAAAGATTCGATTGTGACGCATGTCTGCCTCCCCCCATGCTAACCAATATGTTCGTGGCACGCGTGAGGAGACATGGAGACACTCCCATGTGGCTTTCCGTTGCTGGAGCCCGCCTGGGGCAGTTTGCGTTACGGGTTGCGTAGAGTTACCCAAGTTTGGCATAATGCCGACCTTTGAAACGCTGCAGATAGTTCGCAAAAGCGATTTTTCGGGATAGACCGCGATGGCTGGAAGAAGCAAGAAGAAGGCTGAAACCGTGTTTCTGGTTTGTGAAGAAACCGGTGACTACAACTACGCAATTCGCCGCAAACCAGGAGGCGAGAAGCTGAAATTGCGCAAGTATTCGCCACGGTTGCGGAAGCACACCTGGCACAACGAAAAGAAGAAATAAGCTGCCAGCCAGGGGCTTGCCCGCTCGCCCATTCGCCCGCTAGTCTAGAAACGATCCGAAAACCATTAAAAAGGCCCGCGGCTAGCGCCGTCGGCTCACAGTTTTCGGATAGGTTCTTAGTCTCCGTGGCACGCAATCGCGTGATGAACCAATGGTTTGTCACGCCGTTTCGTTGCCCGCTGGAAACCCTTCTCCAACGCAGGGATGGCGCTGACTGATGCGTAAACGCTGGCGAGTACTTCCCCATGATGGAAGCCGGATTGAGAGCCTCTCCCAGGCTGCCAACATTCCCGCCGTCATCGCCCAATTGCTAGTGAGCAGGGGCGTCTACGAAGCGCCGACCGCCAAGCAGTTTCTGGACATTCGCCTCAAAGACCTTCGCGATCCCTTGGAGTTGCCCGGGGTCCCCCAAGCCGTCGAGCTGTTGCTCAAAGCGATCGAGGAAAAGCGGCGAATAACTGTCTACGGGGACTATGATTGCGACGGGATGACCGGCGCGGCGATCTTATTTTCAGGCCTCCAATTGCTGGGCGGTAACGCCAACTATCACGTTCCCAATCGGCTCGAAGATGGTTACGGCCTGGGGGATGACGCGATTCGGCGGCTGGCCAAACATGGCACCGAGATGATCGTGACCGTCGACTGCGGCATCACCAGCGTCAAGCAAGCGACGCTTTGTCGGGAATTGGGCATTCAGTTGATCATTACCGATCACCACGAAATGACCGATGAATTACCCGCCGCAGATGCCTTGGTTCATCCCCGTTTGCCCGGCACCCATTATCCATTCGGCCAGCTTTGCGGCGCCGGGGTCGCGTTCAAGCTGGCTTGGGCGCTCTGCCAAGCTTCCTGCGGCGCCAAGAAAGTCAGCGAACGGCTGCGGACTTACCTGATGCGAGCTTTGTCCCTGGCGGCGATCGGTACGGTTGCCGACATGGTGCCGCTGGTTGACGAGAATCGCGTGCTGGTTTGCCATGGCTTGAAGAGCCTGCGTGCCAACCCGCCCGCCGGCTTGGCGGAACTGATGCGGTTGACAAAATTGCACACCAAGCCAGCGCTGGCCAGTGAGGATATTGCCTTCTCCCTGGGCCCGCGGCTCAATGCGGCCGGGCGGTTGGGGCAAGCCCAGTTGGGAGTCGAGTTGCTGACCGCGCCGGAAGGTGAACGCGCCTCGTCGCTGGCCGACTACATTCATAAACTCAACGGCACGCGGGAAACCATTGAACGCAGTGTCTATTTGGCCGCTCACAAACAAGCGAAGAACGACTTTGATCCCGAAGCCGATCCGGCACTGGTGCTCAACGGCAGCGGTTGGCACTTAGGGGTGATCGGCGTGGTCGCGGGGCGATTGGCGGAAAACTACGGCAAACCGGTAATTATCCTTTCCAGCGACCCCTTGGCGGGCAAGCCAACTGTGGGTTCGGGCAGGGCGGGAGGTGCGATCGACTTGCACGCCGCGTTGAGTGAATCGGCTGACAGCTTGATTACTTTTGGTGGTCACCGCGCGGCCGCCGGAATGAAGCTCGACGAAGCGAACATCGATCGCTTTCGCTCTGATTTTCTCGAAGCGGTATCGCGGCAAAACGAAGAGGGTGCGCCGGCGGCCGAAATCGTCATCGACGCGCAAACGAGCCTCGGTAATTTGACGTTCGAGACCCTCAAGCAAATTGAATCATTGGCGCCGTTCGGACAAGGCAATCCGCGTCCGATTCTACTCGCCTGCGGTGTGACCCTCTGCGAGCCGGCGAGAAAAATGGGTGGCGGGGATCGTCACCTGACCGCCAGGCTGGAGCACAGCGGCACCCGTATTCGCTCGGTGGCTTTCGGCGGTGGCGAATGGTGTGAGGAGTTAAACGAGCAAACGGGGCCTATCGATATCGCATTTCGACCCGTAATCAATGACTTCAACGGTCGCAGGGCTGTCGAAGTCCAACTGGTCGACTGGCGTCCCGGCAAGCCAGTGCCCGCCCCGCATCTCGATGGCGCGGCGGCGACTCGGTCCTAAGAGGTTCACTAAAGAACCTATCCGGAAACCATTAGCCGGATTGCAGCTAGTGGTTTGTCAGAGTTCAGTTTTAGGGTTAGCCGTTTCGGCGCTAGCCACGGTTCTTTTGGCTTTTCGAATAGATTCCAAAACCAAACCGGCACTCACGACCCAAATGGATTGTCGCCCGCATCCGAAGCACCACCGAAGGGATTGTCACCCGCCGGTTGTGCGCCCCCAAAGGGATTGTCAGCGGCAGGCTGTCCGGCGCCGCCGAAGGGGTTGCCGCCACCTGCTGGTGGTTGGCCGGCTGGAGGCGTGTTACCACCTGCTTCGCCAGGAGCCACCGGTGCTGGAGTTGCGTTTTCGATCGCGTCGCTCAAGGCGTCAGAGCTGTCGACGGTTGCTGCACCTTGACCACCGTTGATGGCGTCGTCGTTGAAGGGGTCGTTTTTAATATCGGCCGGCGGTGGGGTGACCGAGGGGGCCAACGCGGCTCCGCTCAACGGTACCGCGTCGCCCTGGGCGCCGTTGCCATACATTGCGCCAGCACGTGCTGTCTCTTGGGCAAGGGCATTTAGGCGGGCCACTTTACGGATGTGCTCAAGTTGGAGCCGAGCGGGTCCTTGCACGCGTGCCAATGCCCGCCCAATCGACCCCGCATACACTCGCCCCGCTTCCAGACCCGCCCCGACTTTCCAGTCATTCAACGCCTCATCTTCGCGACCGGTTGCCAGCAAAGTCAGGCCACGAAAGTAGTAAGTCCTCGGATCCTGGCTGCCGTTATCAATCGCCATTGAAAAGTGATTGTAGGCTTGCAGGTAGTCATGCGCGTAATACTGGTGGACTCCCCGACCATATAACTCGTCGAGCACCGCATCTTGACCACGAGCAACCGAAATTCCGCTGACGAGCACCACGCAGGCGGCCAAAGTACACTTCCTGAACATCGAATTGATTTCCCCAGAGCGACGAAATTAACAGAGTAGGCCTCAAAGAATAGCAACATTCCCGAGGTTAATTCAGTCGCGACCGTTTCGCAATGATTAGGCCGCTGTTTGCTCGGGCAATTCCTGAGCTTTCATCTCCTTAGTGGCGTCCTTTTCGCCCTTGCTGGTCGATTCTTGGAGCCAATCCATGGCCCGGAAGAGTTGCGGGTCGACATCTTCCAGCCGCCCGCCGTCTGTTTGCTCCTCGGTCAAAGTGGCTGCCATGCTGGGATAAGTGGCTAATTCCCAGCGGCGGATCGCTCTGCGGCGAGCCTCTTCATCCAAAATCACTTGAAAGCCGGGGCTCGGTTTCACCCCCCAAGCCGCCTCGGGAGGATCCTCTTTGCCGCGATGAATGTTCTGACCATTGGGACGGTAGTAACGGGCAGTCGTCAATTTCAGCGCGCTCCGCCCACTCTCCAGCGCGAACACATTTTGCACACTTCCCTTACCAAACGAGCGTTCGCCGATCACTTTGGCTCGGTTGTGATCCTTCAAGCAGGCCGCCACGATTTCGGACGCGCTGGCCGAATCCCCATCGATCAACACGGCCATCGGAATTCGCGGGGAGACAGTGACTCCGGCGGTAGCGTCATAAGCCGACTCGGTGACGCTGGCCGCCTCCCGTTCATCGTCATTCAAAATCCCTCGACCGCGCGTGGAAACGATCCGGCCCCGCTCGATAAACAAATCGCATACTTCGACCGCTGAGATCAACAACCCCCCCGAGTTACCACGCAAATCCAAGATCAAGCCCTCGAATTGGCCGTCCAACGCCACTAGCGCTTGTTTCAATTCTCGCGTCGTCCGCTCGCCGAAACCGGTCAGCCGCACGTAGGCGATGTCGGGATCGTCGGCGAGCCGAAATACCCAATCGTTATCGGCATCCCGATGGTCGCCGATAACTGACTCCAACTGGATGTTGGCTCGCTGCACGACTAGCTCAATCTCTTCGTACTCAGCTTCGTCGAGCTTAATTGGCTCTGGCTCAGCAGTATTTTGTTCGGCAGTATCTTGTTCGGCAGTATCTTGTTCGGCAGTATCTTGTTCGGCAGTGTCTTCTTCGGCAGCGTCCATTGCGGGATCGACTTGCCGATCGGTTCGTCGGACCAGCACGCGGGCGCTGCTACCCAATGGACCGCGCAGCAAGTCCCGCACTTGGTCCATGGTCGCGGTGGTGGTGTCGACATCATTGACC
>CAZHTX010000303.1:0-7304 GCA_964535475.1 uncultured Pirellulaceae bacterium
GGTGCTGATCATCGCCCGCCAAGTGCCCGGCGTGGGCGGTTACATCACGACTTATGGCGCGGGGGCGATCGGTGTGACTTGGTCAAAACATCTTTGGTGTTCAGCCTTAGCGATTGTCCCCGGCTCATTACTACTCGCCGCCGCCGGAGTCGCCCTCACCCGTCCCGCATAGCTCTCCAGGCTGACCGCTGGCGTCCTTCACGATGAGCAGCCCTTTAACACGTTGTCAAACACTATGTTCATAAGCCAAACTCACCTACCACAATTGCTTTCGCCGAACCATTATCGGCATCCGGATCAATTGGCTATTGAATTGGAAAAACTTTTCTTGCCAGCATGGCATTGCGTCGGCACGCTGTCGGACATACCGCAATCGGGAGACTATTTTACCAGAACGTTACTGGAGCGACCGCTGCTGATCCGGCGTGGCGAACAAGGCATCCAGGCCTACTTAAATGTTTGCACCCATCGCTTCTGTGAATTGCGCAGCGACAATTGTGGCAATATGCCAAAGCTAAAGTGTCAATATCATGGCTGGGAATTCAATGACAGTGGCGACACCCAACGCATCCCCGACGCGAAGAGCTTTCGGCCTCTCAAGAAAGGCGTGCTTGGCTTAAAGACCTTTCCTACCGAAACGGTCGGCCAATTGATTTTCGTGTCACTTGCCGAAAATCCACCACCGCTGCGAGAATATTTGGGACCAGGCTACGAGCTTTGCCAGCAGCTTTACAGCGGACAGGCCGAGCAGATATTGGCGGTCGATCGTCCCAACCATGCCAACTGGAAAGTCTCGCTAGAGAACTCCCTGGAGGGCTATCATTTGGAAACCGTCCATGCGGATACGTTTCGCATGTACCCGCCCGATTCCCACTGCCACCACGAATTATTCGAAGGGCGAAGCTCACTCCGCGTCGCCTCCCCGGGCCCCAAGACCAAGCTCGAACGGCTAGGCGATCTGCTGTTTAAATTAGCCGGCGTCGACAGCGACACCACCTATTATCAATTCCACGTCTATCCCAACCTGGTATTTGCCAAATTCGGCATGTTCAGTTGGCTCGAAGTGGTCCTGCCTGATACGCCCGACGACTCCCATGACATCTGGCGATTCTTCTCCAATATCCGCACCCCGGGCCGCTATCGCAGCTATCTGCCAGCGGCCATCCTGCGGCGTTGGGGACGAAAGTGGTTTAAGCAAGTGATCGGGGAAGACGAAGCCATTTTCCCAGCTATTCAAGCGGGGTTGAACTCGCCCCATCATCCCGGCTCGGGGCTGGTTAGCACGCGGGAAGAACGCGTCTTTCATTTTCAAAAGTATCTGCTCGACAACGCCAGCGCCTTCCCAGCCGCAATCCCCAGCGGACCCTTTCAAAACGGCGACCCTGCCGACCAGCTAAACTTGACGAACCAAGAAAGCCTCCCCAACCGAACCGGCGAGTCAGCGCACGTTTCCTAGCATTGCCAACCCGGCTGGCCCGCACCTCACCGACAATCCATCTATGTTTCAAAGCGACACGCACAAGCCGCAACTGCTACCCTCCGATGCTTACAGCGATCCCGCACGCTTTGCAGCCGAGTGGGAGCAGTTGTTCGCCCCTGCTTGGCACTGTGTGGCCACCCTTTCCGACTTTCCCCGCGATGGTGATTATCGCACGCTCACGTTGGGCCGTTATCCGCTGATCTTGCGACGCGAAGCCGACACCGTTCACGCTTACTTAAACGTTTGCCCCCATCGTTTTTCCCTACTCCGTCACGATCCCTGTGGGAATCTCCCCAAACTGCAATGCCAATATCATGGCTGGGAATTTTCCGCTTGCGGTAACACGCAAAGAATTCCCGACGCAAAAAGCTTCAAGCCGCTGAAAAAAGGGATGCTCGGGCTGACAACGTATCAAACGCAAACCTGCGGCGATTTGATCTTTGTCAACTTGCATCCCGAGCCGACACCGCTGGCCGAAGTCCTGGGTGAAAACGGCAAATTAATCGAAGCTTGGTTCAGTCCAGATTGGCGGCCGATGATGACTCATGATGTCCCCGTCGCGGCCAACTGGAAAGCCTACTTGGAGAACGGAATTGAAAGCTACCATATCGAGTCGGTTCACAGCAAAACGCTAGTCCAATCACCAGCCGAGGATCAGTGTGAACACGAACTGGGTGAGGGTTACACAATTTTTCGCTCGCGACAACCCGACCCGCGAGCCACGGTGCGAGCCATTGATCGCTGGCATCACCGACTGTTGCAAGTCGCTCCCGAACCTTACACCCATTGTCACCTCTATCCACACCTGACTTTTATAAGAATGTCAGTGTTCAGTTACTTGGAAGCGGTGATTCCAGTCGGACCAACCGAATCACGCATTGTGACTCGCGGTTACGTCTATCGCGGCCGGGGGGCAAACTGGTTTCGGCGCGCGACCAGCCGCCTGGCGGGGCACCTCGGCAGCCGCTTTTTGATGGACATACAGGATGAGGATTGCGATATCCTGAACGCTTGCCAGCAAGGTTTGAGCGCGGCCGAGCATCCTCGCGGCGGGCTGATCTCAACCCGCGAGGAACGCATTTTCCATTTTCAACAATACATTCAAGCGGCTTTGACAAGCAAGCATTAGCAAGACACCTTAACACCTCGAAGTAAGGCATTCGGTTATATCAGCCACGCCTGCCGCTTTAACCATCAACGCCGCCCGTACGCCATCTTATCGGTGGGAGACGAAGGGCTAAAGTCGATAACCGTGTGGAACCCTTTGCCGCGAAGAATGTCAACGACTTGGTCTAGCATTTCATCTCCGTGATGCGTCTCCACGGCAATCTGACGAATTAAAGGCCAATGCTCGGCCTCGATACCAGCCAGAACATCGAGCTCGGCACCTTCGGCATCGAGCTTCAGATAATCGATCTTCTCTAAACCATGCTCGCGAATGATGGCGGAAACGCTAGTCAACTGACACTCCACATCGATCGCCTTCTGGTGGTATCGGTTGACTGCCCGGGCCAACATTTTCTGGCCGGCTGAGGGTAGCATACCGATGGCACCTGCCAACAAGCGGTTATCAAGTTTGGCGAAGGCGTTGAGCGTAAACTCCTCAGCCCGCTGCTGTTGCTCGGCCGAGTCATCGGGGTGCATGCTCGAAGAACAGGAGAATCGTGGCAAGAAACGAAAAACCGCCGTGCCCGGTTCTCGGGAGACACCCGCGTTGATCAGTCGCACGGAGTGCCCATCAGCAGGCGCATTCTTGCTCAACACCTCGAAAGTATCTGGGATTGGCTCGAATGAGTAAATATTGAGGTTCTTGGCTTCTGAGGTGGCAAACAGTAGGAACAGACCAATATTTGCCCCAATATCAATGACCGTGTCACCATCGTGGAATTCCAATCCTCCCAGACAGTAAATGCGATCATCAAAAATTTCATGATAGATCAGTTCAGTTTCCGCTCGATTCATATAGTGAATCGACATGCCGTTGGGCAATGTTTGAGTGTTTTCGTGGCGCATGTTGTTCTTAATCCAAGTTGTACGCGGTCGATGGTGCTAATTGGCGACCGCTCCATAATCGTAATTACTAAGTTGATTTAATAAATGGTGTTTCTCGCGACTTGCTTTGGCATTCAAGCGAAAGCAACCACCCCGGTCAGTGGCGAAAACGTAGCTGACTAAACTTCATCACTCTGCGGACTGCCCGCCCAAAATAAGGTATTTTCGCCAACCAACGGAGCTTTCCCCAGCGGTGCGGAAATTGATCGACCAAAAACCATTCATCGATAAACTCGATGCGCGGGTCCCAAGCCTCTAATTCCTTGCCACAGCGGACCCCCCAGCCAAACGTGGCGGCCGTTTCGCGGACCCCCGGAACGCGACTCTGCCGCCCCACGTAAGCGGGCGAAATCGACTGAAATAGCAAATTCGCACCCGGCAGTCGCTCGGCCAGTTGACAAACGAACTGCTGGATCTGGGCCGGTTGAAAATACATGAACAAACCCTCAGCCACCAGCAATGTTTGCTCGCCGGGGACGTCGAATAACTGCTCCGTCCACTCAATGTCGAACATCGATTTGGCGATCTGGCGAACCCGCGGCGAGGCGGGAAAAAATTTCTCGCGAAGCGCGATCGAATCGGGCATATCGAGATCAATCCAGTGAATCTGGCCGTTGTCGAGACGACAAAGCCGGCTGTCTAAACCGGCCCCCAGATTAATCACTTGGCCAGCCGGATTCTCAGCGATAAATTGCCCCACCAAACGGTCCAGCAAAGCCGTTCGCACGGTGACATCCAGCAACACATGCTTGGCTGCCGCAAAGCGCGCAAAGTCGTAGTCAATCTGCTCGACCATCCGCAGCGATTTGGCGTCGTAAAAAATCGGCTCTTCGCGTGCTGACTCGACTGCCCGCGCGTAGACGGGGATCAGCAACGTCTCTTGCACCTGCCCCAGTGCCGGTCGAATCCGAGCTGCCCCACTGGTCCCGGCTGTTTGGTTGGCCCGATCGCTTTCAGCGGAATTCATGCAAGTGCTAACCTTGTGTACATATTCAAATTCTCCGCCGGGTTCGACCAAAAGTGGTACTGCAACGCATAAAGAACCTATCCGAAAACCGTTAGCCGCTTTACCGCTAGCCGCGGTTATGCTGGGTTTTCGGATAGGTTCTAGCTTGGCGACAAAAAAGTTTACTCAAACGGCGACCGATCACAGGCTTTTGCGGGAGTTCACTATAGTTGGCTGACTTCCGAGATGAGAAATTTCCCCGCTGGCAATTTTTTTACTTGCCTTTTTCCCGCGGCGCGTAATTATGGGTTTGTCGGGTCGCGAAGAACGCATCGCGACGGGCTGTTTCCGAGCAGAATATCGATCCATTCTGGTTGGCGCCGGATCGTGTGTCTGCCAACAAAGAAACCCAAAGGAGGTGATCAAGTGGAATATTGCTGTACTTGCCAACGGGGTGGAAACCCGTAACTGAGTCGGCGGGCTGCGTTTACGTGGCCTCCACCCCACTCGCTGATCACTTTCAAGTAATTAAGCGAGAAAAGTGCCCGGCGTCGGAGATTTTACCTTGGTCTCCGGCGTCGGGTTTTTCATGCGCCGATTGCTGGGCGGCGTTTTGATGCGTTTTTTGCGTGCGGCGTCTAGGCTTCGTACAGCACGACCACCAGGATATCGGAAGAAGCGAACGTATTCATCGAACTACCCACATGGGTTTGCGGAGCGATATTGCCAGTGATGGAGATCACTTTGGCTCCGCTCGATTTGATCCAATCGTTGATCGCCTTCTGCAAATCTTCGAGTTCGCTTTCGACGCTCTTAAACAGCTTGACTTGTTGCATGTCGGGCTCCCGCTAATCGCTTGTTCGCTGACGAGTGACGTGATTCAAAACGCTCAGCCTATTGTAATCTCGGCCCAGCACTAGCCCTCAATCAAGTGAGACATACCGTTGCCACTCGTATCGCCGACTTTTTCCCTAACGATCACCTGTAATCGTGATTTTCGGCCAATCTGGATGCGTTGTCCGCTGATGGTCGTCCTTGTTGCCACGGCCCTTGGGGACCGGAGGTGACAAGTCCAATATCTGGGTGAGAAATTTGCGTGCCGCCTCGCCCTCCTCTCCAGCCGTGCCGGTCGCCAAATCATCCAACTCTTTGAGATCCGCGGGAACGCGATAGTACCGCCCGTCGCGATATAATTTGTAGCCTTGGTTGCGGGCGTAGTGCCCAGGTTCGGGTCCCCACCAAGGCTGATAGTGACAGAGAACCCACTGGCGAGGATTTCCAGGCTGACCAAGCAATTGCGGCAGGAAGCTGCGACCGTCGACTTGCCCCATATCGCTGCCCGTTTCGCCAGCCACGTCGCCCCCCACTAGCTCCGCTGAAGTCACCAGCTCCGCCAGGGTCGGCAGGAAGTCTGTAAAGTCGACAAGATCCTCAATCACCTTGCCAACCGGTGTGCGGCCTTTCCAATAGGCAATCAACGGCACGTGAGTTCCCATATCGGTCGTGCCCCCTTTGCCGCCACGAATCGTCTGGCCATTCCATTGTGACTCGATCGTGCGATGCGTTCCGTTGTCGGCGGTAAACACGATCAAGGTATTTTCGAGCTGTCCAATCGAATCGATCTTGTCCACAATTCGGCCAACAATTTTATCCATATAAGCAACCATCGCGGCGAAGTTCTCCTGCTTCTCGCGCGGCTTCGGCCGGT
This sequence comes from uncultured Pirellulaceae bacterium, assembly GCA_964535475.1. Classification (GTDB taxonomy): domain Bacteria; phylum Planctomycetota; class Planctomycetia; order Pirellulales; family Pirellulaceae; genus Laterigemmans. The sequence goes on from CAZHTX010000303.1 coordinate 6,187, forward strand.
TGGCGTCATGGCCACGATCGCGCTCCCCGATCGTATCGGGCGTTGGCACAAACGGGTCGTGCACCAACAACATCGGATAATATACGAAGAACGGTTGGTCACGCTTCCGTTCCATAAAGTCGCAAACAAAGTCGCACATCATATCTGGACCATATTTGTGCTCGTTCTGCTCGACGGTCAGCATGTTGCCGTTGTGCTCAAATACGGGACTCCAGTAACGCTCACCACCTCCGCTATCACGATTTTTGCCTTTGGTTAATTGCCAGAGCAGATACTCGTCAAAACCAAAATGGTGCGGCCGCGTATTGTCATTGAAACCGGGCAAGCGATTTGCCAGCCCATTCAATTGCCACTTGCCAGCAATCGCCGTCGCATAGCCCGCGTCGCGCATCAACCGGCCGAAGGTTGGCTCGCTGGGATTGAGATAACCGAAGTGGGTGTAATTTCGAAAGTTGTATTTGCCGGTCATGATCTGCACGCGCGAAGGGGTGCACAATGGCGTCGAATAGCAGTGGCTAAACCGCACACCAAGGCGACACAATTCGTCGAGCCGCTCAGTACGATAGTCCTCACCGCCATAGTCACCAAACGCTTCCCAACCAACATCGTCGGCCATGATCAGGACAACGTTGGGCTGCCGTGAGTCGGTCGGAGCCTCATCAGCCACAGCCAACTGGGCGAATGCGACCATGGCGACAAGCAGCCAACTGGCAAACGGACGGCAACGATCGAACGGGGACACCATCGGTGAGCTTGGCATCAAATGGACCAGCACGGGAAGTGAAAATCTGCGAATAGATCAAGGTGCGATTCGACATTTTACGAGTCACCTTCCATCGCATCCAGCAAAAAAGTCGACCGCCGCGGAGCATTTGCACCCAAGCCCTGCGGAAGCGGTGGGTCTTTTCCGTTACAATTCGGCGATGAATGCAACGCCTAATGATCCGCAGCCATCCCGTGACGAGTTGGCCAGCGAATACTTTGAATTACTACCGTTTGCTCCCTATCCGGTCCAAGAAGAAGCCTTATTGGCGTACTTTACGGCCCCCCAGGGTGTGCTGGTCTGCGCGCCGACCGGCACGGGCAAAACGCTGATCGCCGAAGCGGCCGTCTACGAA
>CAZHTX010000304.1:0-7251 GCA_964535475.1 uncultured Pirellulaceae bacterium
GATAGCGTGCCAAGAGATAGCCCCAAGCAATCACCAACAGTAAGAGCGCTGGTGGCAATCCAGCCAACATCCACTGTGTGAAATTAATACCGCCGGAAGCTTGCAATGCGCCGGCCGCAATCGCGTTTGGGGGACTACCGATCACGCTGCCCATCCCGCCGATATTCGCGGCAAAGGCAATCCCCAGCAACAACGCCTTCCGCAAACGATCCCCACCAGCCAGTCGGTTCACAATCGGCAGCACGATCGCCACCATCATGGTCGCCGCCGCCGTGTTCGAGATGAACATGGAAAACACAAACGTGATCACCATGCAAGCAGCCAATAGCCACCATGGACGCTGGCCCACGCGGTGCAACACGTGCACTGAAATCCAACGAGTCAGTCCCGTCTTCTCCGCTCCGGAAGCCAACACAAAGCCACCGAAAAACAGCCAGATCAACGGACTGCCCCAGGTCGCTACATACTTTTCCCAGTCTTGCGGCCCCGCATCCATTACACCGCCCGGCCTCCCCAGCACGGCGATGCTGTAACCAATCACCAACAGGCTCACGGCAAACGCGGGAATCGCCTCGCTGATCCATAACCCAGCAGCCAACACGAGTATAAACATCGCCGCTCGACCGCCGACACTCAAACCCTCATAAGTTGGCACCCCGGCAACCACTGCCGCCAACAACAACGGCACTATCAACCGCAGCAGCAGTAACAAACCACGCACGTTCGGTTGTAACGATTTTTCCTTCCATCGCTGCAACATTTCTTCACGTCGATATCGGTCGAACCAGTCCAGGGGCGACATTAAGGGCTATCCAATTCGACCATCACGAACACCGGGGCATAGACGTCCAGCCAACCAGCGGGAGTTATCACATCCTAGCTCCCAATTTCGCTTTTGGCAGAAAATGTTTTTTTTAACAATCTTATGGGAAAAATTAACGTAGTTTTTTAATACGCCGGAGGTGACGACAACCACTTCCCCTTTTCCCGAGACAACCTCCCTCGAAACGGCAAACCGGTTGAGAAGCCGGGACGCAAAGCCATGGGCCCAAACGCCTAACAACGGTCGCAAAATTCTAAGAACCCTACAGTAATCGCCGCCGGTTCTCAAATTTTCGCGCCCGCGGTGAACGATGGGTCGCCAGGCTACCGAAGGGCGAGTGTTGCCGCTGCGACTCCGGACATCTACTTCTCAAGCTCTCTTCTGAGGAACCTACCGATGTCGCTCTCTCGTCTTACCCGTTGTATCCGGTCAAATCCACCGACCGCCTTGGCCCTCACGCTCGCTTCCGTGATCCTCACGGGGACGATAACCACGCCAGCCTACTCTGCGGAGCCCTACCTTTACAAGATTGAAGAGGATTGGGAGCTGGTCATCAATGATCCCGCTCCCGCCATCCACTCGCCCCAGCTGACGATCTATACATCTCCGGTCAGCGATGGGGCCAGCAAATATTTCCAGCTGCAGCTCAACCATGCCGCCGACGCGTGGTTCTCCGGAGGCGGCTTTCAAGTCGCCGCGGCAGTCAATGAAGAAGTAATGGATCGCGCCCGCAGCGATGTGCAAACCGCCTTGACCACCAGCGGCGATACGATCAGCTGGACCGTCGTCATGGCTTGCCTCGACAACGAATTTCTATACGCAGTCAAAGACGGCAACAGCGCGTCCTGGGGTAGCTTTGGCGGCCCTGAGTACCTAGTCCGCATGCCGTCCGGGGAAATCCAAGACCTCACCGGCTATCAATACCAAAACTCATTCGACTCCTTGGATATTGGCTTCGGTGCCAACCGCGTCCAGTCGCTTAAACTCAAACAAGTGCGTCTCTTCGATTCCGCAGGTGGTGTCCAGGAAATTACTGTTAATCAACAGTTCTAATCTCCTGAGCATATTTTCTAACAAACATCATACTGCAAACACTTAACCACTGGCGGAGAGACCATCATGACATTACTCACTTCAAACCCGACTGCTAACCACGTTTATCAAACTTCGTCCCCGGCGTCACCCGAGCGCCCGACTGCCTCCCATCGCCTTCCTGCATACAATCGCCTTCCTGCCGCGATTCGCGATGGCGTCAAACTCAGCAACTCGGCGGCTCGCGGCAGACGACGACGGGGGGCGACGACCGTGCTTGGGCTGTTCCTTGCCTCCAGCCTCGTGATCATCATGGCGATGACACTCGACTTAGGAAACATTTCCGTTTCCAGGTCAGAACTGCGACGCTCGGCTGACGCGGCCGCCTTGGCCGCCTGCTGGCAACTGTTCGATAGCCGTGTGGCGGGGGTCGGTAACAGCCAAATACAATTCGCCGTTGAGGACGCCGCCGAGCTGCTCGCCGCCTTCAATCGGATTGCCGATCAATCACCAATGCTGGCACGCGGCTCCGAAGATGTCCAGCTCGGCTACTGGGATCCCACCGCTGCCAACACGTTTGAGACTAGCGATCCCGATCGGTTCAACGCGGTCAAAGTCACGCTCAGACGCGAACAAGCGATGAATGGCGAAGTACCACTCTTCTTCAGCCAAGCACTCGGGCGTGATAGTCAAGCGTTGCGAGCCGAATCCACTGCGGCCATGTTCCAAAACATTAAAGGCTTTCAACTTCCACCCAATTCGGAGAGTTCGCTCGACCTGCTCCCCATTGCACTCGATCTGCAAACTTGGCAAGCAGTCTGTGCGAGCACGACCGAGGATAAATTTGCCTTTATCAATGGTAACCTCGTTCCCGGCTGCGACGGATTTTTTGAGTGCAATCTGTATCCTCAAGGAACTGGCTCTCCGGGAAACCGTGGTACGGTTGATATCGGCGGAAGCAACAACAGCACCGCCGACATTTCCCGCCAAGTGCTCAGTGGAATCTCCGATCAAGATTTGCTTGATTTCGGCAGACCACTCGAATTGGATGCAACGGGCCGCATACTACTCAACGGTGATACCGGTATCAGCGCAGGTATCAAAGACGAGCTGGCTTCGATCATCGGGGAAAAACGAATCATCCCAATTTTCGAATCGGTCTCCGGAAATGGTAACAATGCAATGTATTCCATTGTCGCTTTCGAAGGAGTCAGAATCCTCGAAGTCAAACTTACCGGTCCCATGAAAAAGAAACGCGTGATCATCCAGCCGGCTCCCATGCTGGCCAGAGGCGGGGTCATTGATAACTCTGGTCAAGTGACCAGCCAATACCTCTACACACCCGTCATGCTGGTCAAATAACTGAGCCAATACCATGGATAAAAAACCAAATTTGCATGCGTTACTCCCTGCCCGCCGTCGCAACACGAAGGGGCGCCGAAGAACAAAGAGCCGACTGGGAGCGGCAACCGTGGAGTTCGCTTTGATCGCTCCATTAATGATCATGTTTACCTTTGGCATGATCGAAATGGGGAGAATGCTAATGGTCAAAAACGCAGCCACCCAAGCAACTCGCGAAGGGGCCCGCGCGGCATCACTACCATTGGCGACCGATCAACAAGTCCTCGCCCGCGTCCAAGAAGAACTCGAACTACTTTCCATCAGCTCGGCAGTCATCGAAACCTTCCCGGCTTCGGTCAGCCAAGCCCTGCCGGGTGAAACGATCATGATTCGCGTGAGGATCGATCCCGATTCAGTCAGTTGGGCTCCAACTTTCTTTCCCTTTGAGATTCCCGACATTGTCGCCGAATCAACCATGCGTAAAGAAAGTACCAACTGACGCCACAGCGACCGATTAATGACTGACGAGCCGAGCTCTTAGCTCGGGGGCACTAACAACGGCGGCCCCTCAGCTAACGGTTCGGTCGAAAGATAGACGGGGCGGAAGATCCCCCCAGCTCCCTGCCAATCATAGACCCGCACGCCAATCTCGACTCGCCCCTGCTTCGTCAACTCAACCGGCAGCGGGAAACTAATTCGCAACTCGAATGCCGTTTCCCGCCGCTCGATATCACCTCCCTGTCCGACCAATACATCGCCAGCGAAAACGTCGAAATAATCGTCCACTCCGGTGAAGGACAGAAACAAAGGCTGATCACGCCACTCCTCAGGTATCTCCACCTCGGTGCGGTAAAAACCCCAACCATCCAAATCGCCATGCCCCTGGCTGTCCCAATGCCGGGTGATCTCAATCGGCTGCCACGCGTCCTCACCGATAGCTTCCGATCGCCACTGGTCGGTAGTCGATGCCCCCCGCAGGTCAGCTTCCCCGGCGCGGCGAAATTTCCAATCTGCCGTCGCCAAACTCTTCTGCTGACGACGTGAATCGGCCCGCAACCGCGCTAATGTTTCCGCCGACAAAGCGGGCGCTGAAACCGGGCCGGCAACATACTCGAGCAACGACTCAAACAGAAACCGCCCCGCCGCTCCCGAACCCTCGCCGTGATTCAAACTCGAACAAACAATCACCCCCGCACCAGCCCGAGCCTCCCATAATAGCGCATGACTGCGGTAATAACTCAAATCATGGTTGTCCCACAAAGACAACAGTGGCTGCACCTCGTCCATCAGCGGAAAATCGAACATCACCGCCCCAGCCAAATCAAATGGCTGTAATTCCACTAACATTTGCCGATTGACGCGTTTGACTATCGCCTGCTCCGCCACCAGCGGACCACCACGCAAGAACCAATGCTCACGCGTCGCCAGCGAACCAGGGCTGCCATCGGCTAACAATAAACATCTGGCTCCCTCGGTCACGCAATCCAATACCATCGGGCTGAGACGTTTGCTCAATATCAAACTCTCCCCCGTGGGCGTCTGACGAGTTATCTGGCCCCCGTGCGTTATTCTTTCCGATCCCTTCGCAACTAACCCCAGCGCCGTCAACTCCGCATCACTCACCGATGCATCCACATAGATCGCACGCCGCTTTACCAAACCGGACGCTTTCGATTTCGGCTTTGGTTTTGGTTTTGGTTCTGGTACCACCCACAGATCCCAAGCGTTACTCGCCAATATCGCATCCCGCTGGCTATCGACTAACTCGACTTTCAACTCACCGGGCCAAGGCTCCGGCGCTGCCGCCAAAGGAATCGCCAACTCCACCATGGGCCGCCCTCTGGCATCGCGCTCACAACCAACTTGCCCCTCTCGCAACATCTCGCCACTTTCCCGATCAAGCCACTGGTAACGCAGTTGTATCCCAGCCGGCAAACCCGTCTCGCCGGCCACGTGAATCGTCGGCTTCCAAACCTGATCGGCAACCACGCTCCGCAGCCAACTTCCAGCGTTTAACACCAATTGTGGATCGCCATGCCAAGCAAAATCTTCCGCTGACCATTTGGCGTTACCCGCCCGGTCGATCAATCCCATGCTGGCTAAGGGAAAGTCCCTGATCACGCTGACCACATAACCGGCCTTCGGCAAACGATAACGAAAGGCCTCGATCTGATACTTGCGTGTCGCCAAAGCCAGCCGCTTGGCATCCTGCCCAATAACACGGAGATCGCTCAACCGATGATCCCGCGCGACCTTCTGAAGGTACCGTGGCTGATCAGCAACCGACAAAGATTCATGGGCTGCCCGCCAGCTAAAATTCACTTCATTCAAACTAGAATAGAAATTAGAATTACCATCCCAAGTGTCCGCGGCGATCGCTTCTCCCAAAATTAGCGGCTTGGGATCGCGTGCTGAAATATGTGCATCGAGCTCTGCTAATTTAGCCAACCACGTATGATTGTTCCCATAAGGATGGTCGTCGTAAAAATCATGCACCCGGTGCCAACCAATCCAACTGCTATCGTCCTCGATTATCGCTCCGGGAATAATCTCATGGCCGAGATCATACAAACCTTGAATCACATCGACCGCAGCACTATGCCCGGTTTCGCAAGTCAAACTGCGCAAAATCACGGACGCCGCATTGCGGTCATAATAAAAGAACTCTTTGAACTCCTCTTCCAGCTCAGCGAATTTTGCCGGCGAAAAATCGGGATGCCACGTCGGATACTCGACCCATGTCAACATGCCCATTTCATCTGCTAAGTCCAAGTAGGCTTGAGGTGGCACCCACAGACAAAACTTCATCAAATTGAAACCACGCTGCTGAGCAAATTCCAGCTCCGCTCGCATGGCTGCCGGATCGATCGCCGGTGCCAGTCGCGGGGGCGCGTAACCCCAATTTAAAAGTCCGCGAATATTGACCGCTCGACCGTTGACCAGCAACTCCCGTCCACGCGTTTCAAAATGGCGTATGGCGGCGTAACGACGCAAGCGATCGACGATTTGGCCGTCGCCGCGCCGCCGCACAGCCAATTCAATCTGGTAACGATAAGGTGACTCGGGACTCCAGCGATGGACTTGCGGCGGTATGATCGTTTGTTGAATGGATCCCAAAGCTTGGTCCGAGCCTGCCGACCGCGGCACTGCCGTGGCAACCGGTCCGGTGTCGAGCGGATGCCAGACCCAGGAGGTTTCCACCGCTGGCTCAGGCCCCGCGATTCGATAACCAAATTCATAGTCAGCCAATTCTGCCAGCGCGTCACCGCGAAGCTGCGCCTCCAACCGGATCGAGTCTTGCCCATCAAAGCCCGATAACAACAAATTAAGGTCGTCGATATAGATCGGGCCGGCTGTTTGAATCAAACGAACATGTTTCCAAATGCCACCAAAGTGCGGTATCACGATCGGCAGAAACCCCTGAGTGTTATGCCCCACTCGCTCGTCCAACTCGATCCGCAACGGTTGGTCGGTCGTCAGCAGATCGGTCACGTCAAACCGAAAAGGGGTCCAACCACCAAGGTGCTGGCCCAATGTCGTCTCACCGAGCCGGACCGTGGCCGCGGTCGCCGCACCATCAATCTCCAACAACATCCGCCCCGCGGTGGCAAATCGCGGCGGACGCTTTAATATCACACGATATTCAGCGACGCCATCAAAATCATCTCCCAACATTTCTTCAAAGTCATTGCCAAATGTGGCTGGCAGCACCCGATCTCCGGCATGCACCGTGACCCCTTCCGCAACCAGCTGCAACGACCGCTCGCCATCCTCAGCCGCCAATCGGCCTGGCCAACCAGCCAACATCAACGCAGCCAAAACTCCCCACCGCCAACCGCGGCCAGCTGCCACCTCTCCAGCACCCCGCCCACTGCTTCGCTTCCGCACCTCGCCACCCACCACAAGAGAACACAATTCAGAACGATCCACTAATCGTACCCACTACCCACGGTCCCGTTAGCCGCTTTGGCGCTAGCCACGGTTCTCGTTAGCCGCTTTGGCGCTAGCCACGGTTCCGTTAGCCGCTTTGGCGCTAGCCACGGTTCCGTTAGCCG
>CAZHTX010000305.1:0-7234 GCA_964535475.1 uncultured Pirellulaceae bacterium
ACCACTCCGCTACCACTCCGCTACCACTCCGCTACCACTCCGCTACCACTCCGCTACCACTCCGCTTCCGTTCCGGGCTTGTCCCGGCGGAGCGCCAACTGGCGGCTACCATGATGCATTGCTATTCGATTCTTTCATTAAGCTCGATCTCCGCTCCGGGCTTGTCCCGGCGGAATCAACGACTTCAATGATGGTGAGACGCAAGTTGTAGCTGCCACTTGTTTCCTCCGCCGAGGCAAGCTCGAAGGAAGGACGTCCACTCCGCTTCCGTTCCGGGCTCGCCCGGCGGAGCGACAACTGGCAGCTACCGTCGTAGTTGCTGGTTGCTGGTGTCACGCTGGCGTGGCGGTCGGTTATACTGGGCATCTTCACCCACCTTCCTCCGCTCTTTTAGGAGACCCACCGATGCCCGCTATCACAGCGACCCCGCTTCGTGATCGACGTCTTTTTCTCAAGGGTTCCGTGGCTATTGCCGCCGCTTCGCTGACCGCTACTTCGCAATCCTCAGCCGCATCCCCCCGGCCGCAACCTGCACCCCGCGGACAGGATGATGGGCAGCCGATTCGGGTGGGGATTATGGGAGTGAACGGTCGCGGCAGCGCCTTGGCGAATGGCTTTATGGCCGCCGCCGGCGCTGAAGTGGCTTATCTCTGTGACGTTGATTCACGCGCTTTGGAACGCGTTACCAAACGGGTACTGGAAGGGCAGGGGAAGGCCCCGCAAACGACCAATGATGTGCGGCGGATGTTGGATGATCGGCAACTCGATGCGCTCATCGTGGCAGCCCCCAATCATTGGCATGCTCCCGCCACAATCATGGGTTGTGATGCGGGCAAACATGTGTACGTGGAAAAGCCATGCAGCCACACCGCTGAGGAAGGTGAGTGGGCGGTTGCCGCGGCCCGACAACATGATCGCGTGGTTCAGATGGGTAGCCAACGAAGAAGCTGGCCGGCGATTCGTCAGGCGATCAGCAAAGTGCATGCGGGGGCGATCGGCGAAGTGCATTACGCTCGCACGTGGTACAACAATCGGCGTGGCCCAATAGGAACCGGCAAGGTGACCGAGGTTCCGCAGTGGCTCGACTGGGAACTGTGGCAAGGCCCGGCTTCCAGAGTCGATTATCGCGACAATGTTGTGCATTACCAATGGCATTGGAATTGGCACTGGGGTAATGGCGAACTGGGTAACAACGGTGTCCACGCGATCGACGTGGCACGGTGGGGATTGGATGTGACCTATCCCCAGCGGGTCACCGCCGGTGGTGGCAAATATCGTCACCAAGATGATCAACAAACGCCCGATACGATGATGGTAACTTATGATTTTCCCGAGCAAAAAACGATCACTTGGGAGGGTTTGAGTTGGTCGCCCCTGGGGCCGCACGATAGTGGTTTCGGGATTAGTTTTCATGGCACCGAAGGCTCGTTGATCGTGCACGATCCGGGTTACACCATTTTTGATATTCGTGGCAAAGAGGTGGAGACGCATACCGATCGTGGTGGCGACGCCGATCACTTGGATGATTTCCTCACCGCGATTCGCGAAGGGCGGCGACCGAATGCCGATATTCAAGAAGCGCATCGCAGCACGCTGTTATGTCATTTGGGGAATATCGCCTATCGCACTAGCAGCACCTTGCAGACGCGTCCCGAGGACGGACACATTCTCGATAACCAACCGGCCGCCGCGCTGTGGGGCCGCGAATATGCCGATGGTTGGCGCCCCCGCGGGTAAGAGAACCGCGGTGTTTTAAAGTCGCCTTTCCCTTTTAAGCAAGCATATCATCATGAAGCGAACCCTTATGTTTTTACGACGTTGTTTGAGTCTTGCCGGTTTGGTGTTGTTGATAGGTTGCCTGAGTTCGGCAACCGTTCATGCGGAGGACGATCAGATCATGAAGATTGGTATTATCGGACTCGATACATCGCATTCGCCGGCCTTTACCAAAGCCATGAATCGGGAGCCGGCCGATCCCGAGATGCTCGGCTGCCGCGTGGTCGCCGCTTATCCATATGGAAGCCGCACCATTGAATCGAGTTCCAGTCGGATCCCCAAGTATGTCAAAGAGTTTGAGGAGATGGGGATCGAGATCGTTGATTCGATTGATGCTTTGTTGCAGCGTGTCGACGGAGTGTTGTTGGAAACGAATGATGGCGGGCCCCATTTGGAACAGGCGTTAGCCGTGTTCCGAGCCGGCAAGCCAGTCTTTATTGACAAACCGGCGGCCGCGCAATTACCGGATGTGGTGGCGATTTACCGGGCTGCCGAGCAATATAACGTGCCGATGTTTTCCAGTTCCTCGTTGCGATATGCGGCCAATGCGCAAGCGATTCGCGCAGGCAAATATGGCAAGGTGTTGGGTTGTGATGCGTATAGTCCCTGTTCGCTCGAACCGAGTCATGCTGATCTGTTTTGGTATGGCATTCATGGTGTGGAATTGCTGTACACCGTGATGGGAACGGGGTGCCAACAAGTTTCGCGGACTTCCAGCGATGATTTTGAATTGGTCGTTGGCAAGTGGGAGGATGGTCGGATTGGCACGTTCCGCGGAATCCGCGCTGGCAGTGGTGGTTACGGTGGCACGGCCTTTGGCGAGACGGGCAAAGGGGAGATCGGGCCTTATGATGGTTACCGGCCTTTGGTGGTGGAGATAGCCAAGTTTTTTCGCAGTGGCGAATCGCCGATCGCGGCCGCCGAGACTCTCGAGCTGTACACCTTTATGGCGGCGGCTGATGCCAGCAAGCAAGCTGGTGGTAAACCGGTCGATCTGGCCAGCGTGCGGGAACAGGCCGAACAGCAGGCTGACGCGAGGCTTAAGCAGTTTGAAGAATAGCTGCATGATGCGAAGAAGTGACTGAGCAGCGGGCAAATTACTGAAAAACTATGATTTCAAATTTGCCCCGCTGCGGGGCCTGAGCTATTCATTCAACAAACGGGCACCCCACCGCCGCTTTGTTGGCCTTGCTCTCACATTCACTTTGCTCGCCCGTCGAGGAATTCCGGCATGTCTGATCGACTCACAGCGACTGACCCCCAGGCGTTATTAGAATCGGCAAATCTGCGGATCGATTCGTTGGTAGAGCTGCTGGAAATGGAGAATCAAGCGGCCGAGGGTGGGCCGGTCAGCGATTATGAGCTGGAAACGCAAATGGCTCGCTGCATCGACATTGCCATGGCCCAGGAAGAAAGCTGGGTCACGGTCGACGCCCTGGCGTAAGCCGCGGCGCTATTTTTTCGCCTCGCCCACTTTGCCCACAGTCGTCTTTCACTCCGTGGAGAGCAAAGCGGCTGCGTCGAGCTGCGGCGTGGCACCCCGGCGGCTGGCGACAAAGGCGCCCACGCGGTTGGCGCGGGTGACAATTTGTTCTTCTGGCCAGTCTTGGATTAGGCCCAGCAGGCAAGTGGCTCCGCAGGCATCGCCGGCACCAACGGGATCGCTGTCGGCTTCCGGTGCGAACTTTGGCACGGGACCGGTAAAGCGACCGCGAGCGGTGATCAATTCAGTCCCTTGGCTGCCGTGCGTCAGCACCACGGCCCGCAGCTGGAAATGGTCCATCAGCCGGATCGCCATATCAGCCTCGGGTAGTTTTTCATCAGGCAACTGTTCGTCACTCAAGCCGAGCAGGTTGGTCACGACGTGCAGTTCTTCTTCGTTGAGTTTGACAGCGTCGGCCAGTTGGCAACTGGCTCGCAACACATCGGCGCTATAGAAGTCACCTCGCAAATTCACGTCAAAAAATTTGATCGCAGCCGGGCAAGCCGCGAGGAATCGCTGGATCGTCGTGCGACTGATCGCGGCCCGCTGGCCCAGCGTACCGAACGTCACGCCGGCGGTTTGGGTGGCCAGTTGCTCGACCGCGGGTGACCACTGAAGATGATCCCAAGCGACGTTGGGGACGAATTCGTAGTTGGGTTCCCCGTCGATCAGTTCGATTTGGACGGTGCCGGTGGGGTGTGTGGGATCGTGTTGAATGGAAGAAGTGTCCAGCTCGCGACGTCGTAATGTGGCGACGATTTGTTGCCCCAAATCATCGGGACCGACGCGGGAGACCATTTGTCCGGCGAGTCCCCAGGGGGCACCCAGAGCGTGTGCCACAAGCGCCGCGTTCAACGGTGCGCCGCCCATCGTGGCGTGGTCTTGAAAGCAGTCAAACAGCACTTCTCCGATGCCGACAATCTTGGTTTTCGCTTGCTCGCCGTTCAATAGTCTCGCCGCGGTTGGTGGGGGCTCGTCAAGATCAGTGGACTAGATCGTAGCAAACTGGCCAGCCTGCACCAAATCGGCCAGCCTGCAACAAAAACTGGCCAGTCTGCAACAAAAACTGGCCAGTCTGCAACAAAAACTGGCCAGCCTGCAACAAAAACTGGCCAGCCTGCTGAAACCGGCGGTTCCGCCGCATTGGTGCGTCTTTTTTCCGATTGCTGTCAAGCATCCTCCTGGACGATCGGCCGCAAGTAACGATACTGTGAGCATAGAGACGCTGGCTGCCACGGACCCACCGGATTTACCGAATCCCCCCGTTTGAGCTTGAGCTGGTCCAAACTGGTCCCGATTCGTCTGATTGGCCCCATTTGCCGTCACTTTCCCCTTTCATCATTGCAGTTAACGTGCCGCGTCGATCTGATTCCAAAAAAACATCCGCCAAAAAACCAGGCGTTAAGCAACCAGGCGCCAAGCAACCATCCGCTAAAAAATCGGTAGGCGGCAAAAAATCGGGCGGCAAGAAATCAGCCGGGCCCCAACAGCCCGTTGAGGTCGTCGACCCCAGCCTGCGAGCTGGACCGCCACCGCGAAAACAGGCGGTCGGCAAACCTAGCGGTGCTGGTAAAGAAGCTGGCGGGCCGCAGCGGTTACAGCGGGTGTTGGCAGCTGCCGGCTTTGGCAGTCGCCGTCAATGCGAGGAATTGATCACGGAACAGCGAGTGGAAGTCGATGGCAAAATCGTCGACCAGCTGGGTGCTCAAGTCGATCCCAGCACGGCCAAGATTTTCGTCGACGGGTCGCCGGTCAAGCGGCAGCGTCACGTCTATTTTCTGTTGAACAAGCCACCTGGCGTGGTCACTACGAACCGTGATCCGCAAGGCCGCACGCGCGTGATCGACTTGATTCAAGAACGCGAACGGGTGTTCCCCGGGGGGCGTTTGGATCGTAGCAGCGAGGGGCTGCTGCTGCTGACCAACGACGGCGATTTTGCTCAGCAGTTGACCCATCCCAAGTTTGGCGTCCGCAAGATCTATCGTGTCACGGTGGCTGGCAAAGTTGACAGTGCGAAATTGGCCGAGATGCGGAAGGGCATCTATATCGCTGAGGGGCGAGTCGCGGTGGATGGTGCCAAAGTGCTGAAGCATCGGGCCAAAGCCACTGAGATGGAGATCTTGCTCCGCGAGGGCAAAAACCGGGAAATTCGCCGCATTCTCGCCCGCTTGGGGCACAAAGTGCTGACATTGCAACGAGTCGCGATGGGGCCGCTGCGGTTGGGAGAGTTGCCGCGTGGTGCTTACCGTGCCGTCACGGCCACCGAGCTGCGGCGGTTGCGCGAAGAAGTCTTTCATCAATCGCGACGTGCGGCCGGCACGGTCGACGGTCCCGAGTCGGATAACGACGGGGCGAAGGCAGGGCGGGGCGTGAAAGTCTCCGGCCCTCGCAAGCCGCCGCGAAGCAAGAGGGCTGGTAAGCCCGACGCCCAGGCGGAGGACGATGCCGTGGATTTCCAAGTGCGAGGAACTGAACCCAAAGGCACTGACGACAAAGGTTCCGCGGCCAAAGGTTCCGCAGCAAGGGGCCAGCGGGCAGGAAGAGAACTGTATGAAGCGGGCTTGGTCGACCCGATGCTGGCCAGCGACTCGCAGGTTCGCGGGACCATCATTGGCGATGATTCTCCGGCCGCTGACGAGTCGTCAGCAGGCCGTTCAGCGGGCCGTTCAGCGGGCCGATCAGCAGGCCGAACAGCGGGACGTTCGACAAGCAGAAAAGCGACCAGTGGCGATCGCGCAGCGGGGCGAAAATCGGGCGGTCGTAAACCCACGGGCGGGAAGTCAGCTGGCGGGAAGTCGGCTGGCGGGAAAGGGGCTCCTTCGGCCGGTAAGCGTGGTGGAGGAGGAAAGTCGTCCGGGGGTGGTGGCAAACGTGGACCGAAGCGTGGCGGCAAATAACTTCAGCGGAAGGAACAACCCATGAGTGCGGGAACACAATGAGTGCAGGGATTCAGCCTCAGTACTGTGCCGATCAAGCGGTGCAAGTGACGACGCCAGTTTTGGAAATGGAGAGCTTGGCCCGGGACACTTATCGGGTGCGAGTCGCCGCGCCGCGGATCGCCCAGTTGGTCGTTCCGGGGCAATTTGTGATGATGCGGTTGGCCTGCTTGAGCGATCCCTTGATTGGCCGCGCTTTGGCCGTCTATGACATCTACCCCGATGCTGCTGATCAGCCCGCCGGGATCGATTTGGTATTTGTCGCCAAGGGAAAATTTACCACTGCCCTGGTTGCCGCTGGAGTGGGAGCGGAAGTTTCGCTGTGGGGTCCGCTGGGCAATGGTTTTGCCCCGGAGCCGGTCGACGAGTTGGTGATCGCTGTTGGCGGGATTGGTCAGACGCCGATGTTGTTGTTGGCAGCGGAAGCGTTAGGTCAGCGGCAATTTGCCGGTGTGCTGCGTGCTAGTGATGGGCGTGCCAGCGATGGGCGTGCTGTTGAGGAGCGTCCCGCCGGGTATGCTCGTCAAGTCACGATGGTATACGGAGCCAGGTCGAGCGATTTGTTTGCTTCGCTGGAGCAATTTGCCGCCACTGGGATGCGACTGGAATTGTGCACCGACGATGGATCGCGCGGTCATCACGGGCGGGTACCCGATGTGTTGGCGGAGTTGTTGGGTCCGGCAGATAGTGACGTGACCCATACGCGGCGCGTGGTCACTTGTGGGCCGGAGATCATGATGGCCAAGGTGGCCGAAGTCGCCGCCGCGCGATCGTTGCCCTGTCAGGTGTCTTTGGAGACGCCGATGGCTTGTGGCATCGGCATCTGTTTCACTTGCGTGGCTCGCGTCCGTCAGCCTGATGGACTTTGGGACTATAAACGAACGTGCGTCGAAGGACCCATCTTCGACGCTACGCAAATCGTGTGGTGAACCCGCGGAACACGCTAGCGGAACATTGAACCGCTGGGCGTCGTGTACGGCGTGCTGGGATAAGAGGTTGCTCCCGAGGTGCTGCCGGGTCGATAGCCGGATGCCGGAGT
>CAZHTX010000306.1:0-7222 GCA_964535475.1 uncultured Pirellulaceae bacterium
GCAAAGCGAAAAGAAACGATTACGCGGCCGCCCCCCGCTCGATTAAGGCTCGCAGGCCGGTCTGTCGCCTTCTCGGATTCGCTGAGCCTGGTATACTCCCTGAAAGGAGCTCTGGATTGGTGGTTTTACCGCGCCAGAGAGGATTCCTGGAGCTGATAACCCTCCGCCGTCACTTTCAAGCACAAACTTTTGGACCCTTATGAAACACGATCTGCATCTGGATCGGTTGCTCAAAGAATGGGAATTCGACCCGCACACTTTATCAGTGCGAAAAGTCGATCTCGCAGACGACCGACAAGTGCTTCAGATGCGAGTCGACATGGGGGTATTGCAGCTGGAATGCGAAGGTCGACCTGATGGGGAAAAACCGTCGGGAGCGGAAACCTATCTCGATTATTTGCTGCATCGCCAACTCGAATCTCCCGATTTCCAGCTAAACGACAGTGAATGCACTGAAGTCGATCGGGAATTCATGCAATTTTATCACCGGCGGATTTGCTGGCTGAGACTACAGGATTACCGCCGCGCGGTGATCGATGCCGACCACACGTTAAAGTTGATGCAGGTCGCTCACACGCATTCGCCCGACGAAGAATGGTCTTCCTCGCACGAACAATATCGGCCCTTCGTTTGGTTCCACCGCACGCAGGCCGAGGCACTCGCCGAGTTGGAAGAAAATGGCCCTGAGGAAGCGATCGAAGCGGTCAGCAAAGGGCTGGAAGAGATTCGCCAGATTTTTCTCACCCATGACGTTGAAGAGCAGTTCGAAAGTGATGAACTGGTAGTCCGCCTGATCGAATTGCGTGAATCGTTGCGTAAAGAATATGACGTCGGGCAAACGTTGCTGGAACAGCTCGAAGATGCTGTTGAAAAAGAGCAATACGAACGCGCCGCCCAATTGCGCGACGAACTAGCCCGGCGGCAAGCCAGCTAAACCACAAGCAATGCCGTGTCGTACCCAGATGACTCGTCGGCACCCCTTCGGCAACGCGTGCTGAACCGCTTTACCGCTTCACGTCCAGAAGTGGCCACCAGCATTTGGTTGGTGCAATTGCGCTGGGCCGCGGTCTTCGGTCAACTGCTCACGATCACCACGGCGTATTACTTTTTCGCCCGCGAATTACCGCTGCAACCGCTGCTGGTGTTGGTTGGGTTCACTGCCGCCACAAACATCGTCTACGGTGTGTGGCTGCGGGGCGAAACGGTTGAAACGATGGAACGAGGAACGGGCCCGAGCGGAGAGCTGCGGCTCGTCGTGCCGCCCGTCGCCGGGATGGGATATTCCCGTGGTACCAAGCTGCGGGTAGCCGGCTTGCTGATGGGCGTTGACCTGATCACCTTAACGGCCATGCTGCACTTCAGCGGCGGAGTCGACAACCCCTTTTCGTCGTTCTACTTCGTCAACTTAGCGGTTGCCGGGGTCATTTTGCGGCTTCGCTGGGCCTGGAGTCTGACCGTCTTGGCGATTGTCGGGTTTGGCTGTTTGCTATTCAGTTACGTCCCCTTGAGCGTGCTCCAAGCGGGGACGGAAACCAGCTCCTTGACTCGCCACCTCGGAGCATTCATTGCGTTCAGCACTAGCGCGGCCGTGGTCACTTACTTTGTGACTACAACTTCGCAAGAGGTCAATCGCCGGCAAGAGGAACTGCGGCGAGTCCAAGCCGAACAGGCAAAGGGGCAACAGCTAGAGAGTCTCTCCACGTTGGCCGCCGGTGCCGCCCATGAATTGGCCACCCCGATGTCGACCGTGGTACTCGTTGCCCGCGAGCTGCAACATCACCTAGAGGGAGTCGCGATACCGGAATCCGTACGTAATGACCTCCAATTAATCGACTCCGAACTGAGACATTGCCGAGCGATTATTGATCGCATGCGCTCGGCCGCGGGCGACAGTGCGGGAGAACCTTGGCAACAGTCGACGCTCGGTGATTTAATTGACATCGTCTTGGAAGGCATTCGCGAACCGGAACGTGTGGAGATCACCCCGGCGGCCGAAGCCATTGAAGATTGCTCGTTGTGGCTGCCGCAGGAAGCGGTTGCCCAAGCGATTCGCAATTTAATCCACAATGGGCTCGACGCGAGCCGCAAAGACCGATCAGTGATTTGCGATGCCGGAGTCGACGAGGAGTGGCTCAGGCTGAGCATCACTGACGCTGGCGAAGGCATGTCAGCGGCGGTGCAAGATCGCGTGGGGGAACCTTTTTTCACCACCAAAGAACCTGGAAAGGGCATGGGATTGGGGCTGTTCTTGACGCGTAACGTGGTCAAACGTCTGGGTGGCCAATTGCACTTTGAGAGCGTGCCTGGTCAAGGCACCACCGCCGTGGTCTCACTGCCGCGTCGCATGCAAAAGGGAGGCGAATCGGTGCCGCAGCCGGTTACTCGAGAAAACTAACAGCGGCCGGATAATTGAGTTATCCACCAGCCTGCGGTTTGCGAAGCTTGGGCTGGTTATCCAAATTGCGTAACTCGTTGGCCAAATAGAGCCGCGGATGAACCTGCCCAGCTTGCGAGAGCGTGTACTCGATCTGACGGTTGCGGCGATTGAATCGCATTTCCACCACGCGTGCCACAAAGAGGTCGCGAGTCATACCCAAGCCTATGACTTCGACTTGATCACCAACATCAATCCCCTCCCAATCCAAAGCTAGCCACATGCAGGGACGGAGGCGAAACTGCAGCGACTTGCCATATTCGAATTGGTAAAACACGCCATCAAAACGTGACCGCCGAAATACGCGACTGCTGGGAATCACGCGATTGATAATCGCGATATCATCGGGATGCAGCCGCGCGTGACCATCCTCGGGCCAATGCGTAAAAGTTCCATAGTCAGGCAGTTTGGGACGCACAGCTTTACCAAAATATCGTTTAGCGATGAATCATCCGATCGCATCGACCACACGTCGAGCCATCTCTCTGGTACCAATCACAGCGGAATCTACTGAAGCGATATCAGCAGTCCGCGCGCCGCTGGCCAATACGGAGCGGACCGCCGCTTCGATAGCATCCGCTTCTTGATCACCGGGCAGCGCGTGCCGCAGCATCATGGCGGTTGCCAAAATCGTTGCCAACGGATTGGCTTTGTCTTGCCCGGCAATATCAGGCGCCGAGCCATGAATCGGTTCGAACAACCCGGGCCCCGTGGCTCCCACTGAAGCGCTCGGCAACATTCCCAGCGAACCGGGCAGCATCGAAGCCTCATCGGTCAAAATGTCACCAAACAAATTACCCGTGACGACGACGTCGAAATCACGCGGTCGACTGATCAAGTGCATCGCCATCGCGTCCACTAGCACCACCGAATACTCGATCTCAGCAAACTCTTCCCGCATCACCCGCTCCGCAGTTCGCCGCCACAGCCGACTGGGCTCCAGCACATTAGCTTTATCCACACTCGTCAATTTGCCGCGTCGTTCCCGGGCCAAATTACCCGCCAAACGCACCACCCGTTCCACCTCGGGGACGCTGTACTCCATCGTTGCAAAAGCCGACTCCACGCCGTCACGGACATTCTTGCCGGACTCGCCAAAGTAAATCCCGCCGGTCAGTTCCCGCACGAACATAATGTCAGTGCCCGCCACAATTTCCCGCTTCAGCGGCGAAGCCCCGACCAGCTCGTCGAACGTCTTAATCGGGCGTAAATTCGCAAACAGCCCTAATTCCTTGCGAATCCGCAGCAATCCCGCCTCGGGTCGGGTTTTCGCATTGGGATCGTCCCATTTTGGTCCCCCCACGGCGCCCAACAAAATAGCATCCGCATCGCGGCAGGCTGCGACGGTCGATTCCGGCAATGGATCCCCCGTTTCGTCGATGGCGACCCCACCAATTAAATGCCTTTCCATTTGAAAATCGTGACCAAATTTAGCCCCGATCGCCGTCAGAACCCCTTCTGCCGCACTGGTGATTTCCGGCCCGATCCCGTCACCTGGCAACAACACAATCTTTAACGCCACAATCCGCTCCACTAGTCCGATAGATAGAATGACCAATAAAAGGAAATTTAACACAGTCGCCACGTTTGGTCACTGTGCGGGATTTCCCGTTGATCGCGAAAAACAAACCACCATTTCCGGGGTTTGTACAGGAAGCGATGCCGATCAGCCGTTTTGAGCTGGGAGTGTTTTAGGTTATACTGCGAATCCCCGGGGCAGGTGTCCACCTGGTCTTATATCCATGTCACACCTGCTCGCCCCCCCGCCTCAATACCACAGCCCCCTAGTACGCACGGTCGCTGGTTGCATTTTTAGCTGGAATGAGCTTTGCAACAGACGATTCGGTGTGCGGTCTTAGAGAGGATTTCTGTGTCTGACAACACAAACCGTAAATTCAACCGTTCGCGACTGCTATCTGTTCTCGCTGTTTCAAGCTTTGTAGTTGCTGCTGCTGGCTTCTTTTACGCTCGTAGACAATCCGATGGTGCCGTACTCAGCAGTCAACTGATGTGGCAAGAAGCGGTGCGGGAAGATTTGGAAATTTCCGTCATCGAGCGGGGCAACCTGGAGAGTCAAGAAAATGAGCAAATTCTTTGCGGGGTGGAAGATGTCCAACGCGATGGCATCAACGGCACACCTATCCAGTGGATAATCCCCAACGGGTCAAGCGTGCAAGCCGGTGATTTGTTGGTGGAACTGGAGGCGTCACCGATGCGAGAGCGGCTCGACGAACAAATTCTCGAAGTCGAAGAGTCGCGTAGCTCGACGATTCAGGCGCAGTCCAACTACGACAATCAAATCGTGCAAAATGAGACTGCGGAAGCTGAGGCGAGACTGCAGGTGAAACTGGCAAAGCTAGACCTCGAAATGTTCACCGATCCGGACAGCGGAACCTACAAATTATCAGTTGAAGCGATTGAGCGAACGATTGAAGATGTGAACAACGAAATTTTGGCTGCCAAGGCTGCGTTGGAACTGCAGGCCGACGATCGCCGCGGCATCGAATCTTTGTTCCGACTGGGCTACGCAAACAGAAATGAACTGCGGCGCAGTGAACTGAGCTATATGCAAGCGGAAGGCAAATATGCGGCCACGTTAAATAAGTTGCAAACGCAGTATGCCAGCATGGAAAAAGCGAAGAATTACGAGCGGAAGATGGAACTGTTGACCCTCGAAGGCAAGCTCCAAACAGCGGAGAAGAATCTGGAACAAGTCGTTCGGAACAACCAAGCTCAAATGGACCAAGCGACGGCTGTCTTGAAAGCGAGGACCGAATCATTGAAAAAAGATGAGGAGCGACTGGCGCGGTACGAGGCTCAATTGGAGGCGTGTAAGATCTATTCACCCAGAGCCGGCATGATCGCCTACGCGACGGACCGCAACGATGAAATTCGCGAAGGGGTGCCAGTGCGATATCGCCAACATATTCTTTCGCTTCCATCGCTCAGCAAAATGCAAGTCCGCACATCCATCCATGAATCGGTGCTCGATCAAATCGACACCGGACTCAAAGCGTCGATCACCGTGGACGCGTTTCCAGACCGCAGCTACGAGGGAACTGTGCAGAGCATTGCGGTCCTGCCGGATCAGAACGGTTGGCGTGGGAGCGACACCAAAGTTTATGACACGGTGGTCACCATTGATACAGAGGTCAACCAAATTAAGCCCGGCATGACGGCCGTCTGCGAGATCCAAATTGACACGTTAGAAAACGTGGTCTTGGTTCCAATCCAGTCGATTGTGCAACGCGATGAGCAGACCATGGTGATTACTCGTCAAGGTGATCGTGCGGTCATCCAAAACGTGACATTGGGACGATCCAACGACACTCGCGTGCAAATTTTGGAAGGACTCGAGGCGGGTCAACAAGTCGCGCTGAACCCGGCTGTTGTCGTCGACCAACTTCTCAAAGAAGCAGCGGCGGCCTAGTCGGCGCCGAATCGATCATGTGGTTTGCCACTCTAAAATTAGCGCTGCGAAATTTGTTGCTGCACAAAATGCGCAGCGCACTTACGTTGCTCGGGACGATCCTCGGCGTTGCCTCGGTGATCTCGATGCTTTCGGTGGGTGAGGGCAGCAAGCAACAAGCCTTAGATCGCATTCGCGAACTGGGAGCCACCAACGTTATTGTTCGCAGCGTGAAGCCCGCGATGGACAACAATTCGGGGAGCACATCGAACCAAGGTGTGCAAAACAACAGCGGATATCAAGTCAAAGCCTACGGGCTGACTTACGACGATTTCCGCGTACTCGAACAACTGCCGACCTGCGACGTGGCTGTTCCGATGCTAGTTAATCGCCACGAAGCGCATCATGGACGTCGACGCTTAAGCCAAGTCCGCGTGGTGGCGACGACGCCCGACTTGCCCCGGGTCAAGCGTTTGGAGCTCGCTCGCGGTCGTTTCCTGAAGCAAGAAGATCTGGAAAAATTCGCCAACGTGGCCGTCCTCAGCGAAGGAGCTGCGACCGCCTTGTTCGGTTTCAAGGAGGCACTCGGCCAACCGCTGTTCGTTGGCAACGGTGTTTATCGAGTGATTGGCGTATTGATGCCTCAAGACAGTGGTTTGGCGCGTGCTGCTGGCTCTGGCACCGACGACCAGAATCGTGACATCTACATTCCCTTGACGTCCGCTCGCAGCCGCATCGGCGTGCTGCAAAGAAGCGGTCCGCAAGGCAGTCGCGAGTACGAGCGCGTGGAGCTCAGCGAAGTGACTCTGGCAGTTCGGGGAACCGTGGACGACGACCAAGATCGCGTTCGCCCCACCGCCGCCATGGTGCGTTCGCTGCTCAATCGCACGCACCGCCAGAAGAGCGATTTTCAAGTCGTAGTGCCGTTGGAGCTGATGGCGCAGGCCGAGCACGAAAAAAGAATTTGGAACTTGGTGCTCGGTTCGATCGCCAGCATCTCCCTGCTGGTGGGTGGGATTGGCATTATGAACATCATGTTGGCAACGGTTACCGAACGGACTCGGGAAATCGGCATCCGCCGCGCGATCGGTGCCCGTCGCCGCGATATCATCCGCCAATTTCTGCTGGAAACAACCGTCCTGAGTACCACCGGTGGCGTGCTGGGCATCATTCTCGGTGTCAGCATTCCAATCGCCGTCACCTATGTCGCCGACATGCAGACGATGACCAGCCTCAATTCAATCTTTCTGGCGTTCGGGATCTCCGTCGCCACGGGCGTCATCTTTGGCGTCTATCCGGCCTACAAAGCGGCCGCAATGAGTCCCATCGAAGCTCTCCGCCAACAGTAAACCGCTCGGAACCGTCTGCGGCTAAGCCCC
>CAZHTX010000307.1:0-7217 GCA_964535475.1 uncultured Pirellulaceae bacterium
GGCGGCTTGGGTGGCGAACTGAAACTCCGCAGCGGCGTGGCGACTATCAAAGTCGAACAAGGTCGCGCTGTCGGCGTCATTCTCGAAGATGGCACCGAACTGCAAGCCAAACGCATCCTGTCTTCCGCCGGCACCGTGGAAACTCTCCGTCTGTGCGAAGATATCACCACCGTCGACACCGCCAAAGCGGGCCAACTCTCGTTTATCGAATCGATTTCGATCCTCGACTGCCAACCCCAAGACTTGGGCTTTGATCGCACCATTGTGTTTTACAACCAAGGCACAAAGTTTCACTGGGAGAGACCCCAACACACCCTCTGCGATCCACGCACCGGTGTGATTTGCTCACCCAATAACTACCTCTACTCACCCGATGAGGGCGACTTACCAGAAGGTGTCATCCGCATCACCACGCTGGCCGATTTCGACCGCTGGGCAAACCTCGAAGAAAGTGCCTATCGAGCAGCCAAAGTCACGGAATACAACGCGGCCATTGCCGCTTCCGTCGAAT
Organism: uncultured Pirellulaceae bacterium; assembly: GCA_964535475.1. Classification (GTDB taxonomy): domain Bacteria; phylum Planctomycetota; class Planctomycetia; order Pirellulales; family Pirellulaceae; genus Laterigemmans. Next base: position 512 of record CAZHTX010000307.1, read on the forward strand.
TTATGCCCGACTTTCGCGACCGAGTCGTTGCCACAGATGTCTTCACGCCAAAGACAATTCGACGCTTCACCTGGCACGACAACGGTGCCGTCTACGGAGCGCCCGACAAACAACTCGACGGGGCCACACACCTCGACAACGTCTTTCTCTGCGGTACCGACCAAGGCTACGTCGGTATCGTGGGGGCGATCGTCTCGGGAATCAGCATCGCCAATCGCTACTGCCTCAATCCCACCTAAGGCGGCTGCACATTCAACGGGGGCGACTTGTTACCAGCTGCCAGTCACCAAGCTCTTTCGCCAACCGCTCAGCTGGCATCGTCATCATCGTCACTCAATACGATCGCCAAAGGAATCGCGATCGCCGCGGCTACCACCAACCCGATGAACCAGGGGTTCGTCAGGAATCCTGAAGGCGATTGCCCGCGAGCAATCATCGCTTGCTGCGATACTTCGACGTTGCTAGCGGCCTCGACCGGCGCTTCGGCGACCGAGTACACAGCCAACATCGCGGCTGCATCTCGCGTTGCCACCTGATATTTGCCAGGCTTGATCGGCCCGAAAGCGAATTGCCCCGAGTCGTCGGCGATCACCCGACCCACTGGCTTCCCCCGCACCCCCAATACCACCGGCGCGCCAGCCGCGGGCTGGCCCGCTTTCGTCTTAACGACACCTCTCAGATAACGATCGCCACCCAAACGAACGGGTATCGCCTCCACCTCCGCCGCTTTCAGCACCTCATCCCGGGAAGGACCATCCTGCGACGCGTTGACGGGCAGGACGGTGCTCTCCTGGGCCATCACGCGCACCGGAAACCCCCACAGCGGGGCGCAAGCAGCTAGCAGAAGACAGACGCTTTTTTGTAGGCTAGATCTCATCGGAACGCTCTCGCTAGGGTTGGAGGTCAGGTGCTGAGAGGATAGAAAACCAATAGCTCAGAACGCTAGATGAATTTCACGCTCGACCTGCCCCACCCTCCGGAATAAGCAAACCGGCATTAGCGGCTACACCAAGTTCTGGAAAAGCCAGCTCATCAACCCCAACCCCACCGCCTCCCCGATCAACACGCAAGAGAAGTTGGGACAGCCGAAAAAATAGGGGGCAAATTGTCATGCGGTCACTAAATCTACACATAAAGATATAGATTTAGCTATCAGGGATAGCAGGGAAATACCAGACACCCTCAAAAGGTTCCCAATCGGGATATTTTGGCCGCAAACCGGGACAATTAATTGGCCCTCATCAGGAAAAATTCCTAAACTATCATCATCCCAAACCTGTTCCGAGATAATTACAGGTTATTCGATGCAGGAGTTACGGCACTGACGTTGAATCCGTACGAACCATCAGTACACACTCGCGAAGCGAAGCCATCGCTGCGATCCGCAATGTTCACCGCCGCGATGCTCAACCTCGGGCTTGCGATTGTTGCGGGTGCGTTAATCGCGTCCGTATGCCATCGTCGTGCCGCCGAGACTACCGACGATTTCGCCGGGCTTCTGGTGTTCTTCGTCTCACTCGCTGCGATTTTCGGTATTGGTGGTGCCTACCTGAGCTGTCGTCATATCCAGGACCGTGCTCCTCTCTGGGCCATACCAACTGCAATTGGCACGTTCGCGATCGTCTTACCCCTCGCCTTGTATCCAAACATTGCACCGGTCATTAACTGGATTTCGGGACTTGCTGCGGTTTGTGCTTTGATCGCAACGGGCATCGCCGTTACTATGCGTGCTGTGACCATAAGGTCGCGAGTCAAGATTTCCGAGGTGGTGAGTCGTTCGCCCGGCCCCGCTGCCCCCTGCCGTTCGTCGACACGACGCCATGAATCATCGTAACAACGCTAATAAGCATCCGATTGACAACGAACCGTTCGTTCGCTTGCAGTTTGCGATCTCGAGTTTGCTTTACATCATGCTTGTCGCTGCGATCAGCTTAACGATGTACAACGTTTCTACCGAACACAAGGTACTCTCCGGATTGAATGTGCTTTGCGCTGGAGTTGCATTTGCGTCGGCGTCGCACATCCCTGGAATCTGGCCTCTCTCCAATCGCCTAACCCTGGCTGAACTTGTTACGCTTTTTCTGTGCTGTCTAATCGTTAATGGCTTACGCATACCACCTGTGACCACACATTAAAAATGCGTTTCACCGGTTCTCGCGGCATCAGTGACGACACTGTGTCACTAGGCTCGCGAAACCATCGCTTTGCCAGTCCTCCGTGCATAAACTGTGAAGTCCGCAGATTCTTGAAAGCCGAAAATGAGAACTCATTTGCTACTGATGATTGCTGTACTCTGTTTTTCCGTCGCAGGCGCCGAGCCTGTCAAAGTCGGTGACACGAAGATTACCTTTGAACCACCTGCCAACTTCAAGCCGGTCCCCAAGGAGATTATTGATCTCAAGTGGCCAAGCGATCGAGCGCCAAGATATGTTGTCGGAAATGAATCGGCAACGACAACAGTCGCTTACGACATTAAACCTCATCAAATACCGCAAGATAAACTTGGCGAAGTGCAAACCACATTCACCCGGCTATTTAACCAGATCATTCCCGGTATCGAATGGAAGAGTAACGAAATCATTGAGCACTCCGGACAGAAATGGCTGCTCCTGGAAATGACCTCACGCGCGATTGACACTGATATTCACAACATCATGTTGGTAACTGGATACCAAGGCAAGATGCTGGTGTTCAATTTCAATTCAACGAAAGAGAAATTTTCCAGGTTTGAGAAAGAGCTTCGCGCGAGCCTGAAATCGATCAAGCTGCCAAATAGCGGAGAAACGGCTGAACGCGATCCGGAATAGACGGCGGAGAGCAAATTCTAAGTGGGGTGAGGGTAAGTGATCGAGCAGGTCACAGTAGAGGACAGTGATGTTCCATTACGGACTTTGGAAAATTAAAATCGATGCCATTCAGAACAATCCGATTTCGTCTGAAGACGCTGCTTCTGCTAACCGCGATATGCGCTTGCGTGATGTGGTTTTCCTTGGGATTCATTGCGCCACGCAAACGAGAGCGTGACGCGTTTAGAGAACTTGGCACGCGAGTCCTATACAGCGGCTCGGTTTTTGATGGCCCACATTTCTTGACTTCCACGTCACTTAAGAATGACGCTTTCTTTCATCGATTCTGGCACTTGCAGATTCGCTTAAAAGCAAACGACGTTGACCGGTCAGATTTAATTCGCCAACTCAAGGAGTTTCATAGCCTGACCAAACTAGAAATTGTTGCAGGTGATCCTTTGCCGCAAACCGAGACCATCATTGAAGACGCCTTAGTCGAGTTCCAGACGGAGTTATCTGGCGTGTCAGTGACAAGAATGCCATAGTAGACTCTGGGTGGCGAGGTAAAAAAATTAGCCCGCTTGTGTTTCTTGTTTGCGATGCTCGACCACGCTATCCTTATTCGGGTACGGTGTCAGCGGCCAGTTTCCGTAACTCACAACGATCACCGTCAAAAGCCATGTCAAACGGAACAAATTATCAACCGTATCCCGTGCACAGTACCCGCGATGGCCCCGCCCTACTCTGTAAGAAATTGAATGAAACATGGAACTCCCACCCCAAGTCACAACCTTAATTGACTCAGTTTCCGAGCTCCCCGGTGTTGCCGCTTGCTTCTGCGGGCCTAAACCACTGATGGACATTGAGGCCGGTGATTTATCTCTACCCGGGGAATTCGGCGACCTGCCGCAAGTCCCGATCCGCCGAACCAACGGTGGGCTCGAGAACGAAGTCATGATTCAGGTAGAGATAATTTTCAACCGGACCGCGGATGCGTGGGTGAGTCTTGAATTTCTGGCTTGGTGGGTGCGAGACTACGCACGTAGCGGTCATCAAATTCAAATGCGCCCAACGGCTTTGCCGCCCAAAGCTTATGAGATTCAATTGGGAAGAACGCTGAAGTTTTTCATCGAATATTTTGTGATTGAACCTGCCGATTCCTACGACAAGACGCTTGAAGTTTGCCAAGAGATGGGCGAATCGATACGAGAGAACCTTAAAGAGTATGGCGAATGTTTCGCCGCTCCAGCCGAGTTCACTGGGGATGTTGAGAGCATCTAGGCCGAACAAGTGGAGCGATCATGCTAGCCGAATCATCCCTGTCTCCTTTTGCACGATTTGCATCGGTGATCGCTTTACGATAGTCTACAGATCCTTGGCGCCCCAGATAAACACTTGGATAACTGCCGAAGTCCGCTGCCCACGAGCGGTGCTCATTAGAGTGCTTATTAGAAGCGTGCGACCACAATAGCTGCGGTCACCCGGTTTCTCGTGAGGCCAATGCCAATTCACACCACCTAGACCCGGCCGGTTGCTGGGCGAGGAGTTTCTAAATGAGTGAATATCTTCAAAGTCAAATAGACCGGCGAACATTCAATTCGCGTCGGGGCCTTGCTTTAGGCGCTGGCGTTGGCCTGATATTTGGCGCTGCCTTCAATAACCCGGGGGTGGGACTAGTCCTGGGAGCTGCGTTGGGGTCCGCATTTCCCGCTCTAATCAGGGGACTAAAAGTTGATGAGAATGGAACGCCATAATCATCACCATAGATATACGGATGTAGTTCAAAACAAAACGACTCTATCAATCCCCATCCCAAAACTGTTCCGGCTTCTGGTTCATGAATTATCGATATTGCCGGTTTGCGTGTGTGGTCCTCGCGTGCAGTTTCCCATCGATTGCCTTCGCGTCCGACTTTGGTGGCTTGGCTGTCGGCGGACTGCTTATCCTCGCGGCGATGTGCGGATCTTCGTTAGTACTGGCTGCGGTCACGTCGAGCGTTCTAAAACGTTATGCTCAAACTAACGTGGGCTGGTGGTGGCTGCTTTTCGTGCCAGCATGGTTCTATGTTGTATTTCAGGCGTACCGCTTTCTCAGTTGAGAATTAATTCGATGCCCACTCAATGCGAAGACCCAAACGGATTGCTCGGCCGTTTTTGGCGGCAGGTTAGTGGCTTGCAATTTACGCTGCGGTCATCGCTGATTGGTTTCTTCTTGTTTGCCGCGGGAATTTCAATTTACCAGCTTCCTCAACGACGCGCAGAACACTTTATGCGACTTGTTCGCAGCGGAGATAGGGAACCGTTGGGCCAGCTATTTGCTGACGAGGAATGGACCAAAAGCCCATCGTACACTGGCTTGGTTTTTGAAATTTCGGAGCAATGCAGACGGGAACACGAAAGGGATCAGAAACACGAAGACGAGGGTGATCCGGAACTAGAGTCCGATTACGTTATGGTCGAGGTGGATCCACAAAGCTTCCTCGACTATTGCCGAGGCTACCGTCGTGTTCGTGTGGGATACACTTCCGGTCGGCAAGCCGTGTTCCTGCTGACTGTCTACGGAATACACCGTGATTATCTTTACGAGCCGTTGTGTTGTGTACAATACATTGATGAATCACAACCTTAGAAACGATCGGGCAACAAGTGTCTTCTTTTGCTCCGCGAAAGCGGAACGTCGCTTCGGCTTTCGTGGTGCGAGAGGCGACTTTCCACCTTGCTGAGCACCTCCCCATAAGTCATTAAGCAAAACGGAATCAGCCGGAACGCGCTAGCGTCCGGTTCCGCAAAACCGTGAGCTAGCGCTCAACGGCTGATCTAACCGAAAGTCCGAAACCCATTAGCCGCTTTGGCGCTAGCCGCGGTTCTTATTTCGAGGTGCTCAGGTTTAGAACCTGTCCGAAAACCATTAGCCGCTTTGGCGCTAGCCGCGGTTCTTTTGGGTTTTCGGATAGCTTCATTACTTCAGCAAGGGCAGATAAGCGAACCCATCCGCTTGTAAGTTGGCCAGCGAAGTCAGTGCGGACACTGAGACATCGACAAAGATGACAACATCTTCCGGGGCTGACCCTTTGCTGATCAATGATTGACCACATACATAAATCTTGACACCAGCCTCGTGTAGCTTTTGCAGGCAATCTAGATTAGGGTTCCCCTTTGTGCCAAATTTTTCGCTGTAAGCATCAGCGTTGAGCACGGCTAAGGTGGCACCATCATGCAGTATCACGGCAATCTCGGCATTTGCTGGTTGGGCACCCGCCCCGGCGTAAATGTTGACATAACGCGCGACCTTTTCAATAGCTGAGTTCAGCTTGTCTGGCTCTTCGCTTTTAGTCACATCCACACATAATTTTGCTCCTTCTCGCGGTTGGTGAGCCGCGTTGGGGAGTTGTACCACTTTGCCGTAACCGTCGATTTTTGCCGGAGCCGATATGATTGGTGGGGAAGTCGCACCGGGGACCGGATGGTTCTTCCTGGCTTCATCGAAACCACTTGCGACAAAAGCGGACACCACTTTCGCGTGGGCTTTGATCAGGCTAGCAACGTAAGGATCATCCGAGGTTTCGGTGACGATGACGCCCCGCTCGGTTTCCTCATGCTCCATCTTGATTTTATCGGTGTGACGAAATAATTCTGCAAACAGGGGATCACGCTGGCGAATGGGCTGGCTGTTGACTATTCGCTCCTGCATCCAGTGCACGTGCTCTTTAATTTTGTCAGCAACCTCGATGTCAGTCGACTCGGTGGTCGTCGTCACACCTTGTTCGAGCTCTTTGACTTGTCGAGTGATCAATTGATGGTTTTCCAACAAGAAATGGAAGACATCGCGATCTTCGTCATGCCGCTCGTCGTGCATCGGTCCCGCACCTGGCCCACGCCCAAAACCTGGACCGTTGCCCGGTCCACGCCCGAAACCTGGAC
>CAZHTX010000308.1:0-7105 GCA_964535475.1 uncultured Pirellulaceae bacterium
ATTTATTATGTGCGGCAGATATAACTTGCGAACTTCTGCCACGGCGATTGCCGAGTGCTTTCTGCCGGGGTTGGAGCCAGCCAATTTGCCGGAATTACAGCCGCGCTATAACATTGCCCCGACACAGTGGGTGCCGGTCGTTGTTGAGCGACAGGCAGAACTCACCGCAGAGCGCGAGACTCAACCACTGCGGCGGTTGGAGTTGTTTCGTTGGGGGTTATTGCCACCTTGGGCTGATTCCCTGGCGATTGGCAGTCGCATGATAAACGCTCGCAGTGAGACCGTGACCGAAAAACGTTCTTTTATGAAACCATTTAAATCTCAGCGTTGCATTTTGCCAGCCGACGGATATTACGAATGGCAGCAGACCGAGTCGGGTAAGCAGCCTTACGAATTTTCATTAGCTGCCGGCGGCTTGCTGGCAATGGCCGGGTTGTGGGAAGTCAATCGCCGCGCGGGCGAACCCGGGCAAACCATTTATTCATGCAGCGTGTTGACGACTGCTGCGAATCGACTGGCCGCTACGGTACACGATCGCATGCCGGTGTTACTCGATGAAGCGGCAGTGGAGCTTTGGCTCGATCCGCAATTTGAAAATACTGCTGCTTTGGAAGACTTGTTGCGCCCGGCTCCAGATGAATGGCTCGTCAAGCGACCGGTGAACAAGCAACTGGGGAACGTAAAGAACGAAGGCCCCGAATTGCTTCAGCACTCTTCTTGACTGCGATGAATTTCCACCGGTGGATATTGGCCCGGACCTGCTTGATAAGCTTCGTCGAGTAGTGCTTCGAATTCGGCTCTGGTCTTTATTCGGGTAAACCGCAAACGGATGTCGGCGAAACGGGGATGGCAGGCAGAGTACTTAATCGCGAATTTGCGCATCAGTAGCGGCGCTCGCTCAACACCGTAAGTCTGTTCCATCAAACTGAGATGTTCGCGGATCAAAGCGGCTTGCGTTGGCAAATCGGGCGGTGGCGGTAAAGGAAGACCACGGCCGAGCGCACGTGCTTGAGAAAAGATCCATGGGTTACCGATAGATCCCCGCGCCACGGTGACTCCGTTGACACCCGTTTGTTCGATCATTCGCCAACAATCGGCCGCCGTGAAGAGGTCGCCGCTGCCCAACACGCTCAGCCGGCCGTCAACATGTTTGACCACATCGCTGAGGAATTCCCAGCGACTGGGGCCAACATAACGTTGCTCAACCGTGCGACCATGGACTGTGACGGCGGCCAGGCCAGCCGCGATCGCGCCGTCGAGAATTTGAAAAAAATGATCCCGAGACTCGGTTGAATCATCGATGCCGCGACGCATTTTTACCGTCACGGGAATCGCTGCCGGAACGATATCGCGGGTGCGACGCATAATGTCGATGGCGACTTCGGGCTGGGAAAGGTGAAATCCGCCGCGACATCGTCCCAGCACTTTCTTGACGGGGCAGCCGAAGTTGATGTCAATCACGTCAAACCCGGCGGCTGCCAACCGTTCCGCCCCGGCGGCAAACTGGGCCGGCTCGGCTCCCATCAGCTGCCCGCCAACGGGATGCTCCGTGGGATCGATGGCAAGAAAGTGCTTGGTTTTTCTCCGCTCGTTTAACGCTAACAGAAATTGATCCAGCATGACCTCGCAGAGGCAGTAGGAGGCCCCATGGCGGCGCGAGATGACCCGCATTGGCAGGTCGCTATACCCGGATAGGGCAGCACCTACGATCGGGAAGCCGATCTTCAGCGGTCCGATCATGAGATCGGCCGGTGCTGGCGGTTGAGTTGTTGAAAGTGTGTTCGACATAATATCTAGCTTCGCGCGGGAGGCTATTCTGCCCGCCGACTAACAGGGTAAACTGAGGGGCAGCAAAAAAAGTATTCGCTCCCACCCTGCCGGCGTTTCAAATGGCTCTGGCAGTTTGGTTTTGTATCTTAGCTGGCTGGGATAATCGATGTTCCGTTGCTTCGTTTGTTTTGTGTTTTGTGTCTTGGCAGTTGCTGTATCAACCGCGATCGGTAAGGAGAGAACGTTGAAGATTGAATCGAGAGTTTGGGGGTCCACCCATGACGGTCGCGAGGTCCAATTGTTTACTTTGACGAACTCCCACGGTAACTCCGTGGAGATGACCAACTGGGGCGCCACGATCGTAACAGTCAACGTGCCGGATCGCGATGGTCAATTGGCAAATGTGAATTTAGGCTTTTCCGAGTTAGCTGGCTATTTGCAACGCCACCCTTTTTATGGATCGACCGTGGGGCGGTTTTGCAATCGAATCGGTGAGGGACGATTTTCCCTCGACGGAAACGAGTATACGTTAGTACAAAATAACAGCGGTAATCATTTGCATGGCGGAACCGTTGGCTTCGATGCTCAACTTTGGTCGGCCGAAACGATTACTAATGATGATCGTGTCGGCGTGCGGTTTAAATTAAACAGCCCCGATGGGCAGGAGGGTTACCCCGGAACGTTGGAGGTCACGGCCGAATACACATGGGACGACGAAAACCAACTGGCTTACACTTTTACGGCGACGACCGATAAACCGACCGTGGTTAATTTAACCAATCATGCTTATTGGAATTTATCCGGCGTGGGCAGTGGCAAGATCACTGGGCACGTGCTGGAGTTGGAAGCGGACCAATCGTTGGACGTTAACGAGACTTTGGTGCCTACCGGGCGGATGTTGGAAGTCGATGACACCCCGCTCGATTTTCGCAATCCCCGTCCGATTGGAGATGCGATTGACCAATTGCCCGCTACGAAAGGATACGACCATTGTTACGTAGTTCGCGGCAAGAAGGGAACGTTGCGGGCGGCGGCTCGGGTGGTCGATCCAAAATCAGGACGAACGATGGATGTCTGGACCACTCAACCGGGTGTCCAACTCTACACGGGGAATCATCTCGGTGGGAATGAATCCTCAAACGGCTACGGGAGTCACGAAGGTTTTTGTTTGGAAACCCAGCACTATCCCGACGCGCCCAACAAGCCCGAGTTCCCTTCGACTCGACTCAATCCAGACCAAACTCTAACGGAAACTACGGTACATCGGTTTGGTATTGAGTAGAATAAGGTTAGCGGTTTTGGCGCTAGCCACCGTTTCGTTGGGCGGGATTCGTTCGGTGTAAAACGGGAACCGCGGCTAGCGCCATTGCGGCTAACAGTTAGCGGTTTTGGCGCTAGCCACCGTTTCGTTGCAGATAATGAGTTTGGTTCAAGAGAACCGTGGCTAGCGCCAAAAACGGCTAACGGTAACCGTGGCTAACGGCTAACGATTTTCGAATTGGTTTTAAATTTCCCTCCTTTGTCCCACCGCGTGCTATGCCTCCTGCATTCCCAGTCGTTCGGCACCGGAGCCGGCCAACGCAGCGTTCAACTATGTTTTTGTCACCCGTTTGCCAGTTATTAATCGCCGTAGTTGGCCTGACTTTGGCGTTGCCAGCCAGGAATATCTCGGCCGCCGAGGGGGCGACTGGAGAGATCGACTTTAATCGTGATATTCGGCCGATATTGGCGTCGCACTGTTTTAAGTGTCATGGTCCGGACGAAGGCACGCGAGAAGCCGGTTTGCGATTGGACACGGCGGAAGGCGCCGCGGAAGATCTTGGAGGTTATCAAGCGGTTGTACGCGGTGACCCCACAGCCAGTGAGTTGATTGTCCGAGTGCGGCATGAGGACCCAGACCTCCGCATGCCCCCGGCCGATGGTCCGCATCCACTCGATGATGCGCAAATTGAGTTGCTGGAGCGTTGGGTCAAAGCGGGTGGCCAGTTCTCGAGCCACTGGGCGTTTGAACCACCGCAACTGGTCTCGCCCCCGCTTAATGATGCAACCGCCATCACGGCCGACTCGTGGTCGCGGGATGCGATCGACAGTTTTGTGCGGCGGCGGTTGGGCGAACAAGAGTTGGCCCCCAACGTGTCGGCCGATCGGTTGACTTTGGTACGTCGGGTCTATTTAGATTTGACCGGGCTGCCTCCCACGCCGGCCGAGGCGGATCGCTTTCTGCAAGACGAATCGCCAATGGCTTACGCGAAGTTGGTCGATCGTTTGTTAGCCGATCCGGCGAATGCCGAACGGCAAGCCCGCGTCTGGATGGACTTGGCTCATTACGCCGACACGAATGGTTATGAGAAAGATCGGCCGCGAACCATTTGGCCTTATCGCGATTGGGTGATTGATGCGTTGGCGGCTGATATGCCCTTTGATCAATTCACGATTGAGCAGTTGGCCGGTGATATGCTGCCCAACCCGACGCGCTCGCAGCGGATCGCCACGGGTTTTTTGCGAAACACGATGCTCAACGAGGAAGGGGGCATTGATCCGCTGGAGTTTCGTTATTTGGCCATGGTCGATCGGGTGCACACCGTCGGTACCGTCTGGTTGGGAATGACGACCGGTTGTGCTCAGTGCCACACGCATAAGTATGACCCAATTACGCACACTGATTACTTTGCTTTGATGGCATTATTGAATAACGCCGATGAGCCCGAGGTGGTGGTCGCCGATCAAGAGGCAGCGCGGCTGCGAGCTCAATATGATCAAGAACTGGATTCGCTTTACGCAGCCTTGAAAGATCAATTTGGTCCGGAACCGTTTGAGCCAGCCTTGCAAGCATGGATTGCCACGCAACAAGCTGCCTTGGTTGATTGGCAAGTGCCCCAGCCGAGCGAACTCGCAAGCACGCTGCCAAAACTGCGGTGGCAGGAGGATGGTTCGATCTTTGCCGACGGTGATGCCACCAAGCGTGATGAATATCGCTTGGTCTATGATGCTTCCCTGGGCGATGTTGAATTGAACGCGATTCGCTTGGAAGTGCTGCCCGACCCACGATTACCTGCCGGCGGTCCGGGGCGGAGTTATTACGAAGGACGGCGGGGTGACTTTTTTCTCAGTGAACTGCGGGTGCTGGTCGATGGTCAACCGGTCGAGTTGCGAGACCCATCCCACAGCCACGGTAGCCTCAGCATCGGTTCGGGAGGTGCCGCTGCGGCGAATGTGATCGACGGCGATGCATCGACGGGCTGGAGCACCTCCAGCCGACCGGGACAGCCAAATCGCTGGGTGGCAAATCTTGCCAAGCCGATTCCGGCCGGTGCAAAGGTGGAAGTCAGCATGTTGTTTGAACGTCACTTTGCCGCCAGCCTCGGCCGTTTTCGCCTCGCCTTTGCCAAGGTCGCAGAGCCCATCGCGGCGGCCCCGTTACCAGCCGAGCTGCAGACGCGTTTGTTGGCGGATGAGCCGATCGAGGGTGAATTTTACGAGCAACTGTCGCGAGCTTTTATGCGTGATCTGCCGCAGTTAGCGGAAGCTCGCAAGCCGCTCGAAGCCAAACTCAATGCGCGACCTCAGCCAACTTCGACGTTGGTGTTGCGAGAGCGTGCTGACGATAACCAGCGGTTGACCTTTCGGCATCATCGCGGGGAATACTTGCAGCCCAAAGAAAAGGTGGAAGGGGCAATTCCTGAGGTGCTGCGAAGGTATCTCTCCGATCGCTTCGGTGATTCCGGTCCCAGCAACCGTTTAGAGTTCGCTCAGTGGTTAGCTAGCAGCGATAATCCACTCGTCGCTCGGGTGACGGCCAATCGTGTGTGGCGAACCATGTTTGGCAGCGGGTTGGTGCGGACGGCGGGAGACTTTGGTACGCAATCGGAACCTCCCGTGTATCCGCAAGTGTTGGATCATTTGGCGATCGATTTTATGGAAACAGGTTGGTCGCTGAAGCGATTGCAACGGCGGATTGTGATGTCGAGTGTTTATCAACAATCGTCTCACGCCGATGCAGCGCGTCGCAATCAAGACTTGGATAATCGGTTGTTGTCCCGCGGGCCTCGGTTTCGTGTCGATGCCGAGATGATTCGTGACGCGGCGCTCGTTGCCAGCGGCCGCTTGTCGGCGGAACTCGGTGGCCCCAGTGTCTATCCACCGCAGCCAGCTTCGGTGACCGGGATGGCGTACGGTTCGCCAGCTTGGAAAACCAGCCCCGATGGTGATCGCTATCGCCGCTCACTTTATACTTTTGCCAAACGCACCGCACCCTTTGCGGCTTACACTGTATTTGATGGGCCAACCGGCGAGTCCTGCTTGCCACGTCGCGACCGTAGCAACACTCCCTTGCAGTCGTTGACTCTGCTCAACGATCCAATGTTGTTGGAATTGGCTTCCGCCACGGCCAACAAAGCCTTGCGAGATGTTGGTGGTGCCGGTACCGATGTTGGTGCCGGTGGCGATTCTCAACTTGTGGCTGATGAAGAGGACCACAGTCAGCGAACGGCAGCGATTGCCGAAACGATCTTTCGCCGCGTCCTTACCCGTCAACCGACGGCGGTCGAGTTGGAACAAATATGTGCCTTCTATGAGCAACAACTGGCGACCAACAGCGGCCCGCGAGAACCGGCTGACGAGCTCGCCGGATGGACGCTCGTGGCGCGGGCTCTCATGAATACTGACGAAGCAATCACCAAGGAGTGACTCACGATGTTTAGTTCACCTTTAGTCCAACAGACGCGCCGCCAATTGTTCCAAGATTGTGGTGTGGGGCTAGGCAAGATCGCGCTCGCCTCGCTGTTGGCACCCACGGGCAAGTTGTTTGCCAGTAATAGCACGGACCAGGACCTAGCAACCCCGGGAGGCGCGCTGCGCACTTTGCATCATCCGCCCCGAGCCAAGCGGGTGATCTTTCTCTTCATGGCCGGCGCGCCCAGTCAGTTGGATCTGTTTGACTTTAAACCCAAACTGCATGAGTTGGCCGGCAAGCCGATTCCCCCTTCGGTGATCGAAGGCCAGCGGTATGCTTTTATCCAACCCGATGCGGCTGTTTTGCCACCCCAGTTTAAGTTTGCCAAACATGGTGGATCGGCCGCCGAGATTTCCGAGATGTTGCCTCACACCGCGAAGGTGGTTGATGAATTGGCAATCCTCCGAGCGGTCCACACCGATCAGTTCAACCACGCTCCGGCCCAGCTTTTCGTAAACACCGGCAGCCCGCTGCCGGGACGTCCCGCCATGGGAGCTTGGTTGAGCTATGGGATTGGCAGTGAGACCAGTGATTTGCCGGCGTTCGTGATGATGGAGAGCAACGGTAGCCTGAGCGGAGGCGCGGCTATGTGGTCCAACGGCT
>CAZHTX010000309.1:0-7094 GCA_964535475.1 uncultured Pirellulaceae bacterium
CGTTGGAAACTGGCAATCAAGCGCCAGTTTTGATCGGACTTATCAGCGAACCACGATGTGTAAATTGTGTTATTTTGGCCAGCCGGTCGCACCTCGGTGAGAAATTGATAGGTGCTGCCCGCTTTCCATGGGTAGATCAAATAACTCTGCCCCCCAGAGCCTTCGTTGCCGAACTGGCCAGTCCGCACCTGGGGGCCTTTCGCCAATAAGACTATCCGCTGGTCTGCGGGGATGTCAGCCGGATTGTCGGTTTGAAAAGGACTCCATACGGAAAACAGCACGCGGCGTTCTTTGGGACCGTTGACTTGGATACCAAAGTATCCTTGGCTAAAGCCATTTGCCATGAAATAACTGCCGATCGGATCTTGCCCCACCGGGACGGTAATTTCGCTATAGGCATATTGCAAATCAAGTCCTCGCGGAACTTCATATCGCAAATGAACCGAGGGACCGCGTCGGCCCCAGTAAAACATATTGCCCTCGTTGGTCTTGACGTAGTCCAACGCAAGATCAGCAGTTTCCGACTGGATTACCAAATTTCGCAGCACGGCGAATTGGTCGCCTTCGCGCTCCAAACCGCGAATCGCAACAGCAACGTATCCTTTGTTAGCGACCTCAACCGTTCCCAGGGGATGGCTGGCGAATTCGGCTCCCGTCAGCTGCTGCTGAAAAGTTTCCTCGCCACACTCAATTGCCAACGTCGAACTTCCCGTGGGCACCTGCGCATCGAGCGCTAAATGCAGTTTGGCGGGACGATCCATGTGGAAATAAACGGTGAAAACATCATCGGTTTCACTCCAAACGAGCGTCCCGTTGCGACTAAACCCCTGGTTTCCCGCAGCGGGCGCTGTGCGAAAGGCATTGCCAGCCAGCGGAATTTGCCAATCAGCGGCCCCGGCCGGCAGCGTCTGCAGCGCGAAAATCGTGTTCACCGCGAGAACGATCAGTAGCGTCGCGCGAATTGGCAAGCGGGAAAAAAAATCATTCATGTTGTGATGCATGTTGGGTGCTTAATTATGGCTGAAGAGCCTGCTGAAGGATGGGCAAGAAGGCCTCAGCTTGCCGCATAAAGCCGAGATCATTGGCATGTGAAGCGTCGGTGGCCCCTTCGCTGTCAACACCATATAACGCGTCACCGGAAATGTAAAATAGCCCGTTGACGCCCTCTGTGGTCAAATTCTCAAAAGCAGTTTGCAAGGCGGCATGATTCTCCGAGTGAAATTGGTGTTTCGCGGGCAAGATCCAATCATTTGTAAAACGTCGATCCTCGACCAGAATAATCGGGATCTCGGGCCGAGCCTTGCGGAGCAGGCGCACCAACGGTTCGCACTTTTCTCTGACCTCAGCGGGACGCATATTCGGCAAGCAATCAATGACGTAGGCGGCAGCGTCGATTTGACTCATGAACTCACCTACCGCAAGATCCATTTTGCCATTTCCTGAGAAGCCCAAATTGATCACTGGCTGATCAAGCCAGCGGCCGAGGATCGCCGTGTGGACCATCCCGGGGCGACTCGCGCAGGCGCCGTGCGTGATGCTGGTTCCATAGAAGACAATTGGCTTTTCGCGGGGGAGCTGGCCCTTAAAACTGGCTCCAGCATCCACGCCAATGCTCATGAATTCCACGCCGTTATACAGCGGCAGATAGGCGGCGTACTCGCGTTCTCCCGCCGCCAATCCATTAATCATTGGTTGTTTTATTTCTTGTTGGGTTGGCTTTATAACCTGAACCCACCTCCAACTTCCTGTTTGATCGCGGGCATAGAGATCCACTCCGCTCACCCCGGTCGCTGGCATGTGCGGCATCGCTAACTGTTGTTTCCGCAACTTGTAATGGATATGGATCGCGGGAGAGTCGGTCGTAAAACGAAACACCATTCCGGCGCTATCGCGGCTGAGATTCCAGACATTTTTGGTCACCTTGTCGCTTGCCGCGGCCGGAAAGCGATCGAACCAATGCTGGCGAGTTTCCTCGGGCAACAGCCTGCCTTCCAAACCCCACTCGGTGACATCGTGCCAACTTATCGCCTCCGCCTCCGCAGGTTGCTGGCCAACGAGCGACTGAGGAATCGCAATGAACAGAGCGCTACAGGCGAGCCATATCATTGACGGGTGAGGCATTTGTTTGAATCCCGAAAGTGTAAGGGACGGGGAGGGAAATCAGGGAATGAGGAACTAACAAAGCCGCAGGTCAACGACGAAACGTCGACCCGCGGCTTTGCTGTGCGATAACATGGGTGGCTACTCAGCCGCTGGATGCTATTCTCCAGCGGGTACCGTCTCTAAATCGAGATACTTACCAGCTTCCATGTTGGCGCCCCCGATCGAGACGAGATGAGTCTGATCGAGAGGCAGCAAGCGGTGGAAGAACCTGGCATCCGCGGTCTTGCCGAGTTGCCGCCAAGCCTGCTTGGCATCATCATAGCACTGAATGTCACCTTCATACGTGGTCACAACCAATTTGCCGTTTAGGCTCCAACCAGCCGCCCCGAATCCGGCCATCGATTGCTCGCCCAAGAGTTCACTAACTTGGTCCCAAGAATCCGTTTTGGGATCATAGACGGCCACATCTTTGGTGGGGCCACCTTTTTGATTCATACCACCGATGACAAATAACTTGTCTTGATGAGCTACCGTGGCCAGCGCGCGACGCACAAAAGGTGGCTCGGCAATCGTTTTCCACTGAGCCTCTTTATCCGCCAGATTAAGCGACCAAGCGGTGGTGTGCCAGGTCGAGTCGCCATCACCGGCCAACTGCCAACCACCGACTACGTACAGCGTGTCGCCGACCAAGGCGGCATCGTGACTCGAACGAGGTTCGGGTAAAGCTGGCAAGTTGCTCCATTGCTTTGTTGTCAAGTCAAATACCCGCACATCGGCTTGCGAATGCAGGTCATGCTCTTCGCCTTCGGCATTCTTGGCGGTAAATCCACCGACCAAGATCAAGCGTTGGTCGTGGGCCACCATCCCCAGGCCTTGCAGCCGGGGCCCTTCGCCCAGTTCCTGCCAAGCAGCGGCGGGGTTAGCCAAGTCCAATTTCAACAGCTTGTTGGACTGGGCTGAAGTGGAATAGGAGTGGGCGCTGCCGGTGTGGCCGCCGTAAACATAGATCGCATCCGCAGTGCGAGCGGCACCAAAGCTGGTGATCTCGAAGGGGAGCGGAGCCAAAGATGCGGTGGAATCGTCGTCTGCGGACTGGGGTGCGAAAAATGTCATTGTCAAATAGTGGGACGCCGATTCGTATGCTTTATCACCGAGCGAGCCTGCCTGCGACAGCTTGTGCCCGAGCATGATCGCGTTCATTCCCTCTTCGACCTCTTTGGCAGAGAAGGAAACCTTGCCCTCGGCATCCGTGTCAGCGACTCCCTCTTGATGCCCTTCATCGCAGTATAGCTGAACTTCGACATCAGCTAGCGGTTTTCCTTGCCAAGTGACAAATACATCAACCCCCATGCCGTTGGCAACGACTTCAGCGACGAGGTCGAGCCCGGTCTGTTTGGCGAAACCCGCTTGACGCTCCTGGGGGAGTGAGCCGCCGACGTGTGCCGCATAGTAATCGAGGCGCGACCCATGGTAGATGCCAAAAGTAACTTGAGTCACCAGCGTGGCATCGGCGGGCAGTTGCTGCTTGCTGACTAAGCCGAACAACTCCTCTTGCTCGACAGACTCGGCGGCCACAACCTTCATGTCCCCAGCAGCGGTCAGCTGCCGAATTTCCGCCGCGGCGATGGAGGGCGGAAGTTTATAGCTGCGGTCAGCCGGATCTTCACTGAAGAATAAGACGGCTTTTCCATCTTCACCACGCACCAACCAAGGGAAATGCGCCATGGCGGATTGCGTCGCCGAACTCAACATGAGCAGTGCGGCGAGCACTAGAAAATTCTTTTTCAAACGCATCATGAAAATCATCCTTCCGGAAAAAGTTTGAAATTTGAGCCTTCTGCAACTCGGAGTAACGGGCTGCGGAGTAATTCTTGGACTAACGACTGGTGACCTCGAAAGTAAACGTATTCGCACCTTCGTCTTGTACGTCGGCCCGTAGCGTTCCGCGTTTCAGGTACTGGTTTGCAATTTTAACGGTCGAAAAAGGAGTCTCTCCAGCTTGACGCAGGGACTCAAAATCTTCCAGCTCAGGCTGCATCGCTTCCACCACCACATCATAAGCGCCCGCCGAGGGGCCGTGCTCAGCGGACAACTGAAATTCGCCATTTTCCACGCTAGCCACCGCGCCAACTTGATTCCCGCCCAGCGGGATGAAAACTAGTTTGATATCGGTGGCTGGTTCCCCATCCAACATAACGGAACCGGAGATTGCCTGCCGTGCCGGGCCAGCCGGGGAGCAGCCGCAACAGCCGATCAGCAGGACGGCTGCCCACGACCAACGGACGAGCCGAAATTGGCCCCACAGACGAGCGCGAAACACTTCGTTATTGGATAACATTGTCAGGAATGACCTCCCGTCCGGCCCGCGTGGAAAGGGCTTGAAAGTTCAAAGGATCAATGGTTTCGGGAATAAAGTGCACGCTCCCATCCATCAACAAGGAATTGACTCCTCCCGGGTGCTGGCTGCTATAACCGGACAACGTGGCGGTTGTAAAGTCATTGATGGGATGCAGCGTCGTGCCGAGTGAGACCATGGGATACCCCACCACCCAACGAGCCAACCCGTGGCGCACGGTGCCGCGGATCGGCTCCGGTGATCGGCTGCTCCAAACGTAGTCAGGATAATTGTATGTCGTCTCGCTGACCGCCAGCGTGTGGCTGGTGCCGTCTAGGACGTCGCGAAAACCGAGGTGCTGGTTGTTGAAACCGAAACTGGGCCAACTGAGCCCAAACATACCATCACCACGGGGCATCCAATTGCGGGAACCTTCATTGAGCAAATAACTGCTCGGCCCACCCACTTCATTGCCGCGAACCTCGGGAACATCGCGAGGCAGCACCATCGAAGGGCAAAGGAAAGTGTCGATTCTCTGCTGAGAAACCTGCGCGTTATAGGGAATCGTATAGTACAGCGAGAAATCGTAGACGTTGTAGATGTTTTGCTGTTCAATTTGCGGCAGGATGGCGGCAAACGCGCTGATGAAATTGCTTTGAATCGAACCAGCGGGGAATTTTTGGTAAGTCGATTCGTAGTTATGCAGCGCCAAGCCAATTTGCTTGAGGTTGTTAGAACATTGCATCCGCCTGGCGGCTTCGCGGGCCGACTGGACGGCGGGCAATAACAAGCTGACCAAGATGCCAATAATGGCGATGACGACCAACAATTCAACCAGCGTGAAAGCGGCGGAACGGGCTGGGCGACGACTCGAAGAGGACGATAACAGCATGTGCGGAAGCTCCTTGTAAGCAGCAGCACCGAGGGGAACAACCCAACGTTCACGGCGAACGTTGCAGGCGGAACCGAACGTGGCTGGCTAGGAGCGACTCCCCAAAAGTGGAGAATCTGCACCGCTCGCTGGCTAAAATGTCGGCAACAATATTGAGACTCAGTCTCATTAAAGCGTATGATGCTAGATGATATTGAATTTCATCGATGGGTCAAGTGGTTTAGCGAGAATAAACCAGCAAAACTTCGGTGGCCGGCGAGTGGCTTATTTGGTCAGGATCAATTTGCCTTGGCGGGTGCGGCGGAGTCGATAGATTTGTCCACCATTTTCGATCCAGACTTCATCTCCGCAGCGACAGAGCGAGGCGAAGGAAATAACCTTGGGTAGGCTCTGCAGCGACTTACTCTCCTCGGCCGCCTGCCCATCAAGCGCTGCGGCTGGCAGATCAGCCTGCCGCGGTGCGTCGTTGGTGTTGTCCATGAACGTTACCGTGCCGGTCACTGTGATTGCGAATGAATGCCTCACCCCATGCTACTGAGATTGATTCTCAGTAGCAAGGACAGGCGTGGGCAAACAGCTGAGGACCGCGATTCTCGACTTTGCAGACAACTAATGACAACTAATTTCGACGAGTTCTTGCCACAGTAAACTCAGCCCGACGATTTACCCTGCGGACCGACTCGCTGGCCCAAACGCTCTGCCAAGTTCATGAGCGTTTGGCTAGCGTCGTCCTCCACCAGCTTGGCTTGGATTACATGCGGACCGCTGCGGTCATCCCATGCTGCGGCAAGAGCCTCAGAAAACTCAGCCTCGGTAGTTACCAAGTAGCCTGTGCCGCCACCGTAGACGGCCGGCAGCTTGTGGTAAGCCCAAGGGTTGATCTCGTTATATTCCCAAGTTCCCTCATGTAAAAATCGCTCGGTGCCGTACCCATGATTGTCGAAGATGACAAAGATCGGGCTGTGCCCCAAGCGAGTCAATGTGGAGAGTTCTTGCCCGGTCATTTGAAAAGCGCCATCGCCAGCCAACACGAGAACGCGATGGTCTGGGCGAGCCGTCGTGGCGCCAACGGCGGCCGGGGTGCTGAAGCCCATTGACGTGTAGTACGCGGGACTGAGAAATTCGCCCCGATCATGGGTCATCAGCTCGGTGGCGGCAAACAGCGAATCGCCCACATCGGCGATGACAATCGTGTTGTTATCGAGCCGTTGCTCGATTTCGCCCATCATGCGGCTAATCCGCAGCGGCGATTCGGGATCGATGCTAAAAGGAGCCGGTTGTCGCCGCGCCAAAATCGACGCGGGAATTGGACGCTCGGTTCGCTTTAAAGATTGTTTATTGAGCAGATCAAGAAAGCCGTCGAGTGCCACGTTGTGGAAATGGTGGTGTGAAATCTGCATCTGTTCGCTGGTTACGTAAACACAACGCGGCAAATCGAGCTTGGCTGTGTAAACTCCCAAATTAATGTCAGTCAAGAATGTTCCGAGCAACATAATCAAGTCGCTTGACTCTACAAACTCGGCGACTTCTGGATTTCCCAAAGCGCCTTCGTAAAGGCCCAGGTAAAGCGGATGCCGTTCGCTGATCACACTTTTGCCCAACATGGTGGCGGCAACTGGCGTGGCGGTCGTCTCAGCCAACGCCATCAATTGGTCGTGCAGGCCAAAGCGATGCAATTCCACACCGGCGACGATCACCGGACGCTTTGCTTGGTTAAACCGTTCCACCGTCTCCGCCACCGCTTCGGCGGTCGCTTGCGGATCG
>CAZHTX010000310.1:0-7070 GCA_964535475.1 uncultured Pirellulaceae bacterium
TGGCAGGATTTGCGCCACATCCTGATCACGCATTGCCATCCAGATCATGCTGGTTCATTAGCCGCGGTCCAGAGATTGGCCCCGCAAGCAACGACATATATGCATGCTGATGATGCCGCTTTGGTCCGCAAAGGCATTTCGATGTCGCCCGATCGCCCTTTGAAGCCATCTCCCGGTTTGCACAACAAGCTGTTGTTTTACGGCTTTGTGCGCAACGCGTCCCCGCGGATTGAACCGGCTCGTGTTGATCGTGAAGTGTATGACACGCAGTGTCTGCCAATCGCCGGGGGAATTTCGGTGATTTATTCCCCCGGTCATACACGCGGGCATGTCTGCTTTTTGTGGCACGCCAGGGGAGGTGTGTTGTTTGCGGGTGACGTGGCCGCCTGCATGTGGGGCCCCAGTTACTCGATTGCTTATGAAGACTTTGAGCGAGCGAAACAGACGTTATGTGAGTTAGGGCAACATCCCTTTGAATGCGTTTGTTTTGGCCACGGTAATTCTTTGTTGCGTTCGGCCAATCGCCGTTGGAGCAAACATTTTGTTCGCGAACGTCAAAGCCGTTTAGTGCCGGCTGCCGAAGGCTTGGCCCTCCGGCAACCCCTGTCGCGACAAGTTGCCGTTAAGCCAGAGGAGGCGACGAAGACTGTGGACCTTGGCGATCATTGGCCTGGGGATCACTGGCGACAACTGGAAATCCCGCTGGCAGAGACCGCACATGGAGGTCGCGTTGCGGAAAGGCAATTTCAATTCCCGCCGCTTTGAAGCGATCGTTGATCATCGTATGCATTTCGTGAATTACTCTCAGCCGGCCATCCAGGCTCGCAAGGTAGCATCGTAGCACTAAGTTCAATGTCGAGTCACCAAAGCCTTCAAATGTGATGATTGAACTCGGTTCGCTGAGCACTGCTGGATGTTCTCGACAGACAGATTCCAGAATTTGACACGCTTCTCGGGTGTCGGCACCATAAGCAATGCCGACTTCGATGACGACTCGGTTGGTCGTGTCGGTAAGTGTCCAGTTGACAAATCGTCCGGTGATAAAGTCGCGGTTAGGGATGACAAATTCTTGCCTGTCCCAGTTGGTAATCGTGGTCGCTCGCATCTGAATGCGGGAGACGACTCCCGTGGTGCCGTCGAGCGTTACGATATCGCCGACGCGGATCGGTTGTTCAAATAGCAAGATGACACCGCTGATGAAATTCGCGAAGATCTCTTGGAGGCCAAAGCCGAGCCCCACGCCGAGGCCAGCCAACAGCCACTGAATGCTGTCCCAGCGGAGTCCCAGGGTGCTGGCCGTTATCACCAGGCCGATGCCGGCAATCGCGTAACTGGTGAGCGTGGTGATGGCGTAGCGAACCGCATTTTCCAGCGGCAGTCGTTGCAGCAGGGCTGTTTCCAGCAACCCGGGCGCGTTTCGCACTAGGATGATCGTCAAGACCAGGATTGGCAGCGCGGCTAAGATGTTGGCCAAAGTCACAATGTCAGTTGTGCCATCAGCCGCTGTTAAAGTCCATAATTCAAAACGTTGTAGAAAACCAAGTGCCGGCAAGACGGGATTCCAAATCCAATACAAGCCCAACAGAATCCCAAAGAACATGGATGCCACGATCAGGCGGCGAGTCTGTTCGTTGATGGTGGAGATGTCGGCCTGTTTGTCGTCAGTGACTTCGATGGGCGCGCCGGGGATCGGTGTTGAACCCTCTTTGTTGGCCCCCCGTTCCTTGAGTTGCTTTAACAATAACCGTCGTCGCGAGACGGTTAACCATCGCATCGCTAGTCCGAAGAGGGCGGAAATTAAGATAAACAACCAGATCGTGCTGTAGAGCCGAAAGGCTAGCTGATTGGCCGAGTAGGTGTAGCCCAGGAATGTCAACACAGCCAGCCCCAGCGGCACAGCCACGAGGGCTGGATGCCAAACCCATCGTAACTTGTCTAGCCAGCCACCGGGATTTTCCGCGATGACCACGGACATCGCACCTCGGCGTGGGTGAGCCAGTCGCCACAGCAATATGCTGGCAATAATCGTCAACGCCATGAAGATCAGCCTCGCTAAACTGCTGGTGCCCGCGCCGCTTCGCATGGGGTCGGAGACGGAAAGCAACCGCCACAGGAAAATCAACGGAAGCACTCCCAATTCCATCCAAAACACAATCGAGCGCATTGGCTTGGTGGCGTTCGTTGGCCAATTAAAGTGCGCCATGGCCACTCCGCAGGGGCGAATAAATTGACGCAAAAACTCCAGTGGCAAAATCATCGCCGCCACCATCGATAACGCCTCGCCAAAGGCCAGCACGATGCTGACTTCGGAGCCCGAGTATTTCAGCATCTGCCCCGGCATACCGACCGCTAAAGAGAAAGGCAGCGATAACATCACGGTTGCCAACATGGCATCGAACGTGGGCCGCATGTTCAAAGCGGTGTGCTTGCGAGTCTCCTCCGCTTGCCGCGAGATTGCCCGCGAAAACCAAGGGCGGGCCGCAAACAGCAATATCAAGGCAAATAGCCAAACACCGACGAGTGCTGTTTGTTGCCGCAAGAAAAGTCGCACCGCGGCGGATAGCTGCCGGAGGTGCTCTAGTCGAATTAAATCAACGGCCGCCTGCCAAGCCGTTGGTAGATCGCTCAATGTTAGCGATCTTTGGTTGCGAACCCAGAGTAAATGCTGATCAATTAACGTTTCATATTCAATGGTTGTATTAATCAATGAACTCAAGGCGACGCTGTAAGGGATCAGTGTGGACTCGAGTAGCCGCTCCGCATCGCTGGCAAACTGTTGCAGGATGATTTTTTGTTTCCCCACTAGGGATGCCGCCGAGGCATCACCAAGTTTTGACTGGTCGGGTAGTTCATCTCGCAGCATGCGGATTAAGGCAAGCGTCTCCTGAACCTCTTCCAGCTCCACGGTGAGCTTTGTTTGTGCCTCATAGAGTTTTGTTAAATCGGGTAGCTGACTCTTCTTGATCTGCAGCAGCAGGCCAACGCCCCGGCTAAGCCCGCGACCGGTTTTCAAATCGGTTTCAACGTTGCTAGAAGTGTTGGCAAAGTCGGCTTCAAGTTTCTGATTGACTTCGCGTTGTTTCAGCAGTTGTGTTTCCAACCGCTGGCTGTCCCCAATTAATTCAGGCCATTTTTCAATCAGATCCAAAAAGGTGGCTTGAAAGTTATCTTGATAGCCCTCGGGCGTTGGCTGGGCAGCGATCAACTCACGGACTTCCCTAATTTGTCGCTGCACAATTTCTTTTTTTTGCTGGCTGAGGGTTTGCGACAGCCCGGCGAGTCGCTGCTTGACCAACTCGATCGTCTCTTGCAGGCGCTCTTGGCGGAGAGCCAGCAGCGGGGCTTCTGCTTCGTAGCTGCGTTTCTTTTGCTGGCTTAGCAGTAGCGCTGTCTGACTGGCTCGCAACTGAGCGGCTTGCGCCAGTTTTTGAGACTGGACCAAAGCTTGGTTGGCATCCTCGGGAGCGGTCACCGGTGTGCTCTGCAAATCACTGATCTGTTTTTGCAAATCGGCGATTCGCTGTGGCAACAGTTTGGTTTCTTCACTCCGCACGCGAATGGTTTCTTCGTTCGTGGCCGCGCGCTGCGTTAGCGTTTCAAGTCGCTCTTCGGTCTCGCTTTTGAGTGTTTTCAATTCTTCAAAAGCCGTTTCGTCATCAAACGGAGCCAACTCCAAATTGATTGCACTCCCGTTTTTCGCTTCCATTGCCTCGCGTCGTTCGGCTGCCGTCTCCGCAGCGGCTGTCAATTTCCCCAGCAGTTCCTCGTCAGCCTTTAACTGCTGCAATTGAGTGCGGGCGGCTTCGTATTGTTTAACGATTGCCGCTCGCTCCTCCTCGCTCAGACTTTCATCGTTGCCGATGGCTTCCAGCGTTTCCTCAATCTCTTCGAGTGATGGCAGGGCGGGGGGCGCCGGGGCGAGCGGCTCCTCCTCGGGGACCGGCGGGGCATCAGTGGCATCGGTGTCAGCAGCTTCCGCGCCAGCAGCCTCCGCGTTGGGCGCTGGCGGCGCACTGTCTTGTTGGGCGACTCCGGGCAATTGCAGGACGAGTGCCACCGTGATGAAAGCTAGTGCGGCGAGGAGTCGGTGGTGGCAGGCAGCAAACATATTTGGTGGTCGACTCTTTGAGTAAGGTAATTTGTGCCGATAATATCTCTACAATAGCTGATAATCCAGCGCGTCCGAGGCGTTTTTCGCCAACCTCCCGGGAGCATCCCCCACCGTATGATTGATGAACTTCGCGATTATTTACGTAGCCAAACCGATTTGCCCGGCCAAGCCAACCACCAGTCGCTTGGCCCACACCAGCCCACCAAGCCACACCAGCCCACCAAACCTCGCAGCACTGATGATCCAAACCAACCTAATAGTCCGCAGGGGGATCGCGTCCAGTTGCATGAAACACATATCTCTTGGGTGCTGGTGACTCCTAGGATTGCCTTGAAAATCAAGAAGCCGCTGAAAAATCCTTTTCTCGATTATCGCTCGCTCGCTCAACGTCTCGCCGCTTGCCTGGCTGAATTGCGTCTGAATCAACGTTACGCGGAAACGTTATATCAAGCCGTTGTGGCGATTCGGCGGACTGCCGAGGGACTGGCCGTCGAACCAATTTTTGGCCTCGAAGCAACCGCAGCGAGTCCACCCGATGTCACCGGCTTGCCCCCCGGTACGATCGAGGTCGCTGTGCAGATGCAGGCTTTTCCAGACGATGCGTTGCTCGCGAGTCAGCTTGCGGAACAGCGTGTGACCCCTCAGCAAATCGACCAGTTTGCCGAGCATCTGGCCGATTTTCATCGTCGTGCCGAAGTCGCTTCAGACGCGGCAAGCTGGGGGTCCGCAGAGATCGTCTATGAAGATCAGTTTGATAATATCGAATTTTTGAACACGTGCTCCCAACTGCCAACGAGCATGCACAATGATCTAGAGCGTGTCAGTCGTTGGCAAAGTCAGCTCGACGAAT
The DNA here is from genome assembly GCA_964535475.1 of uncultured Pirellulaceae bacterium. Classification (GTDB taxonomy): domain Bacteria; phylum Planctomycetota; class Planctomycetia; order Pirellulales; family Pirellulaceae; genus Laterigemmans. The sequence goes on from CAZHTX010000310.1 coordinate 4,962, forward strand.
CGCTGCGTGAGATTTTTAAACAGCGCCGGCAAGCTGGCTTCGTGCGAGCTTGTCATGGTGATTTGCACTTGGAAAACGTCGTGCTTTGGGATGACGAATTGATCCCCTTCGATGGGATTGAATTCAGCGAGCGACTACGGTGGATCGACATTCAATCCGACGCGTCATTCACCATCATGGATCTGCATGCCCACGGTTATCACTCGATCGCACATCGATTCGCCAACAGCTATTTCGAGGCCACGGGGGACTATCAGGGGTTGCAGGTCACCCGCTGGTATCAAGTTTATCGAGCGTTGGTGCGAGCAAAAGTAGGGGCAATCCGAGCGACCCAGCAGCACGATTCGGGAGTGGCCGACGAAGAACACGAGTGCTGGCGCGAAGTGGGCCATTTCCTCAAAGTCGCCGCGGAACTTAGCGAACCTCGCAAACCCATGTTGGCGATTACTTTTGGACTGAGCGGAAGCGGTAAGACTTTTGGCAGTCAACGTTATGTCGATCAAGAAGGATTCGTGCGAGTTCGATCGGATGTGGAGCGCAAGCGTTTATTTGCTGGTCTGAACGATGCGTTGCTGTCTCCAAGGACGGAGCAACAACCAATGGAGTCCAGCGGGGAGCCACCTGCCGATCTCTATAGCTCCGCGGCCACGAGGCAAACCTATGATCGTTTGGCAATGATTGCGCGGCTCGGTATTGAGCAAAACGTTCCGATGCTGGTTGATGCTACTTTTCTTCGCAGCAAGGATCGCGAGCAATTTCGTCGCTTGGCCGCGGAGTTGGGGGTGCCATTTCGAATTCTCACCTTCACCGCTGATCCCGAAACGCTGAAGAACCGTCTGCGGCAGCGTGCGGAGCGGGGGGACGATGCGTCGGATGCCGATCTGCAGGTCTTGCAACAACAGCTCGAACGTGTTGAGCCTTTAACTGCGGAGGAGCAAGCGTGTGTGGTATCATCTGGGCAAGCATTGCAATGAGCGATGCTGTGGAGTGGAAGCATCCTTTTTATTGAGGCGTAATAGCATGCGATTTTTGCTCGTTTTGGTGGCGATTTTCAGCCTGACCGATCATTTGCCGGCGGCCGATGAGGCGAAGATTCTGGAGGTGCAAAAAATTTGGGACCAGGCACCGCACAACGCTTTCACCGACTTGGTGCGTTTTCAAGATCGCTGGTTTTGTGTTTTTCGTGAGGGGCAGGGGCATGTCTCGCCGGACGGGGCGCTCCGCGTGATTACTTCCCGTGATGGTCAGCAGTGGGAGTCGGCCGCTCTGTTGACAGCCAGCGACGCGGATCTGCGAGATGCAAAAATCACGATTACGCCCAGTGGTCAATTAATGCTCAGCGGTGCTGGTGCGCTGCACGATCGCTCGCAGCACTCTCACCAGTCGCTTGTTTGGTTCTCCGACGATGGCTTCAAGTGGTCCGCCGCTACCGAAATTGGTGATCCTAATTTTTGGTTGTGGAGAACGACTTGGCATGCTGGGCGAGCTTATTCGATAGGTTACGAATGTGGGCCAGGGAAATCTTTGAGGCTTTATCAAAGTGATGATGGCAAACAGTTTGAGACCGTGGTCGAGACACTATTGGGCGAAGGCTATCCAAATGAAACAGCAATGGTCTTCAGTGACAACACCGCTTATTGTTTGCTTCGGCGCGATGGCTCGCCTGCCAATGGTTTGTTGGGTGTCGCTCAGCCTCCGTTCTCCGATTGGCAGTGGCACGACGTGGGTGTCAAGATCGGTGGCCCGCAAATGATCCAGCTCGCCGATGGTAGATTTCTCGCAGCGGTGCGTTTATATGATAAATCGGTTCGCACGTCGCTGTGCTGGATCGATGTGGAAACTGGCAAGCTAAGCGAATGCTTAGCGCTGCCGAGCGGTGGCGATACCAGTTACGCGGGAATGGTCGAGCATGCCGGTGAAGTTTGGGTGAGTTACTACTCGTCTCACGAAGGTAAGACGAGCATCTATCTGGCCCGAGTTCAGATTGCTGATCGCGCGGAAGGAAACGGTGGCTAGCGCCAAAACCGCTAACAGTTAGCCGCAACGGCGCTAGTCGCGGTTCTCGTTTTGCCCCCGAGGATTTCGCGTGCAATCAACGGTGGCTAGCGC
>CAZHTX010000311.1:0-7011 GCA_964535475.1 uncultured Pirellulaceae bacterium
GCTCCAGGCTTGAGCTTCGCCATGCACCAAAGTCAGCGCTTTCCCAATCCATGGGTCGGCCGCGTGGCGTTGGGCCACTTGTGTCAAAGCCGCCGCGCTGTCCAGTTCCGGCATGCCGATGATCGTCAGCACCCATTGAAGATCGAGCTGCGGTCCCAGCTGGCGATCGGTGACCGCGAGAATCGCCGCGTCCAGCTGTGGGCTCCGCTGAGGCAGATCTTCGGCCAATCGCAAAGCCACCGCCACCACTCGCCCATCGGCTTGAGCGAGCCCCGTGATCAGGTCATCCGAAGTCAACGAGCCGGTCGCCGCCAAGACGCCCAAAGCACTCGCCCGCGCCGCAGGGTGCTCGGCCGTGTTGACTAATTGGCGAACAGCATCGGCCAGCCCAGCATCAGCACCCTCTTCGCCTGCTGCTTGATCGCCCCGGGGCGTGGTGTTGAATTCAACGATGCGTTGCCCGGCCAGATCGCGGAGCACCCCGTTGTCGCTGGCCAGCATCTTTCGCAAATGTTCCGCCTCGGCGGGAAACGGGCCCAGCGTGGTGGGCTGGAAATCGCGGCGAAAAACGCGATAGATGCGCCCCTGCTGCGAGCCGGCGCGAAGATCCATGCTTTGTTGCCAGGCGGTCGGAATCCATTCGGGATGCTCGATCACCCGCCGCGTCATATCGAGCACCCAGAGGGTACCGTCGGGAGCGTTTGCCACCCGCACCGGGCGTGACCAGACATCGGTGGACGCAAAGAAATCAACGGTCGTGTCGTCGGCGTGGCGGGTCGCCGAGAAGACAGCCCCGTCGGGCTGCAGCACAAACCGGGCGACCAGATTGTGCACCGGTTCGCAAATAAAGGCTTCGGTTAGATTACCATCGCCGCTGAGAATTCCAGGCACGCGAGCCACCGTGGCGCTGCACGCGCTGGTAAAACGCTGGGCGGCAAACAGATCGTTAAAGCGATCGACCGTGCGACTGGCGGGCAACACCGGGGGTGCGGTTGCCGGAGTCAGCAGATGGTGCTCGGCGGGGCCGGAGATTTGTTGCTGTTCTCGATAGCGCTGGGGGATCACAAATTGATACATCGGCAAACTATTGGAGTTGCCAAACCAGTTTCCGAAAGCGTCGCGTGCTCGCACAAATTGCGTTTCCCCACCACTGACTTTTAGCTCGCCCGTGTCGGGTTGCCAAGCAACATCGTGGCCGTTAACCACATACGTTTTGCCGTTACGGGCTGAGATTAATTCTCGCGTGCCATGGCCGCAACCAAAATGCAACCAGCCGTCGAGTCCCCATTCAAAACCGCTGGCCCGGTGCTGGGGGTTGGCCTCGGCGATGCCGCTCAATAAGACTTCCTTATAATCCGCCACACCATCGCCCGTCGTATCTTTGGCAAACAAGATATGAGGAGCAGCGATAACCAACACGCCATCTCGCCAGGGAAAGACGCTGGTCGGATAGGAGAGCTGATCCAAAAAGACCGTGGCTTCGTCGAGCCGACCGTCACCATCGTTGTCACGCAACCATTTGACGCGTCCGCCACCGGGCACCCCGAGCGGGTAGTCATTCATCTCTACAACCCAGACCTTACCATCAATACCAAAAGCCAAATTGACCGGGTCGGTAACCAATGGTTCGCTGGCGACGAGTTCAACACGAAAGTCGGCGGGAAGCTGAATTGCCCGTAGAGCTTGCTCTGGCGGGAGACCACTTTCTTCAGGTTGCTGCTGTTGCCAAATCTCTCGCACGCGGCGCACGATCAACGCCTGCGTCCCACTTTCCCAGCGTCCAGGTTGTAGGTAATAGATCATCGAACTATCAACCTCATAACCGCCTTCCGCACGCATCGCTTCACTGGCCACGTAGGCGAACACATCATCACAATAGGCGGCCACCCAAGTCGCGTCGGTCGTTAATTCTCGCTCCAGCCGAAATTGATAATCGACGACCACTTCGCCACCCAGAAAAACCCAAGTCAACGCGTCACCAAATCTCCAAGTGTGAATCGGCATGGGATACGATTCGGGCAGCCGTCCCATTTGCTGGCGGATTTTAATCATTTGTTCGGCCCAATTTCGCTCATTGGGATTGTTGCTGGCCAGCCGTTGATTGATTGTTTCTTGCGAAGGTTGCTCGGGGACCAAACCTGCGTAGCCAAAGCGGGCTGCGGGGAACGCTTTGAGCACGGTGCGTTGCGGATTCGCCAAGACACTCTGCACGGCATCGATCAAGTTGGCCGCGTGACGTTGCGCCAACTCATACGAACCTCGCGGGCTGGGGTTGGCATCGGCTCCGCAACCAATCACTGGCAGAAAAATGGCAGCCGGATGCAGTTGCTCCAAACGGCTAGCAGCGAGCCCCGCCCAGTCGCCACTGACTCTTTCAAAACCTCCTCCCAGCGTCGTGCAATGACAGGCGACTTGCATCGTCGCGCCGAGCAGCGAGCCGTCGGGGGAACGCACGCAGAGCACGCGTGCTTGTTGGTCCACCTGCCCGCCTGGATGCTCGCCAATGCCAACCCAATCACCACTCCGCACCAGCCGGCGGTTGGTGGGGAAATCGACCGCCGCCGCACCGATCGATAGCTCCGCAGGCTGTCGCGCCTGCATGGCCAACTTAATTGCCTCGCGAATGGTCTCCTCTAACTGCTGTGTGTAGCGCGCGGTGGCGGCCGTCTCCTCCGGTGTTGAGGGGACGCTGTAGAGATTCGTAAGTCCACCAGCCAGATGCGGAGCGGCATGGGAGTGCGTGCTGCTGAGTACCAACTGGGCCCGTGACATGCCATACTCTTGCTCAACCCAGCTGGCGGTGGCCGTCGTCAACTGGCTGGTGACACCAATGCTATCGATCGAGACCAGCAGCAACGTGGCTTGATCGGCGTCGGCCGCCGGAGCGAGAGCCAACACGCGGACACTCAGCGGATCGGCAACACCGGCATGCGAGCCAGCCCGCACGGCATACCCGCTGAGCCGCACTGGCTCTTGAGGCGTGATGTCAAGTTTGCTTAAACCGGCCCACAATGGGTCGGCAGCTGTTGCGCGAGCGGCACAGTTTAGGGCTCCGATTAACGCCAGCAGACCGGCAACCAACAGGGCCGCTCGCGGAACGTTAACCAAGCTGGCAAGCAAGCTGGCAAAATTGTGCAGTCGATAATTCATCTGGGCCTCGCGGATGGGACGCAAGTTGCGCGATTCGTGGTGGGTGGCGATGCCAATTACGGTGGGGGAGTTTTTGTTGACCTTCGCTCCGTACTCGGATAGCCTAACATCCGCCCGGGCAAAATACACTATCTTGACGACATTTGCGGATCGCCGCTCCCATCTCATTTATCCGCCGCCGAGGACTAGCCGCCATGTGGTTTCATCGCCGAGAAGTTCGAGAAGTTCGCCTAGTTCGCGATCCTGATAAACGGTGTCGACTTCGGGTGCTAGCCGAATCACGGTTGTGGTTGCTGGTATGTTGCCTGATGTTTGCGACCACCGGCCTGATTTCGCCAGCCCGCGGAGACGACCAGGTTGCCGCGGTACCGCAAGACGCCCTGGTCGAGCAACTTCGTCCGCTGTTGGAGATCATCCGTGGGGAACGCCAGCAGTTTGCCATTACCATCGATGTTCAATTACCGATTGGCGGCGAAACGCAGCAAATTGGTCTAACGTTGAATCGTTACGGGGATGACAGTTATGATTTCTCCGCCACCCACCCCGACTACGCGATTGAAATTCGCCGCCGCGAACAGCTGACCGCGATGTTTTTGCCGCGGCACCAACGCGTCTATTACGGTCGTGGTACGCTCGCCACGGAGGATCACTTGGCGGCCACAGGATTGCTCCGCCGCGTGATCAGCTCGGGATGTGAGCTCGGGAAATTTCTGCCACTCTTGGAAGCTGACGATCCGCAAGCCGCACTCGGGTTGGCAATGCGTTATGCACCGATCCAACGCGATGAGAAAACCGACAGTTGGCTGATCGACTCCAAGGTGAGTTTGCGGACAAAAAGCCCCAGTCAGTTGCCTGCTGGAGAACAGGCTGAATTTATCGTCAGCGGCGAAGATTTTTCGGTGCTAATCCGATTGACGGGAGCCGCCGAAATTGGACCTGAGGTGACTTGGGGGGAACAGCAAGCCAGCGAGTTAACGCGCGAGGAACTGGAGCGGCAGTTGTGCCGAGGGATGCGACGTGCCGGCGAAGTCCTGCTTCCCTCCGCGTCGCTCGGTAGCCCCATCCAACTCGAGCGGCAAGTCGCAGGGGGCAAATTACAGTATGTCGAAGGCCAGCGTCTGGTCACCTTAACGGGCACGCCGGAGGAGATTGGTCGCGCCCATGGCCAATTGTTGCGCCGCGAATCACAACGCTGTATCGATTCCGTCTTATATGCTTTTGGCACAGTCCAAACGGTCGTTTCGGGAGATTGGTTTCGGCACACGTTGGACAATGCTTACGCACGTTTAAAACCTCACATCCCGGCGGATCATATCGCCGAAACGCGAGCTTTAGCAGTCGCTTTGCAGCAACCCCCGGAGTTGTTGGAGACTTTGAACGTCTTTCCTGAATTGTTTCACTGCTCTGGCTTTGCCGTGTTCGATTCGGCCACCGTCGATGGCACTTTGTATCACGGACGTGTTTTGGATTACATGACGACGATTGGATTGCAAGATTGCGCAACGACTTTCATTGTCGCCGTGGATGATAAGATCCCATTCTTAAATGTCGGCTATGCTGGCTTTACGGGCAGCGTCAGTGGCATGAACGCCAAGGCAATTTCGCTCGGGGAAATGGGTGGCCGTGGCGAAGGACAATGGGATGGCGTGCCGATGGCCACGTTGATGCGGCGAGCAATGGAGGAATGCAGCAGCTTGGACGAAGTCATCCGCTTGTGGGCGGGCAATCCTCGCACTTGTGAATATTATTACGTGTTTGCCGATGGCAAAACGAACGCCGCGGTGGGAGTTGCCGCCACACCCGAGACGATCGAGTTTGTCTATCCTGGTGATTCACATCCCTTGCTCGGTACGGGAATCCGAGACGCGGTCGTGCTATCGGCCGGCAGCCGCCTGGAAACGCTGCGAGCTCGCGTTACCGAGAATCACGGCAGCATCGATGCGAACAAGGCGATGTGGTTGATGAGTCGCCCGGTGGCGATGGAATCAAATCTACACAACGTCTTGTTTGTCCCCGCCGAGGGCGTGGCTTATGTGGCCAATGCGAGCCATAAACAACCGGCGGCTGAACGCCCGTACGTTCGGTTTGCGATCAATGATTACCTGCCGGGTAATCCTCAAATCGCCGCGAAACGGGTAAATACCCAGCCCTGACTCGACTCGCCAGATTGCCCTCCGCTTTCTGGCATTCGGTTTGCGACGTTGGTGAATTAGCGAAAACTCTCAAACGAACGATTGACAAGTCGTTTTTTCACCGATCAATGGAGCAAACATACGATGGGACTTTTAACAAGTAAAACGTTCAACACGCTCGACGAGCTCTTTATCTTCCAATTGCAAGATCTCTACGACGCGGAACAGCGGTTGACCAAAGCACTGCCCAAAATGGCCGAGGCAGCCACTTCGGCCAATTTAAAAACCGCCTTCGAACGGCACTTGGAAGAAACCGTTCAACATGTGAACCGTTTGGAAGAAGCTTTCAAGTCGATTGGGGAAACCCCCAAAAGTGAGACTTGCGAAGCCATGAAAGGCCTGGTCAGCGAAGGCGACGAGATGGTGGACTCCAAAGGCGATCCGGCCGTTAAAGATGCCGCCTTGATCGCCGCCGCCCAACGTGTCGAACATTACGAAATTGCCAGCTACGGAACTGCCTGCAGCCTGGCGAAACGATTGCGTCATACGTTGGCCGGCGATCTTCTCCACCGCACGCTGGAAGAGGAAAAATCGGCCGACCAGATGTTGACCGAAATCGCCCAGTCCGAAGCAAATGTGGAAGCCGCCAAGGCATAACATCCCAGCCGGCGGGCGAACTGTTATGAAGGTACGCTGCCGACCGGGGAAGCTCGCCTGCGAGATGCCCTTTCAACTGCTGGGATCTTCATCGCGTTGTCCGCCGACGCACCACCTGATGCCGCCGGCTCTCGCATAGCCGGCGGCATTTTTTTTGCCCAACCAATCGCAATTCCTGAAAGGAAAAAACATGACAACCCCATTCTGCGGCAAATATTGCTGCGCAGCCTTTTTGGCTCTCTGGCCCGTGATGGCGATGGCTCAATCTTCTCAGCAAAGCTCAAATGATAGCCAAGGGGAAAATCAACTTCGCCAAGCGATTAATCAATCCGAGCTCGATGCCTCGAAATCGGAGTTGATTAATTATTTGACCGCCAAGATGATCATGACCAATGACGCGATGATCGAGTTTTCCCAGTTTGCCGAACAACGGGCAAGCAATAAAAACGTGCAACGTCTGGCACAGCTGATCGCGTGGGACCACGATCAAATGAACCAAGCCTTACGCTCGAAAATGCCCAGCGTTGCTCAGCAAGCCGAACTTCCCCAGCGGGCGCGGCAACGTTCCGCTGATGAGGGTCAGCAACAAGTATCGCAGGGTCAAACAGCGTCCCAGAATCAACGTCGGGGACTTGATTTCGTCACGGTGGACTCACCGGAAGACAGTCAATCCACCAACCGTGACCGATCCTCGGGCAACCGTGACCGATCCTCGGAAGATTCGCCTCAAACGAGCGATTCGCTCAGTGCGGAGGAACAGTTAGCCGTTGATGGCGCCGCACGTGATTTATTGCAAATCATGCGTCGCGCAACCGTGAATCATTTGCAAATGAACATCGACATGTTGGAATCGTATGATGGCGGGGAGTTTGACATGGCGTTCGTCGGTCAACAAATTGCCAGCCACACGCGCGAATTGGCCGAACTGCGAGCGATCAGCGCCGTGGGCCCGGAGGAGCTGCGGAAAAAGACGCAGAAAGCCGAGCAAATTGTCAGCAAGCATTTGGAACTGGCTCGTCGCTTAGCCAAGGACTTGGCGGATCGCGAACAATTCAACCGCTGAGTGAAAAGT
>CAZHTX010000312.1:0-6990 GCA_964535475.1 uncultured Pirellulaceae bacterium
GCCAGTTCCCCCAGCTCAAAAGGCTTGCTTGCCGAACTGGACGGTTCGGCATCGGCCACTTCGCCAGCCGCTTCGGCAACTCCACTTTGAGCTTGCCGCAAGAGCGCCTCGATGTCGTCCTGGCCGAGCGATTCTTCGCCTGATTGGTCAGCGGGCATATCGCGACACGTTCCTGTTTCTTTAGTCTTCCATAACTTGATAGTCGGTAAACCCAACCGCCATCAAAATTTCGTCTTCGAGCAGGTGGTTACATGTCGCTAAAATTCGCCGCTGAAGCAAGCCCAATTGGTTTTCCTCCAGTTCGCTGATTTCGCTATTGCGAACTTTCATGCGAATCGCATGTCGCAGACGCCCCGATTTAGACCCCATTTCCTTCTCCATGCGAGGCAAATCCTTCGCCTTGATTACGGCGAACAAACGAAAATTAATCGTGTATTTGGCTTCCGTATCAATCGGGCTGAATGTTTCGCCAAATTTTCCCAGCTCGAATTCAATCGGTTTATTTTCATCCGAGGCGGCCTCTTCGGCCTCCGCTTCACTCTTTTGCACATTCTGAATCAATCTTGCTTCGGCCAACGCGGCGACTTCTTCGGCACTCGGCACGAGGAAAAAGAAGAGCGCCGTTTCGACCAACATGATGACGGCAATAAAGCCGATCAAGATGATTTTGCCGCCGACTTTTGCCTTGCCTGGTTCTTCGCTCGTGGGGGTGGTTTCTTTAGCCATTATCGATCTCCTCGCTGGTCGTTGCTGGAGCGGATTGTCGTGAATTAGCGTTCTGTGAGCCGCGCAAATCTTCCGCGTTTTCGTCCAGCAGGAAGACTTCGACGCGAGCGTTTAGGCCCATTTTTTCCGGATTCCCCGAGTTGTACATCGGTTCCGTGTCGCCCACTGAGGAAGTCCGAAAGCGGTACCCTTCGATGCCCTCGACCTCGATCAAATAATTGACGACCTTCTCGGCTCGCGAGTATCCCAACGCGTAGACTTGGGTCAGTCCCACGGCGCGGGCGGCCACTTCCGGAGCGGTGTGTCCACGCGCTTCGATCTTCTGGGATTTACCACGTAACTGTTCGGCCAAAATTTTTAACGCTTGTTTCGCCTTCTCGGTCAACGTCTGCGTGCCCGGTTCAAAGAATATTACGGAACCGATCGCTGTGGGGTTACCGTTCCGCATGATCCGCACATGATGTTCTTCACCATGGGGGGCCTTTTCGGGAACGCCACCCTTCGCCGTATCTTTTTTCTGCGCCCGCCCCACCGTGGCCAGGGGATCAAAGGACGACGTGCGTGGTTTAGAGTCGCCGGGAGCGAGGCTCTCGGGGACTTCCGTGTAACCAAACTGTTGCCGCAGCGATTCGACAAGCGCTTGGAATTTCTCTTCTTCTTTAATCTCGCTGAGTGACACCAGCATGATGAAGAAGGTCAACAGCAACGACATCATGTCACCAAACGTGACGACCCATTCGGGGATGCCCATCGGCGGATCTTCTTCAATTTCCATAATCTTGTCAGCTACTTTGTGGGCTATTCAGTTTTGCGAAGTTTCGGTGGGATGAAAGTCTGTAACTTTTGGTCAATCGCTCGTGGACTCTCGCCCGATTGGATCGCCATCACACCGCGAATCGCAATCTCCGTGGCAATTAACTCTTGCTTGCTCAGCAAGCCTAGCTTTTCCGCGAAGGGTGAGAAAAAGACATTCGCCACGATGGCTCCGTAGAGTGTCGTGATCAAAGCCACGGCCATCCCCGAACCAATGCTGGAGGGATCCGACATGTCGCTGAGCATCATGATCAGCCCCATCAAAGTTCCAATCATTCCGTAGGCGGGAGCAAAGCGGCCCAATTGGTCCATGATCGCCTTGCCCTCTTTGTGCCGGTTGGCAATCGCGCTGACTTCGGATCGTAAGACTTCTTCCACCGACTCGGGGGTCCCACCATCGACGGCCATCTGAATGCCGGTGCGGACCAACGGGTTTTGAATCTCGCTGACTTTACTTTCCAAAGCCAATAGCCCGTCGCGACGAGCCGTTTCCGCCAACGCCACCAATTGCGCCACCAACTCGCCGAGGTCTTCGTTTTTATTCAGCAGAACCTTCAACGCCACCTTGGGCGAACCCAACATGGAGCGCAGCGGGAAACAGATTAATGCGGCTGCCATCGCACCTCCGATCACCACCATGATCGAAGGCACATCGATATAAGCGGTGATCGGTGCGCTGCCCATCAGCATCGAGCCGATGATCAAGCCCAAGGCGCACAGCAATCCAACAAGGGTTGCAATATCCACGAATCAACTACCGTTAGCAAAGGTCGGAGAGGCGAAATCTTGCCGCGGAGGTGGCGGCAGGAAATGTTTGCGCTGTTGATAGCAGAGGGCCAAGTCCACGACTTGATCCATGCTCTCGGAGACCACGAAACGTTCGCCGGTAGTTAATGTGATAAAGGTGTCGGGGCGATGCTCCACATAACGGATCAATTCCGCATTGAGCACAAACGCCTCACCATCAAGGCGAGTTAGCTTGATCATGCTGGTCTCACACCCCCGCTATTTCCCCGTGCAAACAATGTTCACTGCCCATTGGGCGGCGAACTTCGTAGTTCCGTTCACGCAACCCTAGGTTACGATCGACGGCACGGAGGGTGTGATTAGCCGAAAATTTTACTCGTATTCGGCCGTTTGACGATCTTCCTCGTTGGACTGCGTCTCCCCACCAGATTGCGAAACCTCGACAATCCGTCGACTTAGCAAATCCTTGGAAACCACTAGCACCTTGTTAATCCGCAACACGTTATCGAGCACGAATGGTCGCGGATGCCCCGGAATGTTCATGATGATCCGCCCGGCACCGGCCAGCAGGTACTCAAAGACATCGTTCAACTCGGTGTTCAACTTCAGCCCGGCAGTGGAGAAACGTTCGACGTCGCCCAACAACCCCGTATGGTGAATCAGCTCATTATTGGTCAATTCCCAATAATCGAACCGGGTCACGATCGCCATGCCCGTGAACAATACCAGCATGGCACCGAAAATCGCCAAGTAAAATCCGCTGCTGGCGGTGATGTCCAACGAAGCAAACCAGCTCTGCACCGGCGCGATGATCCCGAATTGCTGGTTTAACAACACCACCCCCAATCCCAAACTGATCACGGCGATAAAAATCGTCAGCGAAGTCGAACGGGGGAAATCAAAGGTCAAAACGGCCAGGTTTAGCGTGAAAATCAAGACAAAAATGTGTCCCAGCGTCCCGCTCCAATCGGGTGCGAACCAAGTCAATAATCCGGCAAGCAACGAAGTTATCGCAGTCGGCCATAAGAAAATCATCTTCGGCCAGGAGCGGATTACGACCACGTTCGGACGACTGGGTTGGCTTGACATCGAATCTTTTCTCACCGCGGGAAACTATGTGGAGGGGGTCGGTTCAAGGCCTCTAGTGTATCAGGCCGCACCGGCAGATGAACGGGGCGCACCACCCCACGGTTCAACCACCTAAATTTTTGTAAACATTCAAGCCGGGACGGTCTTGCAACGCGGCAAAAATCTCACAAATCTGCCGCAAACCGGCCGCGTAGGCATCCGCCGTCACCGGTTGCTGGCCCAGCCGGAAATAATACGCTAACTGCGGGTCATCCGCCGCGGCCGGCCCCAAGCTGGCGGCTGCCGCCCCGCGAGCGTCGATGATCGCTTCGAAACGCCCGCCGGCAGCCTCTTCAGCCGGTTCGCCGTCGGTTTTTTCGTCCGCCACCACTTCGCCCCACACGTTTCGCTGGCGGACGTAGACCAAAAAATCCGGCGGTATTTCGGCGGCCGCTTCCTCTACCTCTACCTGCGGCTCGGCAGCTGCCAACTCGCCCGCTTCGGGCTCATCTGTTTCGGGCTCATCTGTTTCGGGCTCATCTGTTTCGGGAGGAGCCCAGTCGATCCGCGTCACTTCGGCTCCGAGGCGGATGCGGCCCGCCAGCAAATCGACCTCCGCCAGCCGCTCAAAATATTCACTCAACCAATCTGCGTGGCTGGTCGGCTCCACCGCGATCATGGTCCCACCGACGGTGCGTTGGGCCGCCAAGGCAGCCAGGCCGAGCGCAGAGACGCAGTTCTCAGGCGGGATCGCCGTCGGCTCGGCGGCCAAGCTGGCGGCTAAGCGGTTGGCTTCGAATAGGGTAACTTGGTAACCGAGATAGCGACCGTACAGGGCCGCTTCGATCCCCAGCGGTCCGCCGCCGATGACAGCAATCGTGCCAGGAGGTTCAAGGATACTGTTCATGCAATAGGCCTAAATATCGCCTGCCGTACGAGGGTGAATGGAGTGCAAGTTGTCTACAGCCGGTTCACAGTGGAACGGGCCACGTTAAAAGTGTCCAGCGGGATTGAAGTTTGTTGTCCGGTAATTAATTGTCGCAGCAGAAGAGCGGTGCCGGTCGAGAGGTGCAAGCCACTGCGATAATGTCCGGTGGCGAAATAAAGATTTTTGCAACGTGGATCACCCCCTAAATAAGCGAATCCGTCGAACGAACCAGGTCGCAGGCCGCTCCAAGTCGCCTCGATGTTGGCCCGTTGGAGCATCGGCAGCAGCGACTCGGCCCAGCCGCAAAGTTCCTCAATCACTCGCTCGGTGGTGCCTTCCACCCAGCCCACCTCCTCTTCGTTGCTGCCCACGTAGATTTTGCCATCGATTCGGGGGACCAAATAGCGGTTGCCCTCGTTGATGATCCGCGTGAGTAGACCAGGTTCGCTTTGGTAGAGCACCGCTTGACCACGCACTGGATAGACGTCGGGAATCGCCCCTCGCGGATCGGCAAAACGGCTGGCCCAGGCCCCGCAGCAAAGCACCACCTGGTCGGCGAAGAGGGTGTCGTGCTCCAGTTCCACGCCCTCGACCTGCTGATCCCTGATTCGTAGACCCTTGACGGGTGTGTGCTCTCGCAGTTCGACACCCGAGAGCCGGCAGGCCGCGGTCAGTGCTCGCAAGTGACTTGGTGGCCGCATGTGGTATTCCTCCGGCGTCCACCACGCGCCCTTGGGCGGTTGGTTCCGCAGCCCGGCACCCAAGGCCGGTTCCCAACGCGCCAACTCCTCCCAGCTCAGCGGTTTTGCCTCGATTTCGTACTCTCGCCAGTACTGTGCTTGCCCCACCAAAGCGGCCGCCTCGCCCGCTTTCCGCGCCAAATAAATGCCCCCGCAGCGGCGAAATTCAGGGTCCAGACCGGTCTGCTCCCGCAGTCGCTCGGCCCATTCCGGGTGCAGTTGGTGGGACAGTCCACGCAGCCGGTCGATGGGGTCCAAGGCCGTGGCGAAATTGGCCGGCGGCAACACCCCGGCCCCGGCCCAAGAACTGCCGCGACCAATCGGCCCGGCATCCAGCAGCACGCACTGCAGGCCATGTTGAGCCAGTTCCCAAGCGACGCTGAGGCCGATCACGCCACCGCCAACGATCAGGCAAGTCGACTTCATTCGGCAATTTCCGGGCGGCTGAGGAGGGGCATTTGACACGGTACATTGAGTGTTTTCAGCGCGGTTTGAAAGGTTGCATCACCGACCTCGGGACCAATGCGTTGCAAGTCGGCCACAAAATCGACGTCGCTGAGCGTCTCCAGTTCGCGTAGCCGCAAGCCATGGCGTTGGCATACCGCTCGCGTTTGCTCGGCCACCCGGGCGGTGCTCCAGGCAATATCGGTAAACAGATTTGCATAGTTCGCGTGCCAGGGCCCGGCAACGCCAATCAGATAGTATCCCCCGTCTGCCGCCGGGCCCATCACGACATCGGCATCATCGAGTATGTGTCCGGCTGCCCGGATGTGGTCTGCCGTAATCCAGGGACAGTCGCTGCCGATGACCACGACCTGCCCCACCGAGGGGCTGCTGCGGAGTAAAAACTGCAAAAGTTGACTCATTCGCTGGCCCAAATCGCCGTCGCTCTGCGCTGTGGCGCGCCAGGGGTGTGGCAGCTCGCCGCGGACCTCGGCGAGGCGGTCGGCAGGAGCGAGTGCGAGCCAAGCGTGGGGGGTGACACCGCACAATTGTCGCAGCATCAGTTGCACGCTGTGATAGTGCAGCTGGCAGGCTGCCATATCGCCAATTTCCGCTGCTAAGCGGGTTTTTACTTTACCGGGGGTCCAGTGCTTAGCCATCAGGCCGACAGCCAATGCGTTCGACTCCGCTCTGCCCGGCTCCAGCAAACCCGCATTCAGCAAACCCGCATTCAGCAAACCCGCATTTTCGGGGGCGTCAGGTTGGGTGGCATCATGATTGCTCTCTGGAATCATGGCGTTTCGATTCGCTTTGGCGTGATTGACGGAATACTATGAAAAAGCTTGGCAAACGGTAAACTTGGGCTGCGTAACTGTGGTATCCTCGCCAAGCTTGCTCTTTTAATGTATCAGTTTCCCTTCGTATCAGTTTCCCTTCCGGCCAGATCCATTTGTGCCCGAGCCATCGGCACCCGCATGGAATGCATTGGTGCCAGCGTGGAATGATCGAACCCTCCGGTGCCAACCAAACCGAGGACGATGAGCGAACAGACGACCGACCGCTTCCTTGAGATAGTCGAAAAAAGCCGGCTGGCAAATGCCGCCGCCTTGGAAAAATCTCTTGACCGCCTGAGGCAGGCCCACGAGGGGCAACTGCCCACGACGCGGGAAGTGGCTAAACATCTTTGCACCGCCGGCTTGTTGACGCAGTGGCAAGTCGACAAGCTGATCACCGGGAAATACAAAGGCTTTTTCCTGGGACGTTATAAGTTGCTCGGCCATATCGGCACGGGTGGCATGAGCAACGTGTACTTAGCCGAACACACCCGCATGCATGATCGCCGCGCGATCAAGGTGTTGCCTCGCCGGCGAGTCAACGATACGACCTATTTGGCTCGTTTCCAACTCGAAGCAAAAGCCATCGCCTCGCTGAATCACCCCAACATCGTGCGTGCCTTCGACATTGATAACGACGGTGACTTGCATTACATCGTGATGGAGTATGTCGACGGTGATGATTTGCAAG
>CAZHTX010000313.1:0-6985 GCA_964535475.1 uncultured Pirellulaceae bacterium
CGCTGCACCGGCTCCTGTGAGCGGCCAACTAGTTCCGATGTCGTCGCGTCCGGTTGCGTCGCGTTGGCTTACGGCGGGCCTTGCGTTAGCTTTTTTCGGCTATGCGGGTATTTCGATGCTGCTAATTTCTTCGACCTCGATGGATCGTTTTTACGGTTATTTTTATCTCCCCGTGCTGTTTATGCTCGCAATTCTCAACCTGGCGGTTCACTTTCACTGGGCCTACTTGCGGTCAATCGCCATTTTGACGGCTTTGATGCAGTGTTGTCTCGCCTCCTGGTTGTTATCGCTCCATCCCATGCATATGCCAGCGTTTTTCCTGGCGATTCTCCCCACAATTGTGATCATCGTGCTCTCGTTCCTATCAGCAAGATGGATTCTCAAAGAGCCAGGAAATGTGTAGTCCATGAAGAGCAAGCGAGAGAAGGTACTTGAATCTTGGGGAGTTCCTGCGGCGAAAGAGCGAATGGAGAACTTGCTGTTGCTGGCGGCTCGGCAGAAGGTTGCCGAGCATGCGCTGCAAGCGTTGGATAGCGGTATATTCATGGATGGCCGCGGACACAGCGAACCGCTGGGTCTGGTCCGTAATCCAGTTGAGCAGGTGGCGCTGATTGCTTGGCTTGCTGCGAGCTGCCAGACAAAGTTGTCGCTTGAGGTTGGGTTTGGCATGGGGATAACCGCGGCAATTATTTTAGCGTCCCGCTTGCAAAAGCAGACTCCGTTTGAACATCGGATCTTCGACCCTTATGGTCTGCCGGATGGCGCGGGTTTCATAGCACAACGTTTTTTGCAAGATGAATGTGGAGAGCATTTTCGACGCTTGGAAATGCGGTCGCAATTTGGGATGGCAGCGATTGCAAGTGCCAAGGATCCCGAGCAAACTGGCTTTGTCATGATTGATGGTGATCATCGCGTCGATGCCGTGTTTGCAGACTTTTATCTGGCTGATGCCTTAATGGCGATCGGTGGTTACATGGTGCTCGACGATGCATGTTATGCTCCAGTTGAGACCGTGGTTCGGTTTGTAATGAATAATCGATCTGATTATGAGGTTTCATATTTGGAGATTCCCAACACAGCGGTATTTCGCAAAGTTGGTGAGGATGAACGCCCGTGGAATCATTTTCGGACATTCTCGGTTCCAAAGAAAAACAATTGGGAACCCTCTAAAGGGGGTGTTTTCAGGCCAAGATAAAACGGCACTGATCGGGCGCGGTCAAACCCCAATAACTTTGTTACTCTGAGGGCCTTGGGGTTGCCAGCGTTTTTAATCTAGGGAAGGATCATCGTTTAATGCATACTGATTTGTGCCCAGACCAAGCGAGACCAGCTGACATAGGTGGTCAGACATGTTTGCTTGGAAAAGAGCAACGTAAGCTTGAGTCGCCGATCGCGATTGTCGGCGTGGGGTTGCGAATGCCGGGGGGAATCAATGACCTTGATTCACTTTGGCGAATGTTGCTTGAGGGCCGTAGTGCAGTTGGAGGGGTGCCCCCGGATCGCTGGAACCAAGAGCGGTTTTATCACACAGACGCTTCTGCAAGCGGACGACTTGCCAGTCGTTGGGGTGGTTTTGTTCGGCGTGCGAAGGAGTTTGACGCGGCGTTTTGGGGTATCTCACCCCGTGAAGCGGCACGCATGGATCCGCAGCAGCGATGGTTGCTGGAAATCGCTTGGGAGGCAATTGAAGACGCCGGAGTGCGGCCGAACGACCTGCGTGGTCAACGGGTTGGTGTTTACGTCGGTGCCTCCAGCCACGACTACGGGACTGCTCAACTCGAAGATCTCCTGCGGCTTGATGTGCATTCCAATACCGGGGGTGCCACCAGTATTCTGGCCAATCGTTTATCCTATCTGTTAGACCTCCGAGGTCCCAGCTTAGTGGTCGACACGGCTTGTTCCTCCGCTTTGGTTGCAATCGCCATGGCGGTGGATGCGATCCGATCAGGTGTTTGCCGAGCGGCGCTCACCGGTGGCGTCAATTCGTTATTTTTGCCCAACAGCGGAGTCGGGTTTAGCAAGGCGGGCATGTTGTCGCCGACCGGTCAGTGCTTGGCGTTCGACGCGCGGGCCAACGGCTATGTCCGCAGCGAAGGGGCGGGGTTGTTGTTGTTGAAGCCGTTGGCCGATGCGGTTGCCGACGGAGATTCTATTTACGCGGTAATTCGTGGAGCGGCGATTAACTCCGATGGGCGTACCTCGTCGTTAACAGTACCCTCCGCTGAGGGCCAAGCGGATATGCTGCGGGAGGCTTATCGCAACGCGGGAGTAAATCCCCTTGACGTGAGTTACGTGGAAGCTCACGGCACGGGAACTCCCGTCGGAGATCCGATTGAAGCCAACGCGCTAAGTCAAGTTCTATCGCAGCATCGTGGTCAAGATCATCCGCTGCTGATTGGATCAATCAAAGCGAACCTCGGACATTTGGAATCGGCTTCGGGGATCGCTGGGATGCTTAAGGCTGTGTTAGTGCTGCAACGGGGAGTGATACCAGGCCAAGCAAATTTTGAATCGCTCAACAAGCACATTGATGGCGATGAACTGCGACTGCGAGTGGTCCGTCAAAACTCGCCGCTCAGCAGTCCCGCCGGGTCACCACCGATCGTTGGGGTGAACTCGTTCGGTTTTGGCGGCACCAATGCGCACGTTGTCTTGGCTGCTGCTCCCGTCGCGGAGAGGCCAAGCGTCGCTGATGGGCGATTTGCTTCGCAGTCGCAATCTACAAGTCAGACGCAATCCACCAGTCAGGCGCAATCTACCAGTCAGGCGCAATCTACCAGTCAGTCGCAATCTACCAGTCAGGCGCAGAACGCACCGCGAGTTTTGGCTGATCGCCCCCACGTGCTTCCCATCTCTGCCCATGACGCTGCTGCTCTACGTTTGACCGCCCAGTCCTACCTGCGCACCTTATCAGAGCTCAGTGGGGCGTTACCTGACTTCTGTAGTTCCGCTGGTGATCGTCGCCAACATCAATCGCATCGGCTGGTGGTAATGGGTTTGGATGCCGAGCAGCTGAGTGCTGGTTTGCAGGATTGGCTTGCAGCAACTGCGGTTTCAGAGGACCAACTCACAGCAGGCAAGCAATGGGTTTATGGAGAAGCCGTTCAAGGAGCGACAGGTCAGCCAATAAGCTCTCGCAAAGCGACTGCCGAGACGAACGATTCCTCGGGGGTGACCTCGGGCGCGTGCGGTCCCACGATGGTGTTCACCGGGCAAGGTTGCCAGTGGACAGGTATGGGCAGGACGTTATTTGAGCGTGAGCCGAGCTTTCGCGAAACGCTGTTTGAAATCGATGAAATCTTTGCTTCGTATGCAGGTTGGTCACTGATTGAGGCAATGCAAGACGATGCACCCGAACGCATCAATCTCACCATCGTTGCGCAGCCGGCGATCTTTGCGATCCAAGTCGGACTTGTCCGCTTGTGGCGATCCTGGGGTGTTGAGCCGGCTTGCGTCATTGGGCATAGCGTCGGCGAAGTCGCGGCGGCCTGGACGGCCGGGGCGCTGTCCCTCGCTGATGCGGTCAAACTGGTTTATCACCGCAGTCGATTGCAGGGCAGAACGGGGGGCTTTGGTCGCATGGCCGCTGTCGGGTTGACGGCACAGCAGGGCGAGTCACTGTTGAGTGGGTATGAGGGCCAGCTTGCTGTCACGGCAATCAACAGCCCATCGCTGATCACGATCGGTGGTAACCGAGATGCCATGGAAAACGTCGTCGCCGAGTTGGAGCGTCGAGACGTCTTTGTCCGTTGGTTAAAGTTGGACTACGCTTTTCACACGCACCAAATGGATCCAATCGAGGAGGAATTAAAGGCTGCCTTGGCTGATCTGCGTCCTGCTGCCGCAACCATCCCCTTTATATCCAGCGTGACTGGAGAGTTGTTCGATACGGAGCAGCTTGATGGAGCATATTGGTGGCGAAACGTTCGTGAACCGGTCCGATTTAGCGCCGCAATTGAGGCGGTCGCCGCCTGTCACGCGAGTCTGTTCTTGGAGATTGGCCCCCATCCGTCGATGCGCACCTCGATCGAATCGATCGTTCAAGACCGTCCCCAAACACTTGCCTTGCCTTCGCTTTCACGCCATCAAGACGCTTCCACATCATTAATCACGAGTCTGGCAAGACTACACATCCATGGTGGACTGGTAAGCGGCAAGCCATTTGGGCTGAATTGGGAAGCAATTAATCAAGCAAGTGGTGAGTTTGTTCGCCAGCCCGCGTACGCTTGGAATCGTCAGACTTTTTGGTTAAGCACGATCAACGAATCCTTGCGGCTGGCACCACATGACCATCCCCTGTTGCAAACTCGCTTAAGGGTCGCTCAGCCAACTTGGCAAACGGTGCTTGATCCCGCTGTGTTGACCTATCTGAAAGATCACCAAATTTGGGATGCGATTGTTTTTCCCGCCGCAGCCTACATTGAAATTGGCTTGGCAGTTGCCAAGGTGCTTTTTCCGGATCAAAAGCACCAGGTTGAAGATCTGCAACTGCACGCGGCACTCTTTGTTTCGGCTGAGGCGGATACTCGATTGCAGGTGGTTTATAACTCCGATGATCTTACCATCCAAATCCACAGTTCTAATGACGGCATCAATTGGGACTTTAACGGACAGTGCCGCTTGGTGCCGGACCTCAGTCTGCGCGGTTCTGCGAAGCCGTTAGCCGTTGCCCAATCAAACATCGTTGATATCGATGATTTGGTGCTCGATCACGATCAGCTATATGAGCAGCTCCGACAAGCCGGTTACGGCTTTGGCGAGATGTTTTCTTTGATCGAAAGACTACAGTTTAAAAGAGATGAAACGATCGCGGAAATAAAAGTTCCTGAAACTTTGCATCGAGTCGGGGCGGAGCTAAACAGCGGCAATAACGTCTTTCACCCTGCTATCTTGGATGCTTGTTTTCAGGCTTCCTTGCGTGTGTCTTCTGGCGCTTCGGAGGATGCATCCCTGTTTCTACCGACGTCGATTGGTCGTGTCCGTCTGTGCCGGCAGATCGATTCGGAAACGCTAATCGCTGTGGCACATGATTTTTCCATCGAGCGGGATCATCGCAGTTGTGATATCGATGTGTACAGCGCTGACGGTGAGCGTCTGGCTGAAATTCGGCAGTTTCGCGTCACAAAGGCAATGGGTGCCAGCGGATCGACATCAAGGGCGGACGGATTGGTCAGCCTCGAACAAGATATTTTCTATCGCGTTGGTTGGAGGCAACAGCGTTTGCCCGGAACTCGCATCGATGGCTCCTGCCAATTTCCCGATTCGAGTGCTTTGCTAACCGAACTTACTAACTCTCGAAAGACGATCGTTGAGGAGCGGGGGCTTGATCACTATTTCAAGGTAGCTTCACCGCGAATCAATGAGCTCACGGTCGCCGCCATCCAAAACGCTTATGTGCAATTGGGGTGGGGCAGTCGTTTTGGTTGGACGATTGGCCAGACATTCACGACAGCTGAACTATTGGCCAATGAGGTTTTTATTCCGCAATACCATGAATTGCTTGCCACGCAACTGCACTGGTTGTCAGAGTTTGGCTGGTTGAAACGCGTGTCGGATAATTCCTCAGCTGCTACTGGGGAGACTCGCTGGGAGGTGCTCAGAGAGTTTTACGCCTTCGACGTTGGCGAGCAGTTGCGGTTACTAGAAATTGAATGTCCCGAATTGTGCCATGATGTTAAACTTGGGCAAGCGTTTTTACCATGTATGGCTGACATTCTTAGTGGCGATGTAAAGGCCCTGGACCGGGGGTTCGCGAACGGTTCGGGCCATTTGTTAGAGAATTTTTACACTCGTAATCCAGACTGTGCGAGCTATCGAGAATTGCTGGCAACGGCTATCGAGCGACTTTCACAGAATTTGCCTGCCCGCAGGACATTACGGGTATTGGAGGTTGGTGCCGGAACGGGCGCGATGACGAGTGCGATGCTGGACGTGTTTACGGTGATGGCATCCGAAAAGTTGCTCAATTTCGAGTATCACTTTACCGACGTCAGCCCAAGTTTCTTGTCAGCTGCTCGGTCTCGTTTTGCTGCGCACGGGAACGTTACATTTGGCATTCTCGATTTGGAACGTCCACCGCTTCAGCAAGGTATCGAAGCGGGCTGTTTTGATGTCGTGATTGCTGCCAACGTGCTCCATGCTACTCAGGATCTGCGGCTGTCGCTCACCCACCTGCGCGATTGCCTGGCTGATGACGGCGCGTTGTTGTTGAATGAGATCACGGGACGTCTGCCGTTTATTGACAATACTTTCGGCCTGCTGCCTGGATGGTGGCGTTTTAGGGATCGCGAGTTGCGGGGGTGGAGCCCGTTGATCGATCGTCAGCAATGGGTCGAACTACTTGGTGAAGCTGGTTGGAAAGACGTATCTGTGATTGCAACCGATACCGCTGACCGCGTTTCCAGCATGGCATTGATCATGGCTCGGCCCCCATGGGATCCCGCTGAGAATAGCGAGATCGCACCGGAAGATCTTTCCGAGAAAGCCGTCAGCAGGCCGCATCTGCTGATTTTTGTCGACCAAGCTGGTAGGCTCGAGCAGCTTGCCAAGCGCTATCGTGAAATTGGCGGGGAGGTCACTCTCATTCGGCATGGCGATAATTGGCGGGAAAGGTTTGCCATGGTTCCATGGCAGTCTGGTGGTGACTGGTTGGTTGTGCATGGTTGGAGTCTTGATGATGTGAACCCGGTTGCTAACTCCGCTGAACTCTTGAGGTCGATCGACGCGGGTGTGCACTGTGGAATGCGTCTCGCACAGGTGATCGATGCCGAAAATCTGATAGATCGCGTACGGATTTGTTTCCTGACACAAGATTCCCAGCTTGTCAGTGATCAAGACCAGGTGGACGGTTTTGCTGGGTCACTGGTCACTGGGTTTGCTGGGGTTTTAAAAAATGAATCGTCGTCCCTTGGTGTGATAACTATTGATTTGCCGTCCGGGGAAAGAGGGCACGATGCGCTCTGGCTAAATGATTTCTGGCTTGATG
>CAZHTX010000314.1:0-6959 GCA_964535475.1 uncultured Pirellulaceae bacterium
CGAGCGATGTAGCTGCCAGTTGCTTGCTCCGCCGGGACAAGCCCGGAGCGGAAGCATATCACTTCGTGTTCGTGCTGGTGCTTGAAACGCAGACGTCGAGTACAAATCGCTTATGCTTCCTAGGCTGGACGAGCTCTTGTGCCTGGTCCCCGCTATCTCAGCATGGCCCAAGTTATCTGATACGCAGGGGGGCCGGTATGCAAGTTGCTGATAATTGGGTTCGTACTATTTGCACGCCCCTTGATCACTTCAGGATTGTTGCATGTCCCAAGTCAGCAACCAAGAGCGAGTCACTCAGAGACGCTCGATTCCATCCATGATGACGGCGATCACTTACGCTGATTATGGAGGACCTGAGGTGTTGGTCGCTGGAGCGCGGCCAACACCGCAGCCGCCCAGCAAGGGCGTGTTGATTCGCGTCAATTACGCCAGCGTTAATCCAGTGGACGCCAGGCTTCGTCAGGGTGAAATGCGGGGCTTGTTGCCGGGCGGATTTCCTCGAGTCCCTGGATTTGATGTGGCGGGCGAAGTCGTTGCCGTTGGTTCACGAAGCCTTCGTCAAGTCGGTGATCGGGTGCTGGCGTTCCTCGATAATTTTTACGGCGGCGGCTATGCCGAGTACGCAGCTTGTGGTGACCAGGCAACCGCGGTCCTGCCCGACAGCATGTCTTACAAGCAGGCTGCCGCGTTGCCGTTGGCCGGTTGCACGGCGCTGCAGTCGTTGCGTGATCATGGAAAAATGCGGGCTGGCTCCCAAGTGCTGGTCAACGGCGCCAGCGGTGGTGTGGGCGCATTTGCAGTGCAGATAGCTGTCGCCCTCGGTGCTCGCGTGGATGCGGTGGCCAGCGGCGAGAACGAAGAATTTTGTCGTTCACTCGGTGCGCAAAATTTCTTTGATTATCGCCAAACCAAGTTTACCGAATCCGACCGCCGTTGGGATTTGATTTTCGACGCAGCCGGCAAAACCAACTTTCACGAGTGTCGCGATGTGCTGACCAAAGAAGGTAGGTATGTTTCCACCGAACCGAATTTCAGCGGTTTGCTGACAGCCGTGTTGACGTTCCCCTTTGCCAAGCAGGGACGGGTGATGTTAGCCAAGCCACGGCAAGCCGATTTGGCGACGTTGGTGGATCTGCATGTCAGCGGCAAGTTGAACGTTTATATCGATAGCTTAATTGATCTGTCACAAGCGGCCACGGCGCATCGTCGCATCGAAGCGGGGGTCGAGCGAGGCAAGATTGTGCTCCGCAACGATCTGGCAGGGAAGTGTCCGCCTCCGCTGGCATAATCGTTACATTCGATATTTACGCGGTGAATCGGCCCCCCAAGGGGAGAAATAAGTTTGAATTTCAACAGAAACGCTTGTGGCCTTTTGCGGAATTAGGTCCAACACTTAACAGGAGAAGCGAACTCCAATTCCAGCAGCTATTGCTTGAGAGTATTTCATGACGATCGGAACAACCACAAAACGGATTGCACTCGCCAGCCTCGTGTGGGCAGCCGCCGTGACGAACCCCGGTGCTCCAGCGCAGGCAGGTCCATTGTGTGATTGGTTGTTCGGCCGCCACGCCGCTCCTCCGCCCCCACCCTACGCGGCCCAGTATCCCGTCTACGCGGCCCAGTATCCAGCTTATGCGGCTCAATATCCAGCCGCTCAATATCCAGCCGCTCAATATCCAGCGGCTCAGGCTGTCGCCCCTGTCAGCGGTGGTTACTCAGCTGGCTATCCCGGCACGACGCTGCCGCCGGTGAGTTATCAGGCTCCGGTCGGTGGCGCGGCCGCTTTGCAGATGCCCGCTTATCAAAGTTATTACGGTGCCCCCGCCGTGGCACCCGCGGCTGTGCCTGCCTATGCGGCCCCGGCTGCCGTCGATCGTGGTTACGCTGCTTACACGCCGCCGCTGCGAGGCACTTATCCGCCCAGCGGCGTGCCGCAAACATCGTATTACGGAACTGGAAACTACTACCCTGACTTTAATGGTGCGGCGGCTAACGTGGCGCCGGTTACCGCTTATCAACCTGCGACAAATCCGGCTGTGAATCCGGCTGTGAATCCAGCTGCGATCCCCGCCACACCGCCTCCCGGTTCCACCATTCAAACTTATCCCGGCGTGCCAGCCGCTCGGCCCGGAGTGCTCGGTGGGCTGTCAAGATTCTTTGGCTCGCTGTTCGGCACAGGATACTCCACGTCATCGTATCGAGCACCCGTGACATACTATCGGCCGGTCACGTCGCTCGATGCCAGCGGCCAACCGGTGGTGGTGCAGATGCCTTGCACCTCCTATCAACAGCAAGTGCAACGCACACCTTTCACCACGTTCGCACCCGCGCAAGGGGCTGGCACAATCGCGCCGCCCAGCGCCTGTGCAACCGTCCCTGGTGGTAACGTTTACAATCCTTATAACAACAGCGTGCCCGCAGGTGTCGGCGATCCTTATGCATCCAGCGGCGTTGCTCCTGCGACCGGTGTGATGCCAGGAAATTACTATGGCCCACCCGCGGGACAATCGGCGCCATCGACTCAGCCAGCCCCCATGAACCAACCGGGCAGCGGCTTGAGTCCCTACACCAATCCCGACTCGATTCCGCTGGCCCCGCCCAGCCTCAATGACGGGTCATCCTACGCGCCCAGCCCGTCGTCCGGTTCGCCCACGACTCAGGCCATGCCGCCAGTGCGAATCATTCCGCAGACGACGTTGTCGCCCAGCGGCTTGCGAGTTGAAGCCCCGCCGCTGCAAAACTCGGACTCAGCCGGTTCATCGACAAACCCGTATGTGCGTCCCTTGCCCGCTGGCGATTATCCCTACCCACGTCCGCAGCAAGATAGTCAACAAAGTGATTCGGCCCGCCCACAGCAGCCCGACTATCAATCGGCTGAGGATCTGGCTGATCGCGTTGCCAGCAGCCAGCCGGGATACAAACCGATTGAATGGAAGGTTCAGCGTGCCAGCTATCAGCAACCCGTATCGCAGCAACCCGTATCGCAGCAAGCCGTATCGCAGCAACCCGTATCGCAGCAAGCAGCCTCGCAGCCGGTCTCTGACCCGCCACCAGTACGCTTGCGTGCTCCGGCAACCAATCAGCCAGCAATCAGCCCGCAGCAATCAACTCGACAACCGCTCACCGTGCGTGCTCATCAGCCCCCCGCAGCCAGCCCGGCACCCAAATCGCGTGACGACTACCAGTCTCTGGGGTGGAGCTCGCGTCCTCGCCGTTAGGCTGCTAAGCTTCCGGGCACCAACGTGCCCTGGGAGAGTTGCAGAATGGACAACGCGAAGATTGCCGACAGCTTTGAAGAACTGGCTGACCTGCTGGAATTAAAAGGAGAGAATCCGTTTCGGATTCGCGCCTACCGATCGGGTGCCAGGGCGATTCGCGACTTGGACACTGAGGTTGCCGAGCTGCTGAACGACCCGGAAAAAAATCTGGTATCGGTTTCTGGGATTGGCAAAACGCTGGTCGAAAAATGTGAAACTTTAATCGCCACCGGCACGCTTCCCCAGCTGGAACAGTTGCGGGAGGATTTTCCCGCCGGCGTGCTGGCCATGATCGCCATCCCGGGCGTTGGTGCCAAAAAAGCGGCCCAGCTGCATCGTGAACTGGGGATTTCCGACTTGGATGCCTTGCAGGCTGCTTGCACGTCCGGTGCGGTGCAGAAATTGAAAGGTTTTGGTGCCAAGACGGAGCAGGCTATTTTGGCCGGCTTGTCGCTGGCCGCCACCGCCCAGTCAAGGCTCCGCTGGGCCACGGCCGATCACTTAGCCGCCCAGCTGGCCGAACATATGCGAGCCTGTCCGCAAGTCGTGCGGAGCGAGTTTGCCGGCAGTTATCGTCGCGGCCGCGAGACGGTCGGCGATTTGGATTTGCTCTGCGTCGCCAGTGATCGCGATGCCGTGATGGATCACTTTGAAGCCTTTCCCCAGCGGACCGAAACGATTCTCCGCGGCGATGACAAGAAAACCAAAGTGTCGATTCGCGTCAATAAAGGATTCCAAGTGGATCTCCGCTTGGTCGAAGCGGATCAGTTCGGTGCGGCCTTGCAGTACTTTACGGGCTCGCAAGCTCACAACGTTCATCTTCGCTCGTTGGCGAAACGTAAGAAACTGAAAGTCAACGAGTATGGTGTCTTTCCAGAAGGCTCCGAAGATAGCATCGCCGGTGCGGAAGAAGCGGATGTGTATCAAACGCTTGGGCTCCCCTGGATTCCGCCCGAGCTCCGCGAAGACCGTCAGGAGTTTGCCTGGGCCACCAGCCAGGCGGGTTTGCCCGACTTAATCAAGCTGGACGATTTGCGTGGCGATCTGCACATGCACACCACGGCGACCGACGGCAACGCCAGCTTGCGGGAGATGGCCGACGCGGCGATTGCCCGCGGCTTGAGCTACATCGCGATCACTGACCATAGCCAACGCGTGTCGATGGCTGGCGGGCTTGATCCGCAACGCTTGCGAGCACAATGGAAAGAAATCGATGCCATTCGCGATGAGTACGCTGGACGTTTAATCATCCTCAAAGGGATTGAGTGCGATATTCTCGAACGTGGCGGGATGGATTTGCCCGACGACTGTTTGGCCGAGGCCGACTGGGTGTTAGCCAGCATTCATTACGGCCAAAGGCAGCCACGGGAACAGATTACCGAGCGGATGTTGGGGGCGGTGGAAAATCCTCATGTTGATTGCGTGGCCCATCCGACCGGTCGTTTGATCAACCGCAGACCGGCCTATGACATCGACATGGAAGCGGTCTTTGCGGCGGTTGTCAGCCACGGAAAAATGATGGAATTGAATGCGAATCCCGCGCGACTCGATCTACACGATGTGCATTGTGCGGCCGCGCGAAAGCATGGCATTCCGATTGTGATCAGCACCGATGCGCACGCCGTCGAAGGTTTGGATGTCATGCGTTATGGCGTGTTACAAGCCCGGCGGGGAGGTTTGACCGCCGAGCAGGTCGCCAACACGCGACCTTGGGCTGAGATGGAAGCGATGCTGGGGAGGTCGCCACAGTGACCAAGCATGAACCGACCGATGTGGTTTATCTGAGTCGCCGTGACGAGCGGGCCAACGCGATCACGCATGGCGTTGGCTTTGTGGCCAGTTTGTTGGCCGGAGTGGCGTTGTGGTTCCATCCCGCCTCGCCCAGCTTTGGGCAGAGCGTGGCAGCCTCGGTTTTCGTGGTTGCCATGGCGGGTGTCTATTTTTGCTCGACAATGTCCCACGTGGTTTATGAACCGCGTCGCCGACATCGTTGGCGGGCTTGGGATCAAGGTGTGATCTACACGATGATCGCCGGTACCTACACACCGTTCATCTACAGCTTCAGTCCCGAGGGCTGGCGAGTGACCATTTTGCTGCTGGTATGGCTGGCTGCCGCCTTTGGTTTCTCCAGCAAAGTGCTGGTTCGCTATCGCGTCAGCGGGATCTCCACGGTGACTTACATCCTGCTCGGCTGGTTACCCGCGATCCCGCTGGCCAGTCGCACGCCTTGGGAGTGTTTGGCTTGGATGGTCGCCGGCGGGCTAGCCTACACCCTGGGGATCATTTTTCTCACCCGCGACAAACATGTCACCTACTTTCACGCCATGTGGCACCTGATGGTGATGGCTGGGTCGGCTTTCCATTTTGTCGCCGTCTATCGCATCCCCTATCTCAGCTGAGCACCTTGGAAGTCGCTTGGCTGACGTTATACTGTGGCGGCGATATTTTTTTCTTGTCTTCACCTAGGAATTGGGACCAAGCGATGACTTTGCAAGTAAACATGAATGGCACGCTGGTTCCCAAAGAACAAGCCACGGTCAGCGTCTATGATCATGGCTTGCTCTACGGTGACGGGGTCTTTGAGGGCATGCGGAGCTACTCCGGCAAAGTCTTTCAGCTGACCCAGCACCTCGATCGGTTGTGGGAGTCGGCCCGCGCGCTGGCGTTGGAAATCCCCGGCACCAAAGCGCAAATGGCAGCCGAAGTCGAGCGGACTTTGCAGGCCAATCAATTGACCGACGCTTACATTCGTTTAATCGTGACTCGCGGCGCCGGGTCGCTGGGGTTGGATCCGAATCGTTGCAGCAATCCCCAGATCATTATCATCACCGACAAAATTGCCCTCTACCCCGAGGAATATTATCGCGACGGTCTCGACTTGGTGACTGCTTCAACCATTCGCAACCATCCAGCCGCGCTCAGCCCGCGAATCAAGTCGCTCAACTACCTCAACAATATCTTGGCCAAGATCGAAGGCTTGCGAGCCGGTTGTGTGGAAGCGTTGATGCTGAATCACAAAGGCGAAGTGGCTGAGTGCACGGGCGATAACATCTTTACCGTCAAGCACGGCCGGCTGAACACGCCCCCGATCGAAGCGGGAATTCTTGAAGGCATCACCCGCAACGCGGTTATCGAACTGGCTCTGGCTCAAGGTATCCCGATCAGTCAACTTCCGATGACGCGTCATGATGTGATCATTGCCGACGAATGTTTTTTGACCGGCAGCGCAGCCGAGGTCATTCCCGTGGTGCGGCTTGATGGTCGCGTGATTGGTGATGGTAAGCCGGGGCCCATCACGCAGCAGTTATTAAAAGCCTTTCATCAACTGGTGCGCGGCAACTTAGTATAAGATTTACGAGGTTAGCAGGAGCACTCAAGGTTTTGGCAAGAAGATGGAGGCAGAAAAATAGATCTCCTGAATTTTCCTGCCCCCATTTCCCTGCCCATCTTTTTTCTGCCCTGCGAATGGACGATCACTGGTTGCCCGTTGTGAGAGCCTCGGCCAAGCGTTGTTGCCAATGGCGAAGTCGATCGCTGAGCGGTTTTGCGATTCCGTCGATTGAGTGGGCTGGCCATAATCCAACCAGCGAACCGGTCAACCAAACTTCCTCCGCCCGACGCAATCGCTCGGGGGAGATTGGCTCGCGTTTAACCGACCAGCCGGCTGCTTCCAGCAGTTCCAGCAAGCTGGCCGCGATCACA
>CAZHTX010000315.1:0-6946 GCA_964535475.1 uncultured Pirellulaceae bacterium
AACTCCTGCAGATCAACTGCCGGGTCAAGCGGTTTGTCACGAAACTGGGTACGCAAAATTTCCAGTCGCGACGCTTGATCGGGAAGACCAATTTGAATCGTCCGTTCGAAACGGCCGTAGCGTTTCAAGGCGGCGTCAACCGCATCGGGTCGGTTGGTGGCCGCCAACACAAAGACACCGGTGAGTTCTTCGACTCCGTCAAGTTCCGACAACAGTTGACTCAACACCCGCTGCGCCACGCCGGAATCACCCGATTCGTCAGCTCGATTAGCAGCCATACCATCAATTTCGTCAAAAAATATGATACAAGGTGCTGCTTGCCGAGCTTTGCGAAACACATCTCGAATTGCCTTCTCGGATTCACCGATAAACTTTGAGAACAGCTCGGGGCCTTTTATCGATATAAAGTTCACACCACACTCGGTCGCAACCGCGCGAGCCAGCATGGTTTTGCCGCAACCGGGTGGGCCAGCCAACAACAACCCTTTGGCCGGTTTCGTATTCAAGCTGCGAAATAGATCCGCATGCTCAAGTGGCCAAACCACAGTCTCCCGAAGTTCTTGCTTGATATCCTCCAGGCCACCGATATCATTCCAGCCGACTGCGGGAACCTCCACAAATACTTCGCGGATCGCTGAGGGCTCGACCGCTTTGCGGCCATGTTGGAAATCGGCCATGGTGACACCAATCTTTGCCAACTGCTGCGCATTTAACGCACCGCCGGAAAAGTCCAGTTCATCCACTAGGCGTCGCAAGCAGGCCATCGCCGTTTCCCGACATAAGGCTGCCAAATCGGCTCCCACAAAACCATGCGTGTGTTGTGCGAGTTCGTCCAGATCAACATCGTCGGCTAGCGGCATGTTGCGTGTATGGATACCTAATATCTCTCGCCTGGCCGTACGGTCCGGTATGAGGATTTCAATCTCACGGTCGAAGCGACCTGGACGCCGCAGAGCTGGGTCTAAGGCGTTAGGTAGATTGGTGGCAGCGATCACCACCACGTTTTCTCGCGCGTCAAGACCGTCCATGAGAGCCAACAACTGAGCCACGACCCGTCGCTCGACATCCCCGGCGGCGTTTTCCCGTTTGGGTGCAATCGCGTCGATTTCATCGATGAAGATAATACTCGGCGCAGACTTGGCAGCTTCTTGGAATATCTTCCGCAAATGCGCTTCGCTTTCACCGTAAAACTTGTGAATCACCTCGGGGCCGCTAATCGTAAAGAAATTAGCTTCGGCCTCTTCGGCGATGGTGCGAGCAATCAGCGTTTTTCCACATCCGGGTGGCCCATGCAAAAGCACCCCTTTGGGAGCATCAATGCCCAAGGTGCGAAAGATCTCCGGGTGGTTTAGCGGTAACTCAATTAATTCGCGAACCCGCTGCAGTTGCGCTCCCATGCCCCCGACGCGAGCGTATCCCGACGAGCGGTGTGCACTCGCCTTGGTTTCGCCGACATCGCCATTTCCATCTTTCGCGGCATTGGAATTGGATGGTGAGCCGTCGCCCGCCACATCTTTTTTCTTTCTCGTTGGTTTGACATCAAAATCAGTCGCTCCGCCGTTTCTGGCACCACGCCCCCCCATGCCACGACCGCTACCGCCGCTCGCTCCACCACCTGGTGTCGCTCCACCGAATGTGAAATTATAAGAGGTGCGGATCTTGCCATCACTGGTTTCTAAATCGCCACTTTTGCGAAGTTGTTCACTTTTCTCCGCTAAATCACCGAGTCGCTCGACCAACGAGGCAAAGCCTTCTAAGAAACCGCCTCCAGCTGGACTTGGCTGCGACGACCCCGAATTCGAGTGTTCTGAGTTGTGGTCGGTCATGGGAGAACTCCGAAGCGTTAAATCAAAGAAGAAACTAGCGTTGAACGTTTAGTCGTCGTACTCGCAGACTCTCGCGACTTGGTTTACCAAACGGATACTGCACGGCAATCGAGTCTGGTAAGAATGTTTCTACTGAGTGCAGCATGCCGATAAACAATAAACCGGTTTCCGTTTGTTGCAGCGTGTCGGCGATTCGCGCAGCAATGAAGCGATCTCTTTTCTCCAAGAGCACTTCGTAATAACTGTCGTCAACGCGAGAGGTTGACCGCTGGGTGGCGTCAGCCGAATGCAACTGGTCGGTAACCGCTTGTTTTACCAAGGCATATTCCTCACGCAGCAATGTGGCAGACTCTGTTCCCATCAGCTGAGCACCCTGCTCCCGCAACCAACACAGCATCTCGTGGTTGGGGCTTCCCTTCTCCGCCAACTCCGTAACAATTTTGTCCAGCACCACTTGATGACGTTCGTCCATCACGGGCAACGCATCTTGGTAGATCCGCGTCGTGTTGAAATCAATTTTCCAATTCAGCACAGATTTGCGAAGCAATTCCCAAAAGTGCCCAATGGATTCGATTCGTTGCTGGACCGCTGAGGAATCTCCATTGGCCTCCGCGGGTTGGCGGATCGCGCCGCGGAGCTTACCAAGCTCCGAAGCGGTGTGGACGATCGGTATCAAGTGTAAAACAGGCATGGTGAAATTTAGGTCAACACATCGGAGAAAGTTAGGCCGCTGGCCATGGTAACGGGGGCTCCGAAACTGCGACCATTGGAAGCGGAGATGGGATGGGAAGGATCGTCGCCGATCACCATTTTCAGGTATGCTTCCACCGCGTCGAGCTCAGCCTGATCAAGGACGCTGCTCCAGGAGTTCAGTAATTGCTTGAGGTCAATGACTCGCCATGGATAGCTCTGGTCATAGTTGACTGGCTTGTTATGCAAGTTCCTGCCGATTCGGCTCATCCACCATTGCTTAAAGCGATCGACATCGTGCGGCTCGCTTTGTAGGTTTGCGGCTAGCCCGCGGAGCATTATGCCATAATCGCGAGCGCACGCTTCCAGGCCATTGTCTTTGAGATTCTTCGCGTACTCGGGATGATTCCTAAGGTAGTGCTCCGAGACGGTGGCCGCGACGTCACTGCTGTGCCGGCGAATCTTATAGCTGGCGGAGTAAAGAGGCGCGCACCGAGCCAGATCGACCAACAGCGCGGTCACATCGGGATGGTCGAGCAACTGTTCCTGTAGACCGCGAATGAATTCCATGATCACGCCGCCCGGCAAGCCACTGAAGCGAACATTCTCATGAATGAAATATTTGTGCAGTTCGTCCCTTGCCTGTTCCCCGCCGACTGCTGCGGCGTGCAAAACTCTTTGCAGCAAGAAGAACGCATCGCGACGTCCGGCGGTGGCACCGTGGCGTGACAGTGTTTCGTGACGCGGTTGAACTTGGTAACCACGCTGGACTGGCAACTCGGTAAAGTTATCAAGCCCATTCAGCACGCTCTGGTAACTGTCGAAGCGTTGGAAGCACTCGCCCAATGGTTCCAAGTACTGAAGCACAACACGTGCATCTTCATGACTGAGGTGTTCCGCGACTTCTACCTGAAGTTGGCTATAGGCGGCGGAGAGTAACTTAAAGTGCGACGGCTGGTTGGGTAGCAGGTAAGTGACTGCATAATCACGTAGCTGATAAGCGTTGTCGCTGGGCTGACCCTGAGGCAGCAACTCGATGACTTTACCAATCATTAGTCGTAAATCACGCATGCAGGCAGCTACGCCACTGGCGGCGACCAATTGCTGGCCAACCAACCAGTGGACGGTGTTCCCGGCGAGGTCATCGGCGGCAACTGCCAGGCGATCGCCCAGCTCGGTTCGCTTGGCAACGTCGACCAATAACATCACGGCGGCGCGAAGCGACTGGGCACCCTCATCACCCAACACGCTGCTGGCGGCGCCGAGCAAGGCTTTGAGATTGGCAGCTAGCAGATTGGTATCGGTTGCCGGTAATGCTGGTAAGACCTCTTCCAACCAGATTGCCGCCAAACGCTCGGGGTGATTGAGGTGACCGGCGGCATGCAAGGTCGCTAACTGAGTGATCAGTTGGCGGTTAGCCATGCTTGCGCTAGTTTTAAATTCGTCGACCCGGTACAGTCCCAGCGGAATCCCCATCTCCAATAAGCCCTCGGCCGTCGCGTCCGCGATCTTTCCGGCAGCTTCGCTAATCTTAACCGCTTCGAGCAGATGTTCTGCATTGTCTGCCAATGACTGAAGATAAGGTTCTACCGAGGCCGCCACATCGGCACCGCAGCAATCGACAATGGCTTCATTGATCGCCAAAAAGCTCCAGTGCCACACTTCCGCCGGGTATTCGACCTGATTGATCAAGCGATCGATCAGCCAGCCGACGAGTTTTTCTTGAACTTGGGCTGAGGAATCGGCTTTTAAGCAACGGGCGAGTTCTTTAACAAACAGCTCAAAATCGCGGCGGCACTTTGCTTGCGTGGTACCCCCGTAACGGTTTTTGGCTTCGGTCGAAATACTCAACAAACGTGTCACTGCTCGATCGGAGATTCTCCGAAAGGCACGGTGGATCGTTCCGCTGTCGCTGGAGCGACGAATGAAGCTCATTACCTCAGTGAATGCGGTGTCGAGCATGCCGTGCATTGGCTCCGGAAGCTCTCGTCTCGCACCTTGGAGGATAAAATGGAGGAAAATCTCCATGTGCTTGCCAGTGACGTTATGTTCGTCGAGGTGCCCGACCAACCATGACAGCACTTTCTCATACAAGTCAGCCGGGCTGCCGTCACGAATTGCTTGGGCAATAAATCGCAACATGATGCGACCATCTTGATGCCCTTTTTTGCGTCGCATCGAACCGGCCGGTCCATCGAACTGGGGCATTGTTTCACAGAACGCGTCTGTTGCGTAACTGATGATTTGATGCTCACGTTCCTGGATGGCCCGCGAGACGGCTAACCGAAAAGGTAGCTCTAACGACGCGGTCCGAACCAATTCCTGCTCGTGCCAACTCAGGTAACGACCTTCCGAACCGCCGAGAACTTTTTTCAAACCGGTGATAGCCATGACTGCCCCCTAGAAAATTAATATTCAAGCCCGCTTAAGGTTTCGGACAGCCATCGTGAAACAAAGTGGCTGCGTTATCCTGTGGAAAGCTGTGAACTGTTTAATGTAAAAGTGAATGAGTGTAGACTGGGGTTCAACAATCAGGCCAGCCTGTAAAGACTAAATTGAAAATCCGCTTACTTCATACCTAACCACATTGTTGATGCAGATGGGTAAGAACCTCTTGGTGTGGTTTGCCGGCTGTTACTAATTCCCGCACCGAATCAATACGAGCCGGGCTGCTCAGTACGAAACAGCTAAGATCGTGCCCCGCAGCGCTGCATTGTGTTTGCAGGCAATCGAGATCACGATCAAAAAAGTACTGGAAGATACCCGCTAGGATGCCCGTCGTTAGCACATCGGCATTTCGGTCAGAGCGAGTGGGATAGATGTCGGACATGATCGCTCCTTCCAGCGAGACCCACAGCACTCCCTGCTCAAAATGATCGTAATGCAGTTGAATGTTGCCCCAACCGTTATGGCCGAATTCCTGAACTAACAGGCTATGAAACATCGCCGCGGGAAAGTTCTTCGCCGGTTGTCCGTAGAATTGCGACCACTCATCGTCTAACCCGGTCGCAAAATTTTTGCCCCAGCGGCGGCCGCAAGCTGCCAGCACTTGATCAGCCTTCTCACCGCATTCGGCTTCGAGCGCTTTATGCAAGCCAATCAAAAAATCATCAGTCAAGGCAATCATTCGGCGTCCCGAACGATTGTAAAGCACGCCTGTTTCTAAGTCGGTGGTCATGTAGAGCGCTTCCGTGTAGTAGTCTCTGAACTCAATTTCAGCGGTATCTGTCATTGCCTAAGCTCCAGGCTCTGCGAAACGTGATCTAGACGGCAGGAGTCGCCGGCTCAGGGAAACTGGACATGATGTCGATTACCAAATCCAGGTAGCGCTCAAACTCCGTGAACACCTCCGGAGATAAATTTTGGCGGAACCCCTCTTTGAGAAACGTGTAAGTGTCACGGTTAAACTCAGGGGTGAAATTCAATCCTGCCAAAATGGTTCGCAGCCAGAATAATAACTTGTCTTCTAATAATTTGGTCTCACCCAACAGCATCGCCTGCGCGGCATAGCGGGTTGTCAATTGGACGTCGCGAAAAGCCTTTGCCCAGGCCTTATCGTGATATTTGTCGAAATTCGGATAGCGTTTGCGAGTGTTGTCGATGCAAAAGCGAACCGCCGAATCCTCCGCATCCTCAATCTGCGTGGCAAACTCGAGCCGTTTTCCTAAATCAGTGAGATACCCTTGCACTTCCTCTTTCTCACCCGACGTCAAGTATCGGCTGTCGCTCTCATGCAGTATTCTTTGAACGCGATTATTCATTGGGCTTTGCCCCGCTAGCATTGGTGTTTAAAAAAACGTGTTTGATTGTTAATGTCTGTCGAAAACCTGATAGTTACTGTTGTGTCACAAGGCGTCGTAAATCCATGTTCTCTAAGCTGAGTGCTATCACGCGATCGGAAAGCCACTGGACGTAGTCCTCTCCGGCGTTTCCGCCCCTTGTTGCGCGAGCCAGCTCCAGGTTCAGTTCGAGAACCGCACGCTCGAGTCGCCTTTCGTATTCGGTCGCCTCATCTGAACGAAGATTCGACGTGGCAGGCATGCTTGATGGCATGCTCCCACTGAAGGCAGCATTTGGTATCGTTGGTGCTGAGTGCTGGTGCGGTTTCGTCGCTGGTCTTGCACCGGGGCCTTGGTGATTTTTCGGAGCAGATTGATGTCGGCGTTCTTCTTTAGCCGGCCGAGGAGGAGCAACCTCCGGCTGGCGGTCGTCTGACGAGAAAGTTTTGTTTTGCTCAGGTGTTGGCGGTGCAGCAACTGGTTCAGCGGCGGCAACGGGCTCGGGAGCAGCAACTGGTTCGGGAGCGGCAACTGGTTCGGCAGCGGCAACTGGCTCGGGAGCAACAACGGGTTCGGGAGCAACAACGGGTTCGGGAGCAACAACGGGCTCGGGAGCAACAACGGGTTCGGGAGCGGCAACTGGCTCGGGAG
>CAZHTX010000316.1:0-6941 GCA_964535475.1 uncultured Pirellulaceae bacterium
CGTCCCTGTGGACTGCTCACCCGGACGCTGTCACCAGCAAACATTTCTGACTGCTGATTCGCCAAATAGTGTGTCTTGTGGCCTTCCGGCATTTCTTGCAATATTCTAAGAGGGCGATAACAAAGCGAACGATGAGTTGGAAGCGAACTCCGGATAGTATCGTCACCAGTCAACCGCCCCGCAGGTAGTCACACAACTTAGCTACGTTCACGTTAAATGTGTGACTGGAGATGTACCGAAAGCCCAACGGAAACTTTGGCTGCCCCATCAAATGCTCACCGGCGAACACCTCAACCCAGCGCCCTTGGGCATCAAGCTGCTCGATCGCCCGCTGTGTGCCCTCGGGATCAGCCCCGCGAAACGTGGGCCGCTCTAAAGTGCCACCCTGCTGTAACGTGCGGTAGTCACGCTTAATGCGATCTAGTTGCGAAGAAACCTTCCAGCTGTAGTGGCTGGGCACATCGCTGTCGTCGTAGGTCAATTGGTACTTCGCATCCATGTACAGCGGGCGATTCGATTTCAGCTCATAAAAACGAGCCAACTTGCCATCGGGCAACAAACATTCTCGCTGCAAGTAATCAAGCGCCGCGGGTATTGGCTCAAGATACTTGTGCTGACCCGTGTGGCGAGCAATCTCAATCAGTGCCAGCATCACATCCTGGGACTCACTGGCGGTAATCGCCGGCGGTTCGAATTTGCGGGCCCACATTGGCTGCATGGCATAATTATATTGTTGACACCAGGCCGGTTGCGGCGCGGGCATTTGTGCCCTGACCAGAAAATCTCCCAACTTGGTCAACGCTCCCGCGTACTTTTCATCTCCATATATCTCAGCGGCAACGATCAACGTTTCCACGACGCTACCAGCCAGCCCGTCGTTCAAAGTATAATTATTCCAATACTCTTTAATTCTACCTTCAGTTCGCCAATCATAGTCGGGGTAATTCGCGGACAACACGGGCTGAGCGGCAACTGGCCCCGACCAGACTTGCGGAAACGCGCCGCAGTCAAATTGGGCATTTAGTAGTGCCGTCAAACCAAACTCGGTCGCCTCATGGATCTCCGCGTGACGAAATTCGAGCGCTTTATCTAGTTTTGCCAAAAAACGCAGCGCGGCTTGCGTTTGATCGTCATCCAACGAAGAGTTGTTCCAACGACCACCCTCGGATTTGCGGTACTGTCCCATCCGTCCCCGCTCGGGCGGCTGGAAATGGATCACCTGCGTCCAACCTCCCGAACGCAATTGGCCCCGCACTAAAGCTTCTCCCGCCTCGCGAGCCGCAGCGAGGAAAAAAGTATCCCCAGTGACCTGATAACAACGCAAGTAGCTTTCACCGACGGAGGGTGTCGCTGGTGGCTGGACAACGATCGTGGAGCAGTCGACTTTTCCTTCGCCCCAAAACTGGGTTAGGTCCTCGCTGCAATAGTAAACGTAACCACCCTGGTTGGCGACCTGATTCCGAAAAAAAGTTGCGGCCAACTTCAAACTCTGCCGCACCTGTTTATCGGTCAAAGTGGTTCCATCACTCTGCGCCTCAGCGACATGGTCAGTTAACACCGAAAGCAACGCCATCGTAATAACCAAAACTTGAATTCGCATCGTTCATTCCCCGGGCATCAAAGGGGTCAGCCTTGTGTTCGGTTTTCAGGGCTGGCGAAGCCTCGATTTATTTCTCTTGTCGGCTCCACTTTGATGTTTCTTGGGGCAATCTTCGGTTCGTCGAATCTGATTCTATGCGCATTGTATCGACCCTGGTAGAAATGATTGGGACCTGTTTCTATGCACCCGCCCCTGTGCGTCCTTTGTGCGCGTTTGCCCGTTAATCGCTCGAATCGACGCGAATAACTGGCCGATCATGGATGATGACTTCTGCCAAGCTTTCTTATTCGCGTGCATTCGTGCCATTCGCGGGCAACAAACAGGCACGCGAACATCGCGGGCGGCAAGGGAGGTGCGTGAGGCGAGCGAGGTAGCTGCCACTTGTTGCTCCGCTCCGGGGCAAGCCCGGAGCGGAAGCATTGCATGAGACCCCAACGAGCTTGCCTCGTTCGGTGAATCAGGTTGTCGGCTAGTGATGCAAGAAGGGTGACTCTCTACGCCTCACCGCCCCAACCGCCTGCGGCGGGCGGGGCGGAACGGGGATCGCGGGGCAACGCGGGAAGCGTGCTGGCTAAGAAACTCCTTCACCGCAAGAGGCGAGCTCGTGGGGGTCGTGGTGGGCATGTATCACATCAAACACCACTCGCCATGTCTGAGGAAATCTCGGGAGTTTGAGGGCCGGCCCAAAGCAGACTGGGCTTTACGGCAAGCAATTCGGAAATCTTTTTCCGAATCGATGTGGGTGATCGCACTCTCATTTCGGTCGACTTGGTCAGTCGCAGCCCGAGGAATCATCAACCAAATGGTCACGCATGTCAGAGCAAACTGGAGTTGAAAAATTTGCAGACTTTTTTTCTTGCAATGCTCTGAGAATCTGATCTATTACTATCTACCTCGTCTGGCCTACTGGCTTTCGTAGATTTTAGTGGCTTAATCCCATCCGGTCTTTTGTGGTTGCGTGGGTAGCGTACCACATTCAAGCTCCCGACGGGCTTCAGCCGATTGCGTTTCGCTTCACGGTTACGTTCTATTTCGTGTTACACGTTGAGAGGATGTAGTTATGAGAACTAAAGTTGTCGATACGATGTTAATGTCCCTTGTCGCAGCGACTCTGTGGGGGGGGGCATTCACTAGCTCAGTCAGGAAGTGTCACCGGCGGCAGTTTTGATTGTGAAAATTCACCCGCGGGCCATCGGAGACTTACATTTTCTGGCGGATCGTTTGTGGATGTTCCGGGAAGCTTTGATATTGTTGGATGTTATGCTCCTGTGTATGGGGCGATGAGCCCAGAGATTTTCTATTCGCCTGGACCGGACGTCGTCGATCCTGGATCGACGGATGGAAGCGAAACAGTCGATGTGCCCATAATTGGCCCGGATGGCGCGGATGCAGGAGAATTGACAGGATGCTACGTCTGGTTTGAGTACGGGACGTGGGAGTGGGATTGGTGGACTTGGAAATACTGGTGGTTCACCGAAGGTGAACTTTGTGCTTGGTACTGGGTCCCGACA
This sequence comes from uncultured Pirellulaceae bacterium, assembly GCA_964535475.1. Lineage (GTDB taxonomy): Bacteria > Planctomycetota > Planctomycetia > Pirellulales > Pirellulaceae > Laterigemmans. The sequence continues at coordinate 3,112 of CAZHTX010000316.1, forward strand.
GCCACTTGTTTCGCGGCTGGAACTCATGTGATTACCCCCGGCGGATCGAAGCCAATTGAAGAGCTAAATATTGGGGATCAGGTAATTGCGACACCTCAATCAAGTCCCACGTCGTCGTCAATGCCGGTACGTGTAGAGCATCGCTCAAGGGCGCGCCAAAAGGTACTGGAAATAGTTGTCGAGGGCAGGACCGTCAGTTCGACGGTATCCCATCCCATTTACACGAAGAGCGGCGGTTGGGTGCGGGCGTCCGAGCTCAAAGCTGGCGACTTATTGCGAAGCCACGACCAACGCTGGGTAGAAGTTGAATCCGTGTCCAACGGCAAGACAGAAGACGTCTACAATCTGGTGTTACAAGGGAAAAGTGCCTATTTTGTGGGACATACTGACTGGGGCTTTTCGTTTTGTGTTTCGGAAAACTGTGGCAAAACAAAGCTAACATCATACAACCGTAACGAAAGTACCAGAAGCTTACCCTTCTCTTTGAAGTCCTCACCATCCGGAATCCAACAGGAAAAGCTTTCTAGAGTGCTTCAAGCGAACTCACTGTATAAGGAGTGAAGGCTGCGGTCCAAACTGGATTCCAGGATTGCGATAGTTAATTGAAATGCCGATCTACGATTATTCTAGGCGAATTGCTTGCAATTCGCCCTTCTTGACCAACACAATTGCCGGAGATTTGGAAGGATGTCGCGAATCATTTGCTTGGCCTGTATTGCACTTGTTATGGGTATCACAGGTTGCGACCAAACTGTCACTCCAGGACCCGACGTGGAAAATGCCACCACTGTGTCTTTTGAACAATTTCGCGAAGCGACAGCAGGCGAGGAAAAATTCTTCTGGGTTGGCAGCGATCCAAAATTTCATTATTTCGAAACTAAGCAAGGCTACTTTCGTATTTCAATTGAGCTCAAGATGCCTGATTTCCAAAGAGCAATCGACCGGGAGTATGAACCAGGATCTTTTAGAAGACATGCCCGCATCGACGGAGATACTATCGCACCATGGTCAAGCAGGTTGCAAAAGCGCAAGGATGGCGCGGAAACGTAAGAGTGGTTTGATTACTTGGCAGACCATGTTGCCCAGCCAAACGGAGCAACGTCCGGCCTTTTGACGTCCTCGCCATCCGGAATCCAACAGAAACGGCTTTCTAGAGTGCTTCAAGCGAACTCATTTTATAAGGAGTGAAGGCCTGCGGTCCAAACTGGATTCCAGGATTGCGATAGTTAATTGAAATGCCGATCTGCGATTATTCTAGGCGGATTGCTTGGCAATCCGCCCTTCTTGACCAACACAATTGCCGGAGATTTGGAAGGATATCGCGAATCATTTGCTTGGCCTGTACTGCACTTGTTTTGGGTATCCCAGGTTGCGACCGAAGTGTTACCGCAGGACCAGACATGGAACACGCAACGACCGTTTCATTCGAACAATTCCGCAAGGCTACAGCGGAGGAGGAAAAGTTCTTCTGGCTCGGAAGTGATACAGAATTTCACTATTTTGAAACCAGTGAAGGATTCTATCGTATCTCCAGTGGCCTCGAGATGCCCCAACTCCAGAATCGCATTGATCTTCAATGGCCGCCGGGCACAACAAAGTGGACTGTACGTATCGACGGCGATACAATTGGCGGGTGGTCAAGCAGGTTACAAAAGCCAAAGGATGGCGCGGGCACGGACAGAAAGGTGACGCGGGTAGTTTTTAGCATCTGTGATCGCTTATTTCGTGGTTGTGGTGCCCGGTCGCTGGCGAGGGAGCCCAGGCGGTCGCATCGTACGGTGCAACGAACTGTGTTTAACAAATCCCTCGGTCCATTGGTGAATATTTTATTCACAACCGATAGCCGACCACCGGGATTCAACTGAAGCTAACCGCTTCACGTTTTCTCCCCTGACCCTGGCGAAGACTTCAATGACAATGAAGTGAACCACTAATTGACACTAATTTGCTCAGCGGTTCTTGATTAGTGCCAATTAGTGTTCCCCAAAAGCCTTCAAAAAAGCCGTTTCTTTGGTAACAGTTTAAGTTCATTTCTGGCACGACTGAGGTTGCGAACGATTCAAAGAGGCTTGCCCCCTTTGTTTTCTGGGCGCTAGTTTTTGGCTCGAATCATCTCAGCTGCCGTCTCAAGTGCTCGTTCCAGTTGAGGATCAGCTCCGGCAGCGTAAGGCAGCGGACGTTCAACCACGACCGCAGGCTCAACGCCTTTACCCTCAAGACGTTGCTCGTCAATCCAAACATTTGCGACTGCCAAATAAAGCACATCGCCGTTAGCCAGCAAGCGTGGGCTCCCCGCCATTACGGCACCGGCGGTTCGGCTCCCCACGATCTGCCCAAAACCATGCTTCTGGAAAACGAAACTCAACATCTCTTTCCCTGAAGTGCTGCCCTCGTTGACCAGCAACACCACAGGCCGAGCCCAAACACCGTCGTACGTTTGCTTTTGGCCCTGACGTCCCTCGCTGCTGGTTCGCGCGAGTGGCTCACGAAAAATATTCAGGTACTCCAGACTGGCTCCCCCCCAACCATCTCGCAAATCCAGCACGATGGCATCGCAGTCTTTCAGATCACCCCACAGCAATTGCTGTTTAACAATCTCATGATACCGCGATCCGGCGTAACTCCAGAGATGCAAATAGCCGATGGAATGACCATCAATCTCATACTTGCGCACGCTGGCTCGCAACGCATCCTCTAACAGCGTGCGTCCATTTAAGGTCTCAACATCGACGGCTACCGGTATGGGCTCGGCGGTTGCCTGACGCCGCACATGCAGCAACACCGTCTGACCAGATTTACCCTCCAGCGACTTGAGTCCCCGCCATGGTTGCCCATCGAGCGAAACAATTTCATCTCCGTAAAGGATGCCAGCAGTCGCGGCCGGAGTACCGTCGTAAACACAACGCACAAAGTCACGTCCGTCTTGGCGATCTGTCTCCACGCCAATCCCCTCGTAGAACAACCGCTGATCTTTGCCCTCAGGAACCAGGAATTCGAAAATACCCAGCAGTTGGTAATGCCTCGGATCTGACTTAGGAAAATAAGCGGTGTGCGACGTTTTCAACCGCCCCAGCATCTCATTGACCAACTGAGGAAACGCATCGACCCCAATCTCGGCGCTCCGCTCGACAAACTCCTTCCGTAACGCTGTCGCATCGAGCCCACGTAAATCTGGATCGTAGAAATCCTGCTCCACGATATCCAATATTTCCGCCACGATCGCGGCGCGTTGCGGGGCTGTCTGCTGAGCGGACACCTTCTCAATCGATGCCGCAAAACTACAGCAAACACCCAACACCGAGGTCAATAACTTAGGCAACATGATGTTCATCGCTTGGTGATTCCACCGCTTGGTAAGCACGCGTTCAATCATCGACCGCCGGCACTTTACCCAGCTGATGAACCGTGTTGTGGATTGTACCACTGAAATCGCGACCGTCGGCCGACTTCAGCTGATAACGAATTTCCATCCCACGCGTTGGCTTCAATTCGGGAATCGCCAGCCGAAGCCGATGATCATCGTGCAACACCGCTTCGGTCACAGCCAACGTTCGTTCGTTGTAGTGCGCCGAGCCATACTGCTTGGTGCGTTTGAGATCCCACACCATTACTTGGAAATTTCCCGCTTGCTCGGCGACATCTTTCGCTAGCGGTTGACTGAATTCTAATTCCACGCCTCCCTCGATCGCGCGAACCTCCAGCGGCAAATGAAATTCATTGCCTGTCGCCCGAACGCGGAAAAAGCCACCCGGCTCTTGCTGACTCCCGGCCCAAGAATACATCCCACTCAAATATAGCTGACCGTCAGCAGGGTGGAAGCGGCCGCGAAT
>CAZHTX010000317.1:0-6932 GCA_964535475.1 uncultured Pirellulaceae bacterium
ACCTCTAACCTTCGGTTCCGTAGACCGATGCTCTATCCAATTGAGCTAGGGGTGCCCGCGTAGACGCGTGACTGCAAGGTTAACGAATCGGCCGCTCGTGGGCAAGCCGTCCAGGAAATTTCCTGGCTGCCGAACTATTCGAAATCAAGCGTGCTGCCAAAGCGGTTGCGGAACTGTAGGAAATCATTGAAATTAATCGTCCCTAACCCGTCATAGTCAAAGCTATACTCGTATTCGTCGTCCCCAGCTGCCGACCCAAGCGATCCGCGGAGGGCTAGGAAATCCACGAGATCGACGGTTCGGTCGCCGTTGGTGTCGCCATACATGGCAAAAAATCCATCCGCGGCCGAGTCGCCGTAAGTGACATCGCCACCACCGACCCCATTTTGGTCGCCATCGAGTAACAGCCCATTACGGCTGACTTTCGTGGCATCAATCAACAAATCATAATTACCGTCCAACAACGCCCCCGCCGCTCGCGTCAAATCACCCGAAAAGGTGATCGTTGCCACTGTGCGGCCCTGACCATCGAGCGACGTCGTGAAGTCCGACGTGACGACGCCACCGCCACCACGCTGGTTCACCGTGAAGGCTCCCGCATCAATCGCCACCTCTCCGTCAAAGATGACCTGCACCTGATCGACTCGCGACCGTTGGCCAGTACCGTCACCGATCACAACCGCGTCAACCTCCGCGAGGTCTTGAACCGCTAGCAACATGTCAGTTTCATAGATCTCACCCAGTGAGTCAGTCGCGCGGACTCGGATCGAGTAGGTCGCCTGAGCCTCGTAGTCGAAGACTGCCAAAGTTCGCAATTCATTGCCCACAATCTCGAAGCTGGCGTTATCGGTATCACCATCTCCCGCAGTCAATTCAAAGGTGTGCGTGTCACTCGCGTCGGCATCAGTCGCGGACAGTGTGCCAAACAAGCTACCAACGGGCGAGTTCTCCGTATGCTGAACTGGGGCAAGATTGATCGCGGTTGGGGCATTATTGGCAACCAAGAACTTTATCGCTCTGCCGGTTGCCAAATAACCACTACCAAACGTATCGAAACTCGCCAACAATCGATTTACACCCTGCTGGCCATCATCCTTAATACCCAAAGTGGCAGAGGCCCCTTCGTCACCTGCTGATGAACCGCCCTGCAGATCCGCGTAATGAACCGACAAACTCATATCGGATTCATCCAAAACAGCCTGAAACGAAATCGGATCGTTGGCGCCGAAGTACTGTGTCTCCCATTGAAGAATTAACTGCTGCTGATCGCCAGTACCGACCAATTCCCAAAAGACGCCGCCTCCAGGGTTGGCTGCCAAATCATCCCACAAAACAGAAAACGCGGGCATTGCCGGTGCGGTTGTCAAATCGGTATTTTGAAAGAATTGATAAGCGCTCCCGAACGTGATGAGACCGTTACTACTTACATACAGTTGATCGTAGGTGGTCCCGTAATAGCTAAATTCAAAACCGTTTCCCGGTTCGATAACCGTGGTGCCCTCATCCACTCCCTCAAGCACCATAGTACCGGTTTGGGAAATGTCTTGGAAATCAAACATCAACGGATAACCCACGTATCCAAAGCCATCTGGGCCGATGGTCGGAGAGATGTCGACGTCAAACGTGGCAATCTCACCTGGCTCATTAAGATTGCCCGCGATGTCGGCAACCTGCTCCGCTTCGAGCGAGATCGTGTAGGTACCGCTGGCATCCGCATCCCAAATGCCGTTGGGTGCGGGGATCGCATACGTTCCCACCCTTTGCGTGCCCGTGCTGTCGTCATCCACACCGATATACGTGGCTAATTCATTATAGCCATTCGGGCCAACGACACGAATGTCGCCGGTGCCGAGCGTGGCAACATCTACCCCATCGCGATCGGTGAAGATAACATCAAACTCGATGTCTTCCGGCAAACGGAACATAATGTCATCAACAACGGCCGACGCCAGGGGGCCACCAGCCTGGACCAAAGTGCCGGTAATTAGATACTGGCCCAAACTACCGTAATCGGTGTAACCGGTGGGCGAACCCGAATCAGCGGGGTTGCCGAAGCCGGTTCCCTCAATCGCCAGATAATACAAACCGGCAACAATATCAAGGTTGTTGAAGCTAGCACTCAGCCCAGTCGGATTAGACGTCGCGACAACCGCTCCCGAAGCGTCATAAAGCGTGGCGAGAATGTCTAGATTGCTCGCTTGATTGCCAGCCCAACTGCTGGTGAAAAACGTATCTTCAACGACTTCGGAATAGGAGCCAGAACCGTCGGCAACCCATGCCTGACCGACGTAAGAGTTGATCGTGAGGTCGATGATGCCACCACCGGTGACGAACTCGATATAGTCAACGTCCTCCGGCGTGCTCACAACGCCAAACATGCTGACGTCCACCATTTCGGGATCGGCAGCATTCGCGCCGTCATAACCGATTTCAGTGGCGTTGAGTGCTGAGTCATCGTGATCATCAACTCGATAATCGAAACCGTTATAGGTAGTGATAATTGTCAAATCATCGGGACCGCGACCATAATTGGCGTTACCACCACCGTTGTTGGCACCGACGTATTCACCGATGTCCCAAGTGAGCACATTGCGCGAATAGGGAGCTCCCATGATCGGCCCCCAACCCGTCTCACCAGAACCGTGCCCAAAATAATAAGCCGCTCCAGGCTGAACCGGGTTCGCCGAAGTCGTGCCGTCGTGCGATAGCCCGATAGCGTGCCCGACTTCGTGCGTAACCGCCAAAGCGGCCGGCGCCGCGCCGACGTTAAAGACATAAGCTGGCGTATCTGTCGCACCAACTGATCCGTAACCCCAATTAAAACTGTTAATAAAAGCGAAGCCGCCGCAACCGCAACTGGCAAAGTTGTCGACGGTGATGACGATGCGAATACCCCACTCCGAATCGCTGCCGCCAGTGTTCACCAACGCATCCTCTCCCGGATCCTCCGTGGTCACATTGATATCGAACGGGGCAAAGTCTTCGGCAACCCGGTGCCAAATCTCTTGGATACGCTCAAGTTCCCAGTCCGAAAAAGCAGCCCCGTCTCCGGCTGGATCGTAAGGGGGTGAGGTAATCGTGTCGGTGTTGTAATTGCTGTTCCAAGGGGTGCCGGTCGCTGTAAAACCGTCAAAGTCCAAGTAGATCGTCTTGGTGGCATCAGGCTTGCTGTGCAACAAGAAAGTGTCCGGCAGCGTGAGGTAATCAGGTCGCGAAGAACCACCACCGTCACCGCCACCGTCGCCCATCCGACCGAAACCATCTCCGCCAAAATCATCTCCGACAGGAGGATCACTCGCCAGCAAACCACCATTGAATTGCCCGCGACGCGTTCGCCAAAACTCCTCTTCGTGAGCAGCCACTTCGGCCGGCTCCAAAGGAATTTGCTGCGGAGTCGTGGGCACGCCCAACAGCTCGCCGGGAACCGGGGTGCTCATCATGGCAGGCTGGTCGGGCAGGGTACCCAACGGGGAAGATGAATCGCCAGCGGGTAACCCAAACGTTGCACTCAGCAATTGCCGAGACTCAAGCGTCTCCAACCGTAACAGAAACTGTTGACGTCGCAGCTTCCGCAAACGATTGATGCGGCGCGAACCAAGTTGCTGCCCTGGCATCCCAAAACGACTGGACTTGCTCATCGAACCACAAAGCCTCTGAATAAGTGCAACTAAAATTACAGATAAGGTCGCCAAAAATTTTCAGCTGGCAAAAAAGCGATGCCAATCAAAAGTATAGCCCTGACAAACTCGCAGGACTGCTATATAGCGTACAAAAGGAATGCTCGGAGTCAAAACATAGTGCACGATTACCCCCGAAAATACCAGAGAAAAATCGGTCGGTGGCAACCGGCACAAAAAAACCGAGAGCGACAACATGCCGCCCTCGGTTGCTAGTTTCAATCACGATTGACGAGAATCAATCAAACAGCAGAAGCTGCTTGACGGCGACGACGCCAACGTACGAAAGCTCCCGAACCTGCACACAAGCCGAGCACGGCGAACGAACCTGGCTCTGGAACCGCAGTCAAGGTGGCAGCTCCAGGATCCGTACCAAGGCCGTTAATACTGTCACCCAGTGTGAACGAAAGATCACTAAGCTGTTCTATTTCCAGATTGTAAACGCCTTGGCCATTCACCAACAAACTAGCGGTGCCCAGGAAAATAGAATTCGATCCTGCTTCCGGAAAAACAGGGTTGGAGAAGTCTCCATTAGCATCAACTTGGAGATCCTGAAAATTGTTGCTCAGAGTCGTGACTCGGTTATCCGGAAAGCCAGCCGGAAAAACATAAGTCGATTCGTCAGCGATGCTCTCGTGGGTTAATCCACCTGCACCATCGATTCTGAAATCAAACGCCATCGTCCAGATACCGTCGTCAGTCAAATCGGTATCCCCCTCCGTTTGAGTGAGATAAAGTTCGATATCAATCGTCGAACCAACGGAGGCTTGAAAATCGGTGATTCCCGCCACACCGCCTTGCCCAAACTGCAGCACGTAAGCTGCGTTGGCGAAACCAGGTAGCACGGCAATCATCAATGCCAGTGCTCCTAAAAACCTCAATTTCATTGCGAATCCTCTAACTAGTTAATGAACGCTTTAACGAGAACCAACACAAAAACCCTTAAAGCGGAATGCCGAGCGTCTAACACGTTGCAAAATCCCAGACCACTTCAAGTAACACTGTTTGCTCGCAAACAAGTCGCCTTCCAAATTTCCCTGTCCGCCGCCTCGCCCACAATCGGGGCCCCTAGCTTGCGGCCACATTCTAGGTCGAATGATCGCCATTGTCGAGCAAATCAACCTAACCAAACCAAATTTACTGAATTCTTTACAAAGCCGACCGCGGTGGCCGGCAAAAACCAGTAGGCAAAAATTCACCTACTGGTCAAACGTAACTACAAACGCGATCGGCAAAAAGCCTACTCGAAAGTCAAATCACTGCCGAAACGCGAGCGGAACTGGAGGAAGTCGAAAATATCGATTTCATCGTTGGAGTTGGAATCCAGATCGTCACGATAGCCTGGCTCCCCACTGGCAGTTCCAAAAGCATTACGGAATTGCAGGAAATCGAAGATACCGACCGAGCGATCTCCATTGACGTCCCCGTAGAAGCGGAAGAAATCGTCCGCTTCTTCATCGCCAAATTGACGATCGCCACCGACCGCACCATCTTCGTCGCCGTCAAACTGGTTGCCGAGCGCGTCGGTGATGTTGGCTCCCAACACCGTCAATTGGTAGTTGCCATCGACCAGCGATCCATTGGCAACAAATGCACCATTGAAGGTCAACGTGGCCACCGTCTTGCCGTCGATGACTTCAGTCGTAAAGCCCACACCGACTGCTCCGCCACCGGCTCCGCGCTTCACAACTTCGAAGGCGCCCGCGTCAACGGTCACTTCGGAATCAAAGCTGACGTTAACTGTTTCCACGCGACTGCGAGTGGCTGTTCCATCAGCGACGACGATCGATTCGATTTCGCCGCGATCAATCACGTTGATCGCCAGATCACGCTCGAAGACCAGCCCACCCGCGTCGGTTGCTCGGACTCGCACCGAGTAGGCGGATTGATTCTCGAAATCAATCGTCACACCATCGTTGATCTCCAACACACCGGCGTCGATCGTAAACAAGCCGTTATCTGCGTCGCCGGCACCGGCCACGAGCTCGAAAGTGTGGGTGTCGCCAGCGTCGGGGTCGACAGCTGAAAAAGCACCAATCGCTAAGCCACCGGTGGTGTCGGTGTTCTCAGCAACTTCGCTATTGTCCAACACAATATCGGTGGGAGCCGCGTTGGTCGTTTCCGTACAGTAAATTTCCAGCTGCGGACGCTCCGCTTCAACGGTCCCTTCGGACGACTGGAAGCCCCAGCCATCGGTTCCACTTGCCCAAGGGAGAATGGCCCAACCATTGTTGTCCCGCACACCGTTCACCCAGTCTTGCACGTCAGCGGTGACATCCCAGTCATGGAATCCACCTTGCACGTTAGGGTTACGGGTTTCATTCCCCGCTTGAGTGCGGAAGGTGTCGAGAGCCTCGACCCCATCGGGGCTGACGCCATCGATCAGCGTGTTGTAGGTATCCAGATCGGTCCATGTCTCCAACATCGGATGGAAAGTACCGCCGTCACCTTGAGCATTGCCGGTCGTGCTGGCGGTCCGCAAACGGGCCGAAATCACCGTGGCGCCAGCGGGTACTTGGCTGGCCGCTCCACCGATGATCTCCTCAAAGCGAAGCAGCACGGAAGTCGCGGGATCATCAACAAACAAAGTCTCCGTCAGCGAGTTATCGAGATCGGGATTGGCACTGTCGATAATCGTGTCAACCGTTCCGCTATAACCATCAACCCCTTCACGGAAGCTGACCACGTCGGCACCAGCTGGCAACCATTCAACCTGCAGGCGAGGACGACGAGTCACTTCGCCATTCTCCGAAGTGCTGAAGAACCAACCGTCCGTGTTGCCGTCCCAGCCAATGATACCCCAACCGAAGTTGGCTTCACCGGCGGACCAAGCTCGCAAGTCGGGCAGCACGCTGATGCTCAACAAACCAGTTCCGGTCGAACCAGCCCCATTGGCGGTACCAATCGCCGATTCAAAACCCGAACGGGCTTCGATATCGTCCTTCTGCAAACCGTTAACGAAGCTATTCCAAGTTGACGAGGAATCTTCCCAATCGGTCAACATGCGATGGAAGGTGGCTCCGTCGCCAGGCGCGTTCGCCGTGTTGGGGTTCGTGTCGAGCGTCAACGTGGCCGAGGTAATCACAGCACCCAACGGAATCTGGCCAGGCTCGGTGCCAAACAAGTTCTCAAACTTGAGAACGGCTTGGTCGTTGCTGCCGCCGTTATCGAAGTCGATGAGAATATCGGAGGCGGGGTTGATCACCGTGTTGGAATTACCCTCATCCAAGTGAGCGTCTTGAGCCCCGGTGTAAG
>CAZHTX010000318.1:0-6899 GCA_964535475.1 uncultured Pirellulaceae bacterium
CATTCTGCCTTTCGCGCTGCTGATCCTAGGCCTGCTTGCCGCCCTACCTTTTCGGCGTGCACCTCAACCGGCCCCCGCGGAACAAAATGCCTAGCAACAGCTCGCAAACCGCCAGCCCGCGTCAACCAACGCCGCCACTCCAGGAATTCCGCCAGCGGTTACGCCGTTGCAAGAAACGCAGAATGAAGAGCCGGGCCAACAATCGCCTGAAGCTTTGATCTTTGCCCATGTTGCCACGCCGCAACCGGTGGAAAGCCCCTACGAGATCCCAGTCGCTCAGCTGCCAGCCAGTTACCATGAAGTGGCCGTGCCGCTCGCGCTCGGCGAGGAACCCAAGAACTTGCTCCGGGCCCAACCAGTCTCACAGACAACCGTGCGGCGGACCCGCTACGGGATTCCGCTGGCCGCGTACGCGGAACTCACCCCCAGCCCCTCGGCCAAACCAGATCCGGCCTCACGATGGACAACGCCTCAGCCTGTTCCTGTCAGTGACAACAATCTCGCCACCGAATCGCTGGCAACCAATCGACAGCCCAGCTCAACTCCCGCTCCCGTTAGCGAACCAAGCCAGCCAAGCCAAACAAGCCAGCCAAGCCAAACAAGCCAAACAAGCGAGCCAGCCCAGACCCAGCCAGCCCAGACCCAGCTCGCGGCTGGCCAACCGAAGAACACCCCGACAACTACCGCGGTACGAGAGCCTGCCGCCGCCGACCAAGCGGTCCCGCAAGCTAATTTTCAAGCCGTCAGTCAAGCCCAGCCACCTCGCAAACAAACCCGCCAACGTCACTTCATCCGCGAGCCGTCTTAACCTGGTTCCCGTAGATAAATAATGAGCACAAACATGGATGGGTCCGCCGCAGCGTCTCGAAAAGTTTTCTACAACGGCAACATCGTCTTGCCAGATCGACTGCTGAAAGCCGGAATAGTTGTCTGCGAGGACGGGCGAATTGTCGACGTGGCGGCGACTGGGCAAATCCCCATCCCCGCAAGCTCCACTCCAGCGAATTCTCAGCAAGCCGACGAGCTGATCGATTTGCGAGGGGCTTTTTTGGCTCCCGGATTTATTGATCTGCACGTCCACGGTGGAGCCGGCCATGACTTTATGGATGGCAGTGAGCAAGCTATCGCCGCAGCCTGTCGGGCTCACCTCAGCCACGGGACCACGACGATTTTCCCCACCACGACGACGGGAAGTCCCGAGCAATTGCACGTGATGCTGCAGGCCTGCGGCCGGACGACGCGGCAAGCGTCAGGGGCTCGCATTGCCGGCGTCCATCTTTACGGTCCCTATTTCGCCGAAGACAAAGTGGGCTGCCACGCGGCGGCCGGTCGTCGCGAACCGCTGGCGTCAGAATACGCCGGCTACTTTGCCACCGGCCTCGTTCGCATCGCCACCTGTGCCGCGGAACTGCCGGGGGCAACCTCCTTCTACCAAGCGGCCGCCGAGGCGGGCTGCTTTATCACGTGTGGCCATTCCAACGCCAGTTGGAGTGAAATGGAGATCGCCTTCGCCAACGGAGTGCGACACGTCGATCATTTTTGGTGCGCAATGAGCAGCGTCCCCAGCCTGCGACAACGCTTTAATGTGCCGATGCAAGCCAGCATGGCTGAGTTCGTTTTGCTGAATGCTCAAATGAGCACCGAAGTCATCGCCGATGGCCAGCACCTTGCTCCGGAGCTGCTTGAGTTCGCTTACCGCATGCTCGGCAGCGAACGATTGTGCCTGGTGACCGATTGTAACCGAGCACTCGATTGCCCTCCCGGCAATTATCGTTTCGGCAACCAAGTGGATGGAACGATGCTATACAGCGACGGCAAGGTGGGCTGGTCAGCAGACCGCAGCAGTTTGGCCAGCTCCATCGTCGGCATGGATCAGATGATCCGCCAAATGCTCCGTGATACCTCCGCCGATTTGCCGACCGTGGTGCGCATGGCCAGCCTCACACCGGCAACGCGTGTGGGCATCGAGGCCACGTGCGGCAGCATCGAAGCCGATAAACAAGCCGACCTCGTCGTGCTCGATAAAACACTCAACGTGCAACGCGTCTACGTCGCTGGGGAGTGTCAGTTCACAGCCGCACCTGCAGCCTAACTGGGCCCCTTCGGCAACGAACAAGTCCCGCAGCAAAACGGCCGACGTCGTGTGGAGCGCGAGCACACGGTTTCCGCGAAACCGGACGCTGGCGCGTTCCGGCTGAGGGTTCTATCTTAATTTCTCAATAATCCTCGCCAGATAAACTGCTCAGCACCGCAGTTTGCCAATCACGCATTTGAGTCTTCATTCGCTCGGCAGTTTCTGGCAAGTCGACGATTATATTATTCGATTCGGCGGGATCTGTCTGCAAATCAAAAAGCTCATATTTGACATCGCCGGTCCCTAATTCATGAATCACCAATTTGTGCTGCCCGTCAATAATGGCCCGCGGGCCGCGGTAGTCCTCTGCGGTTATCACCGGATGATGAAAGTTCTTAAAGTCTCGCGTCAGCTTGCCATTCATTAATTTCACCAAGGGCGTCGTACCGCGTTGCAAGTCTGGCTCGATCCATGGCCGCGGTTCCCCACGCGTTAATCGCCGGGTGTCATACATCCAGAAATAGATCGGCTCAGAGCGCTCAGTCAGTTGCCCCTTTAACAACCCACTTAAATCAACACCATCGAGGGGCCGCGAGGGAAGGGGTTCGCCGAGCAGCCCGCAGATCGTGGGCAACAGATCGCTGGTGCTGGCGCGAACTGGCGTGCTTCGCGACTGCGAAATTCCAGCTGGCCATTCGATCACGGCGGGTACCAGTGTGCCACCTTCATAGACTTGACCTTTCACACCACGATGCGGCCCACCGAGCGCCGCATCGGCCGAGGTCCCGTTATCACCACAATAAAACAAAAATGTGTCGTCTCGCAATTCACGTTCGCCAAGCTGGCTTCGCAGGCTACCAATCGCTCGATCCATCGCCGTGATTTCCGCATAACGTTCCCGCAGCACTTCGCCCTGCGAGCGCCGCACTTGCTGCCCCGTCTGATTCGATGTCAACTTGACTTTTTTAGAGTATTGCTCCGGCAGGTCATCATACAGAGCCAGGTCTTCGGGCAGACCGCTGTAGGGCTCGTGTGGTGAGCCAAACCAGATGACAACAAAGTAGGGCTGATTGTCGGCTTGTGCCGCGTCAATAAACTCAATTGCCGCATCTACCAGCACTTGAGAACTCTCACCGGCAAAGATTTGGGGAGGGGCACCATCTCGCGACAAGCTGGGGTTCATCTCAAAGAAGTTGTCGTGAGCAAGCCAGCTATCAAACCCCATCCCTCCTGGGCTGACCGGAGACGCTTGCTTAACAGCTCCCACGTGCCATTTTCCAAAATGGCCGCAGCGATATCCGGCACCACTCAGGATCTCTGCAAGCGTGATTTCCTCAGGTCGCAATGACCATCCCGGTGCAAATGTTCCCATCCGATTCGGATGCCGCCCCGTCAGAAAGCTGGCTCGAGTCGGCGAGCAACTGGGATGCGCTGCGTAAAAACGCTCCAGCCGTAATCCTGTGCTCGCCATTTCATCAAGGACCGGAGTGCGCACGTGCGGATGCCCGTTGTAACCAGTCTCTTCCCAGCCATGATCGTCGCCCATGCACAACACGATATTGGGCCGTTCGGCTGCTGAAAGCGACACTGTTTGCCAGCCCAAGCAAATCAACAGCACGAGCCAATTCAGCGGGAATCTGATCATTTGAAATCAAAGCGGTGCGAGTCAAAAATTTTCCCCATCATAACTGAATTCTGCCACCCGCGGAACGCAACCGATTGGACGATCGGTTAGACTACACAAAAGATTGTTGCAACGCTGACCAAACAAGCCTTTACCTCCCCCGCCCTCCTCCCATCGGCGAGTGCTCTGCTATGCCTGCCTGCCATCGTTTTGGACGTGTTAATTTTGCCAGTTTCGGCGCGACATTACTGCTGCTCACCTATTGGCTCAGCTCGCACGGTTTCGCCCAAGAGGAGATCGTGTTTACGGTGGACCGACAACCGTTCGAAGCCAATGTCCAGAGAGTGGTCCAAGCATTACAGCTGGCCGGCAGTCCTTTGCCCTCGGCGAGTTTGAATCGACTCGCCGAATTGCAAGATGACTCGGCGGATGACGAAGTGATCAAGGGCCTGCAGGAGATCCTCGATCCCTACTGTTTACTCACGGTAAACATTAACCCTGAGAGTCGAGTGAAGGTTGCCAGGGGAGCCGCAGAACCTACCTTGGATCAATTTGGTTGGACGAATTTCTTAATCAAAGTCGTCAATGAAGCGGGGGTGACCGCGCCTCTCGATTGCTCCAGCCCCCAAGCTGCCCCAATGGTCAAGCGGAGCACCTCGGCAGCCGCACCGCAAATGAAGATTACCCCCGCCGATGCTGCTCGACGTTGGCTCGACATTGCCGCAGTGCGTTCGCAACCGATGACCAAAACGCTTTCTGGACTACAAGTCGAGTATCGCATTCTCCAGCTTTACAGCCGCGATGCTGGTCAGCGCGAAGCCACCTTGGCAATGCATGTCGGCCAGGGCACTCAAGATTTGGGATTCCGTAGCGAAGTACCGATCCTCTTTAAATGCCGTCCCTCGGTGAGCATTCCTCTCAGCATTCGGGATCATGACGGCCAACCGACGATTTGCAGCCTGCTGATCAAAGATAGCCGTGGTCGGGTTTATCCCAACCCGTCGCGTCGTTTGGCACCCGATTTCTTTTTTCACGAGCAAATCTATCGTGCGGATGGCGATACCCTGCAGTTAGCTCCCGGGGAATACCAGATTGTCGCCTACCGGGGACCCGAGTATCGGGCAGTCAATATCCCGCTTACCGTGACGGCAACTGCCAAGCCACTGGAGATTCAACTCGAACGTTGGATTCACATGGCCAATCACGGCTGGTTTTCGGGTGATCATCACGTCCACGCCGCGGGCTGTGCGCACTATGAGAATCCCACCGAAGGGGTCAAGCCAGAAGATATGGTCCGCCATTTGATCGGTGAGGATTTGAACGTGGGATGCGTACTCAGTTGGGGACCCTGTTGGTACTATCAAAAACAGTATTTTGATGGCAAAGTATCGCAACTCTCACGGCCAGGGAATCTGATGCGGTATGATGTTGAGGTCAGCGGTTTTCCCTCATCGCATGCCGGGCATCTTTGCTTGTTGAACCTCAGCGAGGATGACTATCCCGGCACTCAGGCCATTGAGGAATGGCCCACTTGGACGCTACCAATTTTGCGTTGGGGGAAAGAGCAAGGTGGCGTTGTTGGTTACAGCCACAGCGGATGGGGACTGGCCTTACCTGACTACCTACCCGATGGCTCCCGCGGCATGCTTCCGAACACCTGGGGCGGCAGCCGAGACCAAGCTGGCCGCGCTGCCGATCGTTTGCCCGATTACGCCATGCCTCCTTTCGATGGTATCGGCGCCAACGAATTTATTGTGTCCGCCGCCCATGGCGTCTGTGATTTCATCAGCGCCGTCGACACTCCGGTAATCTGGGAAATGAACATTTGGTATCATACGCTGAATTGTGGTTTTCGCACCCGCATCAGCGGCGAAACAGACTTTCCATGTATCTACGGTGAACGCGTTGGTCTGGGACGCAGTTATGTCCAGGTTCCCGAGTTAACTTCCGCAGAACCATTGCAGTACGAAGACTGGGTACACGGTCTGCGAGACGGTCGCAGCTACGTCGGCGATGGGCTCAGCCACCTGCTGCAGTTTTCGGTCGGTTCCTTGCAACTTGGGGAAAGCCGAGTTGCGGGCAAGCCTAGCCAACTCAATTTGCCAGCCACCTCCTCGCAAAAGGTACGCTGCACCGTCGCCGCGATGCTGCCGCCAGAGCGAGATGCTCTGGCTTCAGCAATTGCCCAACGCCGGCTCGACGAAAAACCCTATTGGCACCTGGAAAGAGCCCGCGTCGGTGACTCCCGCCAAGTGCCCGTGGAATTAATCATGAACGGAGAAGTCGTTGGCAGGCAAGAAGTGACCGCCGATGGGCAACCCCACGAACTGGCCTTCGACGTTGAGATCGCCAAGTCATCATGGTTAGCCGTGAGAATCTTGCCGTCGATGCACAGTAATCCAATCTTCGTTGAGGTGGATGGTAAACCGATCCGCGCCAATCGCCGCAGCGCTGAATGGTGCCGCGATGCGGTCCAAGTCTGTTGGAGTCAAAAAAGAAACATGATTCGCCAAGAAGAGCTCGACGCCGCGCAAACTGCTTACGATCAAGCACGCGAGATCTACGCGAAAATTGCTGAGGAGAGTCGCTAGCGAGACAGTGCGACTAAACGGGACTCTGCTAGCGAAGCACTTAGACCAATGGCAGAAACGGATTGCAGAAGTTTGCCTGCGGGTGAAACAGGCAACCAGCGCCGTCGACTCAGCGGGGGTTGTCCCAAATGATTTGGGCAGAGTTGCTTAGCTTCCTAATCCTCGGGACGTTCTCCTGCCGGTGCCATTTTCACCAACTTGGGATCGAAGCGGGCAACGGTTTCCACCAAGTCACTCTGCGCTGCCATCACTTGATGAATATCCTTATATGCCATCGGCACCTCATCGAGTCCGGCGGTCATTAACGTCACGCCCCGATCTTGCAAAAATCGTTTCACATCCTTCCAGTTGAATTTGGCCCTCGCCGCGGTGCGACTCATTTTCCGCCCCGCCCCGTGCGAAGCACTTAGCAACGACGCGGCAACACCCTTTCCGCGAACCACAAAGCCGGGTGTCCCCATGGAGCCGGGAATAATCCCCAACACCCCACGTCCAGCTGGCGTGGCTCCTTTGCGATGCACGATTAATTCTTGGTCACCATGCGTCTCTTTCCAGGCGAAGTTATGATGGTTTTCCACATCCAACATCACGGTAGCACCCAAGTGACGAG
>CAZHTX010000319.1:0-6887 GCA_964535475.1 uncultured Pirellulaceae bacterium
CGTTCGATCGCCAATGCCCCGCCGATGCCGCCGGGGAAAAAATAAGACGCCAAAATCGGCAAGAAGACCAAAGACAGTTGTGGCAGCAACACGATCCAAGTGAACCCGGTGCGATCGCGCATCAACTCTTGGGCGAGTTGCTCTTGAGCAACGGGACGATCATCATCCTCCCGCTCCACAACGTCCTGCTGCGCGGCCGGCTGATCATCCGGAGTTGACTGGGGTGCGGGGTCAGCGACCAGGGTGGCGATCACCACCGCCAACACCGAGGCGACCACAAAGGCCATGATCGTGCTCAGCAACACCCCCACCAGCAACAACCAAGTCATCAGCGGCGAGGCGGCCAAGCCATGTCGAATCCGCTGGAGCGAGTTGGAATTGCTTGCCTCCGCCATCCTGTTTGCCTTATTTTGCCTGATTGTCTAGTTTTCGTTGTTGGAAATCATCACACCAGTAACCCCAGTCGCTGATCCAATCCGAACATGCAATTCAAGTTTTGCACAGCCGCTCCGGCGGCGCCTTTGACTAAATTGTCGATCGCCGCCACCAGCACTAAGCGATGCCCGGCACGGCGAACGGCCAGCTGGACATGATTGGTTCCCGCAACAAATTTCGTGCCGGGAAGGTGGTCCACCGGATGCACGAACGGGCTGCTCTCATAGGCGGCTCGCCATATTTCCATCACCTCGGCCGGTTCCACCGCCCCGCGTCCATGCTCGCGCGGTGTGACGTAAATCGTCGAGAGGATGCCGCGGTCCATGGGGGTTAAATGAGGAGTGAAGATGACTTGCGGT
This sequence comes from uncultured Pirellulaceae bacterium, assembly GCA_964535475.1. GTDB lineage: Bacteria > Planctomycetota > Planctomycetia > Pirellulales > Pirellulaceae > Laterigemmans. The sequence goes on from CAZHTX010000319.1 coordinate 795, forward strand.
TGACTTCCGCTGCAGCGCCCCAGCACGTTGCCAATCTCCGGTTGGTGGCGATGTGCACCGACCGCGTAAGCAGCGATCGACTCGTTGGTTTCGCAATACAACGACCCCAACTTGGCCGACCGCCCCGCGCCACTGACGCCACTTTTGGAATCAATGATGATATCCTCAGCGGCGATCACTTCGGCTTGCAATAACGGGGCCAGCGGCAGGATCGCGGAAGTCGGATAACAACCCGGGTTGGCGACCAAACCGGCTGTGGCCAACTCGTCGGCAAACAGTTCGGGCAAGCCATAGGGAACTTGGCCCAACTGCTCGGGCCAAGGATGCTCGCCGCCGTACCACTGTTGATAAAGTTCGAGCTGATCAAAGCGAAAATCGGCGCTAAAATCGATCACGCGCGGTCCCGCTTGCCGCACTTCCTTGACGGTTGCCGCCGAGGCTCCATGCGGCAAACAACTGAAGACAACATCGCATCGCGCGGCAATGTCGCTGCTATCGAGCTCGCTGATCGGCAGCTCCAAGCGACCCGCAAATTGTGGATGCACCGCCGCTAAACTTTGACCAGCCGCTTGCCGGCTGGTGGCCACGGTAATCGTAACTTGAGGATGGGTCAGCAGCAGGCGAATCGATTCCGCTGCGGTATATCCCGTGGCACCCAAAATCCCCACACGAATTGCAGACATAAAGTTAGCGGCTCTAACGGCTGAGGAAAAAGAAACGTTGCCAGCCGGGCGAAATCAACGCCGCCGGCGGGCTGCTCATCCTAAAACCGATCGCCCGCAGAAGCTAGGCCGTGACAAGCTAGGCCGTGACAAGCTAGCCGGTTAGTCAGGGCCGAACAGCTGCTCAATCGAGCTCACGCGCCGGGCGATTGTGGAGCAATTTCTTCAGCATTCCGCGGAGCTCGCGAACCTTCAGCGGCAGACTTAACATGCGACGGTGCGAATCCATCAAGGCCCGGCCGATGATGTGTTGTTGTTTTTGATCGACCAACAACACAGCGGGGATCGTGGCGGTATGCTCGTCGGTGCCAAATTGATTGAAAGCTTCGAGCGCCCGGTTGCCCAACTCGTGGGCGCTGAAAACCACGCAGTCAGCCGGGGTATCTTCCGCCGGGTCAAACCGCATTAGCGCGCGGCCGGGGTCGCTGATCACCAATACGCGGTAGCCCCGTTTCTTCAAACGTTCGCGAATCGCATTTTGCAGTTCCAGTTTGGACTCGACCAACATGATCGTGCGGCCGTCCCCTTCGTTGGAAGCGGTTTCATCTTGATAGTCTGCCAGGCTGTTCAAGTCGCTGACTCGCCGCCCATCACCCGCTTCCAAGCGTTCGATGGCGTTTTTTAATTCCGCTTGGAAGGCGGCGGCCGATTGCAATCGTTTTTCTGGATCGAACTCCATCGATTTGGCGACCACGTGAGCGGCCGGCAATGGGACATCGGGCAACAGCTGGTAGAGCGGCGGGATTTGCTGAAAGCGGCTGACATTCAGACGGGCCATGCGATCGCGAGTTTCCGTCAGCGGAGATATGCCGGTCAGCATGTGATAGAGCATGCAGCCGGCAAAGAAGACGTCGCTGCGGGGATCGTCTTTGCGGACCGAGGTGCCACGTTCAAGCGCCGCGTAGTCGATGGCCCGCGCGTTGGGGCAATCAGCAATTTGGTCAGGGTTGTTGCGGTCGGCCAAAGCGGCCAAACCAAAGTCGACCAGTTTGGCTCGCCCTTCCGCGCTGACCAACACGTTGGACATTTTCATATCCCGGTGGCTGATGCCCAGCGAAGCCGCGTAGGCCAATCCGGCGGCCACGTCATACAGCAGCTTCAAGGAGGTCTTCGCGTCCAGCTTGCCGCGGATCTGCACCAACTCGCGCAGCGTCTGCCCCTCGACAAACTCCATCACCATGAAGGGGTTGCGAATGTCGGGAACCACATCATAGATCGAGACGATATTGGGGTGCCGCAGTCTGAGCCCCATCCGCCCCTCGCGAAGAAATTGTTCCAACTGGGCAACTTCGTCGCGAAATCGTTTGCGCAACACTTTGACGGCAAACACTTCGCCGGCCGAACCCTTGGCGGCGCGGTAAACTCGGGCAAAAGTACCGGCACCAATCAGGTACAGAACTTTATATTCGCCGAAGAAATAGCCTGTCGAATCACCCCTTAAAATCTTTTCCAACTGCAACGTGGTGAGCAAACCGTTGCGTTGCAAGGCGCGGACCATGTCTTCCAGCGAATATTCGCCCGATCCCATTTCACCGCGGGCCAAATCAATTTGACGCTGATCGGCCAACCCCAGTTGCAATACCCGTTGGGCTAACGATTCAGGCGTAAATTCGGACATCGAACGTCGGGAAGATAAGGTCGAAAAGGATCAAGGCAAGGTTTCGCGAGCACGAACCAAAGTACTACTCACACTAATTGCCAGCAGACGGTAGCACTAGATTCTATTTTCAAACCGCTTCCAAACCGCTTCATACGGGTTGCAGCAAGTGCTGTCGAGTGGGGGGCGGTGGCCCGTCTACCCAGTGCCGCATTGCTGCTATTCGCCCGAGCCATCGAAGTCACCCAGATCGCCAGAACCGTCGATTTGCTGACGGAGTTGATCGCGTTCGCGGCGGGTCGCTTCCAGATCGAAGACGAGATACTTCATGTCCAACCGCAGTTGGCTGAGGGCCTCTTGGACCAGATTTAGAATGCGGCGACGGCGAGTGCTGCATTCAATGACGCGGGCTAGAGCCGGTTGCAAACTCTCGCGTTGGCGAGCAGGCAGAGCTTCGACGGCGAGCAACAATTCTTGTAGTTCGACGGGGGTTTCTTCAGTTTGGTTGCGGATTGGTTGTGCTGCGAATGCCATCGTAGGGTGTTCTCCAAGAAGCCGTTAAAAAAGAAATTGCCGAGTGGGATGAGTTGGAGGCGAGCGAGTGAGCCGGTGGGTTGCCGGTTTCAGCGTTGCCTTGTCGTCTGTGAGGGATTCAAAGCACACTGGATGCCGAGGCCTTGAGGAAAAGCTGAGAAATGACCGTAAGTCATGCTATCGCATCCACTTAGCGAAATTTCCGCGATTTGTTTCATTTTCGCAGCTTGTGGCGAGAAAGCAACAAATCGCAGTAGCTTTTTGTCGCAAAGCTTGGTAGTAAAGCAACTTAGGGCATTTGATGCGGAATCGCCTCCACCGTTGCTTGGGGGCAACGATTGCTCGCGGCGACAATGGAGTGTTCAAGCTGAAGCCTGCGGGGTCAATCAAAACCAATGCGACCAGGCGTTAATTTAAATGTTGGCGAACCGGCTGGTTTTGTCCGGAAAGCCCTTCCGACTCGGCTAACTTTGCCTACCTCAGCGATCATAACAGGGAGTTTTCTGCGGATGCGGGTTGTGTGGTCCTCGCTTGATTGCCAACGGTTGGCGTTGCTGGTTGCGGTTCTAGGGCTGCTGCATGGGCCTGTTGTTGCTGAGCCTGCCGCAGGCGACAGCAATTTGGTGGATCCGCTCGATGGCCAACCTCTCGGCTGGCGACTGAGTGAGGCCGACACGGCGGTGGAGATGCGTGCCCACTGGCTCGATGCCAGCGGCGGAGAACAACGCCGCCCCTGCGAAGCGGTCACGGTTGCGGCCGGTCATGGCACTCGCGTGTTGTTGGAATATCGCCTCGAGCCCTGCTTGGTGTTGGATGAAGTGCGTGCCAGCTTGGCGGTCCAGTCGGTCAACGCCGGCCCGCAATTGGGGCTGCGAATTCGCTATCCGCGAATCATTGACCCCAGCACCCGGCAACCATTGGCTGCGTTGGTTTGGGGGCAAAGCCATCAGGGACGCGGAGAATGGCAACGTTTGCGTGTTAGCGGAGCTGACTCCAAACAAAGAATCCGTGAGATGGCGATTCGCGATCGTTTTGGCTCACAAAGCGATACTAGCGATTCCTACATCGACGCCATCGTGCTCAACGTCTACAGCGGCCCGGGAGTTGCCACGCTGCGGCTTGATAATTTACGCGCCGAGGGCCTGCTCTCAATCGCTCGTCCCGCAGTCGCCGCCAGTAAGTCCGCCGCCAGTACGTCCGCAGCCAGTCCCGCGTCGCTCGATAGCGATGCGACGCGATCGGCCGTGATGCGAGGCTCCGCAGGCTCGCTCGGGCCGGCCAACACTCTCGGGCCGAGCGTGCATTCGGTGGTCCGGTCGGCATTTCCAGCGGGTAAAGTTAGCCGCGTGATTGAGTACAACGGCGAATCGCTGGAGTACTTAAAGTTGCTCGCTTTCGACGCAATTTTACTGGCTCGTCCGCCCACGGTGGAGATTCTCCGCGAGGCCATTCGTCATGAGATCAGCGTCTATGCGCCGTTGCCCGTGGCCGTGAATCCAGATCTGGAACCTTTGCTTTCCGCGGTGGGCGGATGGTATTTGGGGACATCAACCGATGACAGTCAGTTGGAGTTTGTCGTCAGTGAGTCACAAAGATTGCAATCCATGCCAGCCCTTTGGCATCGCCCCCTCATGATCGCCCCGGCCGAAAGTTGGGAGCGATATGCGGGGGTCGCCACCACAATGATCTACGATTTGCCCCCGAGTTTGCGTGGTTTGTCGGGGCACGAGGAGCTTGACATATTGCAGGACCAGCAGCAGCGAGCGGGTCGTCCGATCGTCCCCGCCGTGGCGGTTGCCACGCTACCTCCCGAGCGACTTGTGACCCAGCTCGACGCCATTGCGCGGACTCTCGGGGCGACCGAAATCGACGACTATGGTTGGCGTTCGCTGGCTCCACAAGTCTGGCGAGGTCTTTCTCTTGGGGCTCGCGGAATCGTCTATCGTTCGGCACGCTCATTGACGTCGGGCGATCCGCAAGATACGCGTCGAACGACCAGTTTGACAATCGTGAATCGTTGGCTCGAGGTGCTCGGGCCGTTGCTCAGCCAGTCGACTCGGCAGGTGCGTTTGCGATCGAGTCGCGAGGATTATTGTCTGACGCAAGTGGAAACCTCGGCTGCCGACTTGGTGATTGCCACGACGGCGAATGACGACCAGTTACCGCACCAAGAATATGAATTGCAGCTTCCCGTGTTGAGGCTAACGTCTCGCTACGCTTGGAGGTTGACCAACACGGCGGTTGAACAACTGTCAATTGAAGGTCAGCATACGGAGCGGTTCGTTCGCATCGAAAATCCGGATCGCGTTGAGTTTATTGTGCTGAGTGACGATCCGGCGGTCGGCGGCTGGTTGTCTCGGCCGCTGCGACAACAGGCTCTATTGATTAATCAGCAGCGTTGGCAATTGGTCGGTGAGTCGCTGTTGCGGACGCGTCACGATTGGGAGACGGCGATTGGTGGCGGGATGGTACCACGTGCGGCCGCGCCTCACGAGCTGTTGCGCACGGCTGCCGAGCTGTTGGCGCCAGTCCAGAATGCCTTGTCGGCAAAACGTTACGGCGAAGCGATGCGGGCCATTCGCGCGGCCGACCAAATGACGCTCCGCTGCGAAGTGATGCTGCAAAAAAGGCTGCGACGTCCCGGCGTGGCGGCCAGCGGAATGCCGACTTTGCTGGCTCCCGGCGGAATGATGTTGCACCTTGCTTGGCTGCCCGGGCTGGAGGATGGAACCTGGAGCAACAACCTGCTGGCGGCGGGAGAACTCGATCAAATCGATACGATGCTGGCCGCCGGCTGGAGATATCAAAGCCGCCTGGAGCGGTTTGCCCACGCCACCGTGGCTTGGCAACCGCGGGCTGGGGAGGCCGCGGCCGACGTCCTTAGAATCGAGTCCGTTGCCCGTGGTAAGACACCGCTGCCTGGTGGTTATGCTGGCACGGTGGCTCGGGTGCGCAGCGCGCCGATCACGTTTGCTCCCGGCAGCTGGGTGCGAATTCGGGCTCGCGTCAAAACGCTCGGCTTCGGCGGACCCAATCAAGGCCTGCTCGTCTACGACAGCGATGGCGGTTCTGAACTCGGCACGCTGGTGCGAAACCAGGCCGAGTGGACGACGGTCGAACTTTATCGTCTGATCACCTCGGAGCGTCCCTTTCGAGTAACCTTTGAGGGAATCGGGGCGGGAGAAGCATTGGTCGATTGGGTTCGCGTGCAAATCTGGAAACCGCCCGCGACCACTCCCC
>CAZHTX010000320.1:0-6861 GCA_964535475.1 uncultured Pirellulaceae bacterium
GGCGGTGTGGAAGATGCGTTGGCTGAATTTGACGCACAATACAGCTCCGTCTTCAGCTACAGCACCACCGACCGACCGCGAAACGTGGACGCAGCCAACGGATTTAATGCTCCGTTATTCCAAGGTCGCGACGGCTTCCAGCAATCGGCGATCTCCAAGCGGATGGCGACCGGTGGCGTGGCTACGCTTCGTCAACAAACGCTTTATGCATGGAACAATTTGCCTGTGGGAGCCGGTGGGGTGGGGCGAGATGTGCGTAGCGATTGGACTGCGATTCTGGAAGCTCAAGTAACGCATCCGTTGATGCGTGGACGGGGAACGATGATCAACCGGATTCCCGTGGTGCTCGCACGTTTGAACGAAGATATCACGATCACGGAATTCGAAGCCTTGGTGCGGAACTTGGTTTATGACGTGGAACGTACCTACTGGGATTTGTATTGTGCTTATCGAAACGTTGAAACTGAAATCATCGCTCGCAACGCGGCTCAGGCGACAGCCTTCGCCACCAGAGCTTACGTGGAGCGAGGTGGAACCGGGACGATTCAAGAACAGAAGTTGGCGGAGTCTCGCTATTATGAATTCCGCAACCGTTTGCAAGGAGCTTTGGCGGGCTCCAACGTGGCGGGTTCGGATCCCAACGGGGTCTACGGTCTAGAGCGTGAATTGCGTGCTCGGATGGGGCTGGAGGCTACTGACGGGCGACTGATTCGGCCCGTCGATGAGCCTACCATTGCCCCGGTTGAGTTTGATTGGTACGTCGCCCTGGAGGAATTACATATCACCAGTCCCGAGCTACGTCGCTCGAAAATTCGTCTCAAGCAGGCCGAGCTGGAATTGATTGCCGCCAAGAACCGCTTGTTGCCTCAGGTCGATGGGTCGATCACTGGTCGTCTGGTCGGTGTTGGCGACGAATTGGGCCTGGGCGGTCGTGATGGCGGCGCCTTCCCCAATCCGAACGTGAACCAGGGGGCAACCGGATCGTCGGCCTTAGCGGGACTCACCGAAGGAAATTATGCAGAATTGGCATTGCGATTGGAGATCACGCCGACGGCGATCGGTCAACGACGTGAGTTAGCTGCAATCAACAATGCCAAACTCGAAGTTGCCCGACAGAAGGCTTGGATCTTCGATCAAGAACGCGCCTTGCAGATTCAGTTGGCCGGAGCGATGGCGAAACTGCAAACGCACTATCGTCAAATCCAAACTAACGCAGCTTGGCTCAACAGTGCTGAGGGTGAATACACCGCTCGGATTAAGAAATATCTCAGCCCCGGAGGCGTGGGAGGTGGTGGAGGCGCCGGTGGTGCGACGGGTGGCGATGTTGACTTGATCTTGGATGCTCAACAGCGTCGTGCCCAGGCTCAGATCAGCTACTACCGCTCGCTGTGTGAGTATAACAAATCGATCGCTTATGTGCACAATTTGAAAGGCACTCTGTTGGCGATGAACAGTATCGAACTGCAAGAGGGGCCATGGAGCGAGAAAGCTTACTGGGACGCACTCGAGCGAGCCAGGGAACGGAGTGCCGGATACTACTACAAGTATGGCGTCACGCGTCCCAACGTGGTCAGCACCGGGTCGAACTTGATCTCCGACAAGGCCGTTGTCGAACCGATGCCATCGGCGCTCGCTCCTGAGGGAGTTGCTGACGGGGTGATCTTGGGCTTTGAATCGGTCGAAGCAGAGTTGCAGTACCCGGGCGGTGACGTGTCGCCGAGCGAGATGTTCGAGGGACCGATTGGTTCGGGAGTTCCCGGTCAATTGCAAGCACCCGATGGTGAATGGACCGAGTTGCCTGAGGTGGAAATTCCCGGCGGCCCGCAGTTTGAAACGGTTCCGGTGCCACCGCAAGCGGGGCGTCAGTCGGCCGCGAACGGTCTGATTCAGCCAGCATCGTATACGGAACTGGACGAGAAACCGCAAGTGATGCGACGGCCGGTTCCAAAGCCGCTAGCAATTCAATGATGGTAACGCTGAGGGGCGGAGAAGGTGGGTGATTAAGACCCACCGCGCGAAAGAAAAGCTCGGTTGCATAAATTGCAATCGAGCTTTTTTTCGTTTGCGTCAGTTCATTGTAAAACCGCTGTCCTCAGCTGTTTGCCAATGTAAAACCGCTGTCCTCAGCTGTTTGCAAGCCCGCAAGCGATTGGGGACAATCGCTCTACTCTGTTAGGACTAATTTCTCTGCAAATCCCAGGCGGCAAACCACTCGGAGCCCGTCGGACGCATTGAGTACTCTCGCTCGAGTCGTTCGGCCATGTCGGGTAAATGTCCCGCGCCATAGAAGACGGCAATCCGTTTCTTGCCCGCTTTGAGTTCCTCTTCCATGACTTGGAAGGCCTTGACGTTGCGGCCGCGAATCAGCGTGTTGTTGCCAGACGCGTCATCGAGACCCGCTGTCATGACTTCCACGTCGATCAATTGTTTCGCCATCACTTGCTTCATCTTCTTGGGCCGGTCGTCACCTGCCATCAGTGCAATCAGCATGCCCGCGTCACCACCTTGAGCAGAAGCTGAAGCCAACCCGGCGCCCATCATGCGGAGGCCCATCTTCAGCAAACTGTCACCCCGCTTTTCCATGTCTTCCATGAACTCTTCTGGGCTCATGTCGGCGTGACGGAAATTCTTCGCCAGATAATTGATATGTTCTAGTTGGAACTCGAGATTGAGCATGTCTCGCATGCCCAACTGGACTGCACTAAGCGGGCTGTCGCGGTTACCAATATCTTCCGGACGGACGCGGGTGCCATCTGGAGCGACTAGTTCATAAAGCACGACATCGTATTTGTTGAGCCGACGGTCGAGTTGTTCGTAATACTCTTCTTGACCGATGTGCACGACACCCACCAAGTCAACAATCACGCCCTCGTAGCGGCTGCCAACGGGACCCGTGTAGCGAACGATCGAAGTCTCAAGCGCTTTGGGAGCTCCTTTATCGGTCTTGGTCAGCCGCACAAAACGCTCGGTCTGTTCCCGCCGACCAGCCTGTTTAGGCTTTTCTTTACCAGGCTTTTCTTTACCAGGCTTTTCTTTACCAGCTGTTTCGTCGCTAGTTTGCTTAGTGTCGGTTGGCGGATCGGCAATGGCCGAGTCCTGGGCGCGAACGAAACAGCCACTACTGAACAGGCAGAGCCAAGCGGCCAAGAAGCGAAACTTAAGAGACATCGATCGATAACCAGTGCATCGAGAAATAAAAAGCGGAAAATACGACTCCCGTCGCAGTCACTGTACCCTCATGGCTACATCAAGGATAAGCCTTGGGACTCGTGTGGGCAATTATTTCCCGCGAATTCGCCTGCCGGTTTCGCGACGCAGGCTGCTCTCATGTCACTGTGTCGCGACCTTTTTCGGCGTTGAGGCTGTTTAGGCGTTGAGGTTCAATGAACCGCCGGGAGGGCCGGACATCGTCAAGTTGGGGGTCGCCCCGGGGGACTGGAAATTCGGTACCGGCACCGCGGAGCGTGGTTTGGACGTTTCGCTGGCTTGCTGCTGCGTGGCTTGCTGCTGTGTGGCTTGCTCGGCGCAAACGAGCTGCCAAGTTTCTTGCTCGATTTTCAAGATTTTGCCAATCGAGTCGATCCGTGCGGTGCCTGGTTCTTGTTCCGCCAGCGTCAGTTGCTGCAGCAGAAAAACGTACAGATCGGACACTTGCACAGCCAGCGGCCCACTTTGGCGTGTAATTCCGGAGAGCAGTTCACCGAGAATATCGCGGAGCCGGAGCGTCCACTGATCGACCAAGCGTTCGGGGTTTTTTTCTCTTTCGACGCGAATCACTTGGGTTAAACCCACGGCGCGATCGAGGAGCAAGGACCTTAATTTCGCGGGTGACGCGGTCAAAACTGTGGTTTGCAAGTACTGTTCGTTGGCGGTCGCTGAGTGCATCACTGCGAGGCAAACCTTACAAAGAGGAATCGGACGAGATTAGGCTTCGGATGTGATGAGCTGGATCGACGAGAGAAACTGCTGATTACCTTGAACTTTTGCGATCGACGCTTCCATTTGGTAGAACTGTTTCAATAATCGGCTTCGCTCTCGGTCTAACCTCACACCCATCGAAGCGATTCGTTGGCCATTTGCTTCGATCTGGCTATTCAGCGTGGTTGTGCGGTTTAGCAGGAGTCCGCCATCTAAACCGGCGTAGCGTTCAACGAGTTGGTCCATTTTGGCCACAAAGCCGCGTTCTTCGTGGGTGACGAAGCGTTCCACCCCTTCGGGATCAGCGGCTAAACTGGAACGGAATTTTGCTTTATCGAACGACAGTTTGCCTTGTTGATCGGTTGACAATCCAATGTCGGCACCCGAGCGGATCGAGCCGGTGCCGGGTAACCTGCTAGTCACTAGCCGGCTGATCCCCGACTCCAGGTTGATCACTTCGCTGCGACCGAACAGCACACCGGTGGTGGCGGAGTCTTCGTTGAAAAATGTGAGTTCGTCGACGCGGGTGGCAAACGTATTGTATTGCGTGACGAAGCGATCGATTGACGATTCCAGGCTGGCTCGATCGTTACTGACTGAGACGGTGGCCGGCGTGTCGGTGACTGTTTTGGCGGTAAAGCTGAGTCCTTCGATAGCATCGGCAAAGACACCATCACGGCTGCGGATGTTGACTCCGGCTGCGCCCGGTTGGCCGATAGAAATCATTGCGTCGCTGCCTTGAGCCGATTGCTGCAGTCCGAAATCGATACCGCCGGACTGCACCGAGACGCGTCCTTGTTCACCCCCGCGACGGCTGCTCAAAGAAAAAGAAGCGGTTCCGCCCGGGTCATTCACCAAGGACGCGGTGGCAAAGCGACCTTCATTGCGAATCCGTTCGACGAGTGACGCTAAGGTTTCCTCGGAGCCGATCTGAAACACGTCGGCTTGGCGAGCATTGATCGTTGATTGCAGCGTGCCGTCGATAACCTCTAAGTTCGCAGAGCCCACCAAACCGAGATCGGTGGCTGTCGTGCCGCTACCTAAATCGCGAACGAGAAGTGTCTTATTCCCAGCGGCGGTATCGATGATTCGAATGCCATCACCGCTGGAGTTAATGGTGGCGGTGACACCAATTTCTAACTCGTTAATCGCGTCGACCAATTCGCCCACCGTGCTGATCTCATCGGCTTCCAAGTCGAGGATATCTGCCGCGCCCGCGGAGTCTGTAAAACTGACACTGCCGATGCCGATACCGGTTCCTTGATTCAAATCGGACAGCTTGGTGGCTCGTGAGACAAATTGAGCGTTTAGGCTGTCGCCAGCAATGATCACATCGGTTGTCGAGTCGTCGATACCAAGTGCCGCGGCCGTCTCGTCGGCACTGCTGATGGAAAAGTTCGCTGCATCGCCGCCGGAGAGATCGCGGATTTGCAAGCCCGAACCGGCCCGATCGACACTTGCTTCAACGGCTAGGCCGCTTTCATTGACCGCGTTAATGACATCTTGCAGCGACTTGGCAGCCGACAGGTCAACGCCGCCGGAATTTCCATCGGAGGTAGTAATTTGCAGCGAAGTCAAATCGCCCAAGCCCGCCCCGCCTTGTAGTGTGTCGAGCGACACGGTTGCCAAGCCGCTCAGCAGACGGCCACCTTGCATTGCACCGCTATCGCTGCTGCCGGCCAGACCCAAGTCGTTGGCAACGGTGCTACTGCCCACGTCGCTAACGGTTAACTCGCCATCACCAGAGGTTAAATCGACTAGCCGGATGGAGTCCCCGCCGGGTGATAATTCAGCGCGAAACTTGGTGGGGTCTTGCGAATTGAGCACTCGCAACAGGTCACCCAGGTTGGCTGCTTCCACCGCTTCCACGGCGGCGCCCCCGGAGAGCGTGGCGGTGTCACTGAGGGACATCAAGCCGCTGCCATCACCGCTCGTGGTGGCGGTGTAGAGTGCCGATAATTCACTGTTGGCGGCCAACGCGGCTTGGATATCAGTGGCGGTGCTTTCGCCCTCGGCAATACTGAAAACGAGTTCTCGCCCGTTTGCCGAGTTCAGCAGTTGGACGGTTTCTTCGCCCTGGATCAGATTGGGATCATCAATAAAGCGAACCGTGATCCCGTCGGCAGCGCCACCCTCTTCGACGGCTTGAAACGTCAAACCGGCATTGGCATTGGCCGCGTTCGTGCCGCCGGTTGACTGGCTGGCCGGGCGGCTGAAATCTGCAAAGTCGACGTTGAATTCGCTGCCGTCTGCCAGCGTGATCGCCAAGTCGTCGCCGCTGGCAAACCCCAGGCCGCGGTTGTCGCGGAGGCTGGAAAGTTGCGTTGCAGTTGAAAGCCGTAAGATATCAGCACCAGTCGCTGAATCACTGGCCACGTTGATACCGCTGATCCCCAAATCGGCCGCCGTGCTGCCGCCTCCGATATCTTCCACGGTCAGATTGGCATCCGTATTGCCGGTGTTGTCGAATAGTTTGATTGCATCGCCGGCGGTGCTGGCCCGCACGTTAATGTCACTTTGTTCGTTAATTGCCCGCAACACTTCATCGACCGTGTTGGCCGCCGAGAGATCGATGATGGCGCTGTTACCTGAGCGATCGGTAATGCGAATCGAGCCCGCTTCGACACCGCGTCCGCCGTTTAGCTCGTCCAGCTGTGCCGAACGATCGACGTAGCCCCCGCCGCGGACGGTCAGTGAGCCGGCGGTGCCAATTGCCCGCGCTGATGATTCAAATGTGCGGGAGCGAAAACTATGCGTGCTGGCAGTCCGCAAGGTTTGGATCTGGTACTCGCCAATCTGTGGGTCACCAGTCTTGGTGACCGAAACCGCATCGGAGTTCGAGGAGGCGACGTTGGTACGGTTAAAGGCCGCGTCGCTGCCAAAACTACGGGCCGATAACTGCAGCCCGATGCTGAGTACGGTGAGATCGTTAATCGCTGAGCG
>CAZHTX010000321.1:0-6839 GCA_964535475.1 uncultured Pirellulaceae bacterium
CCGTCGTCAGCGGCTGGCCAGCAACCTATTGTCAGGGTAGGCCAAGGATGAAAGACTTTCTCCAGGTATTACGACTTGTGCTTCGCCGGCGATGGGCGTTGGGCTGTTGCCTGCTGTCGTCGTTGTTAGTGGCCCTGCTGTGGGGCGCCAACATTTCCGCAGTCTTTCCGATGGTGGAGGTCATTTTTGAGGGCAAAGGGGCGGCCAATTACATTCAGACACAAGTCGTCGAAAACGAGCGGAAAGCGAATGAGGCAGCTCAAGTCGTTCGCGATTTGCAACTGCGACTGGTTGAGATCGAAGCTGCCCAGAGGGCCAGTCTCGACGACCGGCAAGCCACTCGGTTGGCTGCGGAGCGTCAAGATTTAGATTGGCGAATCGAAGCGGAGCAGTTGAAAGAGACGACCTACCAGAAATCGGCCGAGACGCTGCGTTGGATTGAACCGTGGGCGAGCCGGCACTTGCCGACAACTCCCTTTCGCACCTTGGTGTTGGTCGTCACGTTATTGATCGCGGCAACCGTGATCAAGCTCATCGCGCTAACGATCAATCTGATGTTGGTTCAAGATTTGAGTCAGCGGGCTGCGATGCAGATGCGAGAGATCTTCTTTCGCCGCGCGCTCCGCCAAGACTTGGAGCACTATGGTGAGGCTGGTTCCTCGGCGCTCACGAGTCGCTTGACGGGTGATGTGAACGATCTTTCCATGGGGATCAGCATTGTGGTTGGTCGGCTGGTCCGCGAACCCCTGAAGATGATCGTTTGTTTGGTCGGCGCGGGCATGATTTGTTGGCGATTGTTGCTGCTAACTTTCATCGTGGCCCCGCTGGTTGGTTTTGTGATTCAAGCGCTGAGTCGGGCGATTCGCCGCAGCAGCCGCCGGGTCATGGAAGAGATGACACAGTTGTATGGAATGCTCAGCGAGATGTTCGCCGGCATTAGAATTGTGCGTGCTTATAATACGGAGAGTTACGAGCGGGCACGATTTCGCCAAGGGGCTGGAAAATACTATCGAAAATCGATGAAAGTGGCTTTTTATAATGCCGCCAGTCGTTTCGCCACCGAAGCTTTGGGAACGACCATCATTTGCATTGGTTTATTGGCCGGTGGCTATTTGGTGCTCAACGGTGAAACTTCGTTGCTTGGCATTCAGATGCGAGCCACCCCGTTGAGCGTGGGTGAGATGATCTTATTTTTCGGGCTGTTAATCGGTGCTTCCGACCCGGCCAGAAAGTTGAGTGATGTGTGGAGCAATTTACAACGCGGGATCGCCGCTTCGGAACGATTGATGGAAGTGGTCAATGCGCCGGTTCGCGTGCGTGAGCCGGCCAATCCCCAAACCGTTGCCAGGCCGCATCAGATGTTGGCTTTTCACAATGTCAACTTCAGCTATCCGACTGGCCCTCAAGTGCTCGAGAATTTGGAACTGGAGATTCCCCATGGTCAAAGTTTGGCGGTGGTCGGTCCGAATGGTTCTGGGAAGAGCACGTTGGTCAGCCTGCTGTGTCGCTTCGATGATCCGAGTTGTGGTGAAGTTACCCTTGATGGGATCAGCATTCGGGATATTCGCAGTCGCGATTTGCGAAAACGCATCGGCTTGGTGACTCAGCGGACGGTGATTTTTGATGATACGATCTTAAACAATATTCGTTATGGTTCTCCGCGGGCTTCACGGGAGGATGCGATTCGAGCGGCTCGCCAAGCGTATGCCGATGAATTTATTCAAAGCAAGACTCCTGCTGGTTATGATTCGATGCTCGGTACCGCGGGCACGCGGTTGTCAGGTGGGCAGATGCAGCGATTGGCGCTGGCGCGTGCTTTCCTCCGCAACCCAGACATTTTGGTATTGGACGAAGCGACCAGCCAGATCGATATTGAGAGCGAGCAATTAATTCATACCGCGCTGGCTGAGTTCCTCGTCGGGCGAACCGGGATCATGATCACCCACCGTTCCAGCACGTTAGCGCTTGCTGATCGGGTGGCGGTCCTTGAGCATGGTCGGGTCAGTGATCAAGGTAGCCCCGACGAATTGCTGTGCCGCAACGCCTTCTTCCGCAGTTTGTGTGGTACCAGCCAAGTCAAGGCAGCATAGCGTCGCTATCTTGCCGGAATTGCCGCGCCCCAGCCCTCATTCCCTCGGCGAGCGGCTAGAATTAACTGTAGGCTCTCTCCGCAAGCCATCTGCGGAAAGAGAATGAAGCGAGGGAAATCGTGAGGGGAATCGTTCGAGCTGGATTCCCCTGAACACGTCTTGCTCCGCACCGTAGAATATACGGAAAGCTCTACCCGCACTGGCTGGCCCCGCATGTTTCGACGTCACATCGCCAATCGTCTCAATATTGGCCGCTATCTTGGTATTGACCTGTACATCCACTGGTCTTTTTGGTTGTTGATGATTGGTGTCGGTGTGTCGAGCATGTTTGCCGCTGGCGAGCAAACCGATGCGGGCTGGGTAGCCGGTTGGCAAACCCAGCAAGGTTGGTTGGCTGCGGGGACCGCCATGACGCAGATTGCCGTGCTTTTTCTGTGTGTCACTTTGCACGAGTACGGTCATGCCATGATGGCGCGACGGTTTGGCGTGCAAACGGTTGATATCACGCTGCTTCCGATCGGCGGTGTGGCCAGACTGGAACGGATGCCGAGGAAGCCTATTCAGGAGTTTTTGGTCGCGGTTGCCGGACCGGCTGTCAACGTGGTGATTGCTGCGCTCACGGCGGTTGCTTTGTTTTTTGTTTTTCGCGCCGAAGATGTGGCTTCCTTCGATGAGGCGCTCGTGATCATCGGCGAGCATCCGCTGGGTTGGTTGCTGCTGATCAATCTGGCTTTGGTGATTTTCAACATGGTGCCAGCCTTTCCCATGGATGGTGGCCGGGTCTTTCGCTCCTTTTTGGCGATGCTGACTAATTATGGAACCGCGACCTATTTGGCTTCGCGAGTAGGTTTTCTGATCGCCTTGCTGATGGCCGGGCTGGGCATATATTTCCAAATGTACACCGTCATCTTGGTCTCGGGATTTATTGCCTACGCCGGTTCGGTGGAGGCCCGCCAAGTTGCGCTCGGAGAAGCCATGCGAGGCATGCGCGTGGAGCATTGGCTCGAGCCCGTAACTCAATCGGTCAGCGCCATGGACCGCGTGCAGGACCTGGTCGACAGTTTTGCCATCACCGGAAACCCCAGCCTGCCGGTTTGCGGCGTCGAAGGGTACTTTTTGGGCATGCTTGATCGAGCGACCGTCGTGGAGGCAGCGGAACGAGCGGATTGGGACCGCATTGCCACCGATTTGATGCGTGATGACGAGCCTATTTTCCAGGCACCGGGTAATTTGGAACCACAACTGGCTGGCTTTACGACACCTCCCAGCGGTCCGGTGCCGGTGGTCGATGCCTCCGGGCGATTGGTCGGCATGATCCGTTTGGAACGAGTCCTCAGCCACGTCGTTGCCCTCCGTGGGAATCGAAAGCTTGCCAAGCAAGCGGCCGCAGAAACACCAATCGAAGCGGCACTAATCCAGCGTTCCCCAGCGGTCGAGCGGCTGGCTCAGCCCTCGCAGCGTGATTTCTCTGGCTAGCTCTGCTAGTTTTCCGGCGATACCTTTATTGGCTATTTCGCCGATTCTGTCGGATGGAACGTCAGGCGAGGATTATACTCTAAATCTCGCGCCTGATTCTGCGGGCGTTCCCGCCTAATGCTCTGGCGGTATCTACCATTGGGGGCGTTGGCAACGAGGGAACACAACAGCGATGTTTGAGTCGATCAGTCAGTTTCTGCAAATCTGTTTTACCGGCCCCGTCTGGCCGGCAAGCGTTTTAATTTGCCTACTGCTCGCATATTGCGTGCTAATCTTTGTCGGTTTAGCTGACGGTGATTTCGAAGTTTCTGATGCCGATGGTGAAGGAATTGCCGGTTTAGCAGATTCAGCCGGTTCGCTCGGAGCCGCTTCGATTCGTTGGATTAACCTGGACACGATTCCGGTCTTCATCTGGATGAGCGTGTTTGGATTTTGCTGGTGGTTACTGTCGCTGTTGCTCTGGGAAGGTTTTGATAGCGATCGTTACCAACCGTTGTTGCTGACCAGCGTGATTCTGGCGAGCAGAAATTTCGTGCTGGCAGTCATGATGACCAAATTTCTGACGCTACCGATGCGTAGTTGGTTCGAGCGCTCGACCGCTTTTCGTACCGATCAGATCGTCGGCCAAGTATGTGAAATTGAGACGGGTGAGGCCACCGCCGAATTTGGGCGGGCCCGCTTTAAAACTGATGGAGCGCCGCTGCTGTTAAATGTCCGCACAACGGGCGAAACCTTGGTAAAAGGCCAGCTCGCAGAAATTATCGACTTTGATCCCACCGCACGAGTCTATACGGTCCAATCCCACGAGGCAGGTCAATGATAACGTCCCTGTTGGCTTTTGAAATTTTCTCCTGGCAGTTTGCCTTAATCGTCGCCGCGGTTGCCTTTGTGCTGCTGCTTGGCGCGGTTCTCGTCCTCAGTTCTTTTTATGTCAAGGTTGGACCTGACGAAGCATTAATTGTAACCGGCGGCAAACGCGATATGCGCGTCGTGACCGGTGGGGGCATGATTGTCATTCCCGTGTTCCATCATAAGGAACGAATGGATTTAACCCTGAAGAGCTTTGAGATTGCTCGCCAGGGGTCGGAGGGGCTGATTTGCTGCGATAACATTCGTGCCGACATCAAGGTTGCCTTCTTTATTCGCGTTGATAAAACCGAAAGTGAAATTCGCGAAGTCGCTCAGTCCATCGGGGCCAAACGCTGCAGTCAAATTGACACCTTGCGGGAACTCTTTGATGCCAAGTTCAGCGAAGCATTAAAGACCGTTGGTAAGCAATTCGATTTCGTCGATCTTTATGATAAACGCGATCAATTTAAGGATCAGATCTTAAGAGTTATCGGGACGGACCTAAACGGCTACCGACTCGATGATGCGGCGATCGACTATCTCGAACAAACGCCGCTCGAATTGTTGAATCCCAACAATATCTTGGATGCCGAGGGCATTAAGAAAATTACCGAGTTGACTGCCACGGAGAAGGTTAAGGAAAACCAATTTACCCGCGACAAAGAAAAGACGCTTAAGAAGCAAGACGTCGAGGCGGAAGAAACGATTCTGTCACTCGAACGCCAGCGCGTTGAAGCTGTTGAGAAGCAAAAACGCGAGATCGCTGAGATTGAATCGCGCGAGAACGCGGCGGCCACCAAAGTCCGCGAGGAGCAACGTTTACTGGCGGAACAATCCCGGATCGCCACCGAAGAGGAATTGGGAATTGCCGAAGAGAATAAGCAACGCCAAGTGTTGGTGGCCCAACGCAACAAAGAGAAGACCGATGGCGTGGAACTGGAGCGAGTCGAGCGTGATCGGATGCTCGAAGCCACCGAACGGGAGCGCGTTGTCGGTGTCGCTCAAGTTGAAAAAGAAAAAGCGATCGAGGTTGAAAAGCGAAACATTCAAGAGGTCATCCGAGAACGTGTGGCGGTCGAGCGGGCCGTCGTCGAAGAACAAGAATTGATCAAGGATACTGAGGAAAAAGCGGCCGCCGAACGATTGAAATCGGTGCAAATCACAGCCGCCGAAATGACGGCCGAAGAGGCGTTGATCCGCGAAACCAAAGCCGCCGAAGCTGCCAAACGATCGAGCGAATTGCTAGCCGAGAAGATTCGCATTGAAGCCGATGCCAATCGGGACGCCGCCGAACGTGATACGCAAGCCACCAAGATGTTGGCCGAAGCGGAAACAGCCCGAGCTGCCGCCAGCGGTTTGGCCGATGTCCGCGTGATGGAAGCACGCGCCACAGCCCTCGAGAAGGAAGGCAACGCGGAGGCCAACGTGACCGAAAAGAAAGCGGTCGCCGAAGCCAAGGGCATCGCCGCAAAGGCCGAAGCGTTGGAGAAACAAGGCTTGGCAGAAGCACATGTCATGCAGGAAAAATTCTCCAGCGAAGCCATCGGTATTACCGAGAAGGCCGAAGCGATGAAGAAGCTCGATGGAGTTGGCAAAGAGCACGAAGAATTCAAACTGCGGCTTGATAAAGAGAAGGCTGTGGAAATCGCCGCCATTAGCGCGCAAAAGGATATCGCGTCATCCCAAGCCAGCGTTATCGGCGACGCACTCAAAGCGGCACGCATCGATATTGTCGGGGGTGATGGTGAATTCTTCGATCAAATTACTTCCGCAGTGAAGGGGGGCAAGGCAATCGACCGCTTTGTCTACAACAGCCGCGTCGCCACCGACGTGAAGGACACTTTCTTTAATGGCAATCCAGACTACTTTCAAGGCAAGTTGATGGAGTTGGTTGAGCAGTTTCAGCTCGATGCCAACGATATCAAGGATCTCTCCATTGCGGCTCTGATTGCGAAGTTAATGGGCTTGGCAAATACCGACGATATTCGCGGACAACTCTCCAGTTTGCTGGGGATGGCCGGTAGTGCGGGATTCGCCGATAAACCACTTGGCTATCTCCAGGCGAAACCGAAATCGAGCACCAACGGGGCTAGCTAAATGGCTTCAGCGGAGCAACTCGATGCGGGCACCTACGAGGTACTCCGCGGGCGGCTAAGGTCGTCGGCAGACGATTTGCGGCAACGTATTGATCGTCTCAACGTGGCGCGGGCGGAGGTCTTTGGGAACATCGAGACCAAGTTGGTCGAGACGGTCCGGGTAACGACCGAGCATAACTGTGTCCCGGTCGACCTCGCCGCCGTCGGTAACCGTTTTTTGTTCGGTTACAATGTTCAGTTCGGCCTAAAAACGGAAACACATCTGCACGATGTGTTGGCGGTTTACAAGTTTGAAGATCATCAATTTCATGCCGAACCACTCGATTCC
>CAZHTX010000322.1:0-6825 GCA_964535475.1 uncultured Pirellulaceae bacterium
CCGAAATTCAATAACTCGATGCAACCCCTTCATTCACCCACGCCACCGATTTTCTCATGTTTCCATCGATTCGCAGCCTCGCATCCGCACGATCAAAGCCTTCATGCCGCCGGACGACAGTGACGACACATGCGAAGTGGAGAACTATCACCGAAGCGTTGACCGATTGATGGATCACACGGCACCCTTTGCACCGCACCCGGCGTTCGGTCGCGTCCCTCGGCAGGCCGTTTCTCATTCATCATCGAGGTAAACTTTCATGTTGTTTCTTTCGATCGTCAGTTTGGTAGAATTACAATTCCACTACACGAATTGTGAGAAAACAAAATGGCATGGCGACCCGAACAGCTTTTACAAACCGGCGAATTGGACAATACCCAGCAGGGCTGGACGATTGGTTGGCTGCAACTCGATGGCTTCAATGATCCCTTGCAATTGAAACTTGCTGGCAACTGCCACCCCGATTTGGCCGGCTGGAAGTTTCGAATTCATCGCATCGAGCCGGAATTGTCCGGCGACGAAGCTGCTGGCGACGAAGATGCTCCCTTCGACTATTCCATCATCAGCTTGGATCAATCAGGACATGTCGGCGACATCTCAGCCGATCAGATGATTAAACATCATGACATCCCCCACGACGAGTTGGTTCGTCGGTTAGTCGCCGGCGAGAAACCACCCTTCACTTGGCGTAAATGTCTCTACTTGGAGTGGTTCAGCAACGCCAACGGTCGCGTGGTCATCCAGAGCACGCGATTGGAAGTCGAACGACTCGGAGAGCGGGCGTTTGAGTTAACCGACGATGAATGGAAAGAACAGTCGAAGCAAAACGCCGAAGAACTCAACCATTTTATGGCACAACTGGGTGACTCTCTGCGAGGCAACGAACCCAACGAGGAATCTTGAAAGAGTCTTTCGGTTATATCAGGCGTTGAGCGCTAGTTCACGGTTCCGCGGAACCGGACGCTAGCGCGTTCCGGCTAATTCCGTTTTGCTTAATGACTTATGGGGAGGTGCTTGCTGCTGACCGAGCAGGAATTGCGTTTGATGCGCACGATACGGTCGCTCTTGACACGAATGCTATCGCAAGTGAGTCGGGGTCGGTTTGATTGTCGTGGAATGAGCCGTTCTAATTGACGCCTACCCTTGAGTTCATCGTTTTGGATTTCCAAAACCGGGTAAGCATCGTCGCCGCCCAACGCGGATTCGCCCTTTGAGTCATCCATTTCGGCCTCGCTGGCGTTACGATCCTTTGACGATGCTCTACCGAGCAGTCTGCGAAGTGCGGCGGCCATCCGTTTCTGATTTTTCGGTGTCATGGCGGATATTGCTTTGCTCCATTCGTCTATTCACCTCGGAAAATCCCGCCAAAAATTATGTTGCGTTTTGCTTTGGCGTGCCATTTAATAGATCCACGGAAACGAGCAATTCATCTACGAGCCTGTAGAATTGGCTTTGGTTCGCTATCAATCGAGTTGCGAGCCCGATGAAGATTTGCCTTGCAAGGAACTGTGTGGAGCCAGCATTTGTTGGGAATATGTCTGCTACCAATGTAAGTGCAGTCGCATCACACCAGAATCAAAGTTCCCAGGATTCATAACACAATGGAGTAAGTGGGATGACGACCGAGCTGACACCAAGAACCTATCCGAAAGCCGTTAGCCGCATTCGCGCTAGCCGCGGGTATTTTGGATTTTCGGGTAGGTTTTTAGAAGAGCAAATGTTCTTTATGATAAGATATATATTGATTTTGACTGCTACTGCACTATGCTCGTCCAACAGTCGATGCGGTGAAGTCTACGTTGAACGCGATTCCTCCGGTCGGCCGGTCGCTTTGGTCCATAACGGTCCAAGTGCTGAAATGGTGAGGTTCCTGAATAATAGGGAAAATGAACCCTTTCAAGGAGTCGAAACGGTTCGCTTGTTGCAACACCACGTTGATGCGGACGAAATTGAAAGTCTAAGCAAGCTTAAGTCACTGCGAAATTTGGAACTAGGGGATTATCCTGACGAGTTCAAAATCGCGCGGGAAGCACTGGTGAAAATTGGCGATTTAACGACTATCGAACACTTGAGCGTCTTCGCAACTGGTAAGGAGGATAACTTTGATTGGCTCGATGCCTTGCCTGCGCTTCGTTCACTGACACTTTCAAGTGATCATCTTTACTCGAAGGATATTTTCCAACGCATTGGAAGACTTCGCAAATTAGAGAGCCTTTCCATACGTTGCAGTTTTCCGGTCGAGGACTTCGAGTGGCTGAGTGCGTTAACCCATCTAAAATATTTCGACATTCATGCAAAGGGCATAAGCACTGATTTTTCCGCTTTCGCAAATCTCAATAAGCTCGAGAGTCTCACTATTAGTGGGCAGGCTTTTTCGAATGGACAAGTTCAGGCGATTTCGAAACACGTTGGGAAAAGCCTGGAGTTTTTAAGTATCTACGTCGATGGAGATTGCACGATTGAATCGTTGAGCGGCTTTTTCAACCTAAACAAGTTAGTAGTGCAGTACGTTGATGCAGCCGATCGACGACAGCGGATTGTTGACACCAATTTGGTGCTTAGTCAGCAACCCTAACGCTTCTCCAGCGGCAACGCGAGCAAGACGCATCGTTCGTAGGTTCACGGAAGGCCTTGCTTGTGCGGTATAATCGTTGATGGAAAGCCACGCAGTTTAGTGGGTTTCAGCCTGCCCGTTAGCGGACTTCGTGCGGGTCGCCTGCTTAATTGACCGTTTTCGTGAGAGCAGTGCCACGACCGCTGCACCGAAATCGACTAGTTACCTGTGCTAGGTAGGGATATGCCGACAGCATCTCAAGAATCCGAACAATTTGTCCGCGATCTGATTTGGGTGGTTAACAGCCCGTCCTTAATGGATCTCACCAGCCAAGAGTCGGTTCCGAAGCGACCTCTGAAGGTCAACGACATTGACCGCGAGCACTTAAGAATCCACTTAACTTCGCATCGCGAGCAACGTGTCGGACGGTATTTCGAGCGTTTGATTGTCTACTGGATCTGTTCTATTCGCCGCTGCGAAATCGTGGCTCATTCGCTGCAACTGCGTGACGGCAAGCGAACCATCGGCGAACTTGATTTGCTCTTTCGTGATGAGCAGGGCCGCTTAAACCACTGGGAACTCGCGTGCAAATTCTATCTGCAAGTTGATGTCGGCGATGCTCCAAAGACCGACTATATCGGCCCGAACGCTAACGACACACTGCGAAAGAAAGCTACGCGACTGCTGGAGCATCAACTGCCTCTGGGGGGCCGATTTTTTCCAGAAATTGACGTGTGCGAAGCGTTTGTGAAAGGCCGGATCTTTTATCACAGGCAAACCGGCTTCAAAGCATCATTGCCGGACGAGCTGGCACCGGATCACCTGGAGGGCAGGTGGTTAAGGACGCGGGAGGTGCCCGAACTACTTCGCACTCGTCGTCTGCGTTACCGAATCCTCCAAAAGCCGTTTTGGCTTGCTGAAGAATTTGCGGCTCCGTCCGACGACGACCTGCTGAATTCTGATGAGGCCGCGCAATTTCTAGGATACCATTTTAGTCACCACCAAACTCCGATTCTGTTAAGTGGATTTCCTGATAGCACGTCGCCCATTTGCGAATCTGAACGCTGGTTTGTGGTGCCCAGCCATTGGCCGCGGAACGCTGAGTTTGAGTACCGCAATCCGCGATATTAGTGGTGTCGGCCACGTGGGCACTGACGAAGCGGGGGGCGGCGACAAGCTCTCGCGGGTAACTCCGCTCCGCCATTAGATACCGGTTCACACCCACAAACTGGCTCATAACTACGATTTGGTTTGAAGTCGCAAGAGTCAAAATTGTGCGAGACGAGACGTAAACCATTCGCCGAATCACCCCACGTTTGGAAATGAATCGTTTGGGTGTCTTGTAACGTATTGTCTAGGTTCGAACGAAAAGTTGGTTCGCTTGCTGAGCCGGTTGACGTTATCAACGTTGTGAGCAGCGACAAGCCTGCTAAGCAATAGATCGTCTTCATGGCGGTAACCAGTGTCAGTAAGGAATTCTTTCGTTGCGGCCCGGCGCAATCGCATTGATCGTAGGTAAAGAGATAACGGAAAAATTATGTGAGGAATCCATAGGGCTGCCTCGTCTTGCAAGAATACTGTTGCTGCCGGATAGCGAAACAAAAAGTGCTTGAAAGATAGCGAAACCGATGGCTAGGCTTGCGAGCGAAGTCAATCTCCGCTTAACGTTCCACGTCAACGCGTTCGTGTAGCTCAACGGTCGTCTGGTAAGGGGTTGTGCTCATTTCACCAGGGATAAAGGTCGTCAGGCCAGGAAGGCACGTTGAGCGGCTGTCCGTTTGGAACCTCGTCGTGAGGTATGTAGCAAATAGGCATCATACCTTGCGCGGCATCCTCCGCCTCCGATTGCTCGGTCCGCATGCCCCGCGCGACGCTTCGTATCGCATGTCTCTTTACGCAGTCTCGTCTCGATTCATTATCTCTGTGCTGGCCGCTATGCCTGCTCCGTAAACAGATTAAAAGCCTATTCCACTGTCCAGCCCAATATCGTCATGCTCGTTGCCGCCCTAAATTCGGTCCCCTGAGATCCCAAGGTCGCCCATAGCCAGTATGATCAACGACAGGAATCCGAAGGGAATGCCGATACCCCAAAAAGGAGAGAGCATTGGAATGCAGCACAAGATTGCAGATACATAAGCAAATCCACGGCCGGTCCCAAGAAACATCTCTCTTGCGCCGTACCACTGCAAAGCGTGACATGCAGCGAGTCCGGCAGGCGATAATGCTGCGGCGTCGAACAAGCTAGAGGAACCCGATGTCAAAACAAAAATGGCATCCGTCAAGACGGCCGGGGTAGTAATGAGCAACTGGAGCGCCGCAATCGCAGTTTCTCGCCGGAGTTTTTCAGACGAGCGTTGGGGTGTTAATACCTCACATATGCGTGGCGGCTCAAACGGATTCAATGGATGTTTGGGTTCGATTTGGGTTTCCCTTGAAGATGTGAAACCCTTCCGCAGTCAGGTCGTCGAAGAACGCCTCGTGATCGCCTGCATCGAATTTCATGGCGAGGGTCCGGAGAGGTTTTTGATGCCTAACAATGTAATTAGCCCTTCTCAGCTGGTTCGTATTTAGAAAATTCCACAATACGCCCCAAGCGAATCGGTCGCTTGACCTATGATTGTAGAACCAGTTAATCAGCTCGTTTAACCTACCAAATACGCCCTGTAAGTGCAAGAAAGTCATCTTGATGGATCACTTCGATAAGGCTCTTGAGTTTCGAAACGGCGTGGGCTGGAGGCCTGCCCCAGAACAAACGGGGCTGGCGGCCCGCTGAAGTCCGGTTAGCCACTGAAGCAGTTGGAGCCCGGTGAGCCAATGAAGTCCAACCGGCTTGCTCATGGCCTATAAGGATCGACGATCCAGATGCAGAACGATGAGGGCTTGAGCTCCAGCCCTCCCGGTGAAGGTGACAGGAGAGGCTGCTCAACTTTCGTGCTCTAAACGAGGGACATCATGTACAGCATTTCGCCACAGATTTGAGCAGAGCGTTCGTCGTATCGCTGGGCTTCGAACTCTGTGTCGTCAGCAACCTTCGGATCTTCGTATCGGATTGGCATGCGAAGATCGCAGCCCATCACCAGCGGGCATGCGTCGTCGGCCTGCGAGCATGTCATCACCGCACAGTACCCTTCGCTCGGATTGGGTGGATCGCCGTAGGCTTTTGAGAAGCAGACCTGCGGAGTCGCAGAGTCGGACGTGGTTACGCTGTAACGTGGATTGGTCGCAGCAGGTTCGTCGGCAACGATCTTCAGACCGCATCGTTGCATGGCAGCGACTGCTCGTGGATTGAAAGCCGTTGCTTCGGTGCCACCTGAAAAGGTCTCAACGCCAACTAAGCCGTAATATTCAGCAGCGACCTGCGCCCAAATCTGCGAGAGATGGCTTCGCCTGGAATTGTGGGTGCAGATGAAGGTAAGCTTGGCTGGCTTGGACTTCGCCAAGCGCTGGCGAACGTAGTCGGCAACCTTCGCAAGTTCCGCCTTTCGATCGCTAAGAATCGCTTCAAATTCTGTCGCTCGTTCATTTAAATATCGGAGTAGATCTGGATAGAGTGAGCTGGCTGATGGCGCGGGTTGCTTTACGGTCATCGTTGGCCTTTCTGCTTTGATGATGTGAGGTAGCGATAGTACAGTTCTCGATTCCCTCTCGGGAAGAGATTGCATTGCTTAGCTACTCAAAGCATCCTTTTTAGCATCTTGACGTTCGTCAGGGAAGGTAGTAAGTTTGCACGATGACGCAAATGTGCATTAAAACAGAGAGCTGACCATGAAGCCACAGGAAGCATCTCAGTGTTGCGGGCCGATCGATGATTTGCTCGACGCGGAACTCTTCAAGGCATTGGGCGAACCGACGCGACTGAAGCTGCTTTCATGCCTGGCCAAGTGCGGACGTGCCTGTTCGGTCACCGAATTGACTGAATGCTGCGCAGTTGACTTCTCAGTGGTCTCGCGACATTTGGGGTTGCTTGAGAAAGCCGGCGTCCTCACCGCGACGAAACAAGGACGAACGGTCTTCTACGAAGTTCGCTACAAGCACCTGACCGAAGCGTTTCGCGCTCTGGCGAAGGCAATTGAGGGCTGTCGTCCAAAGCGTGGTTCCGCCAAAGCAACGCCTTAGCTGTCCTCGAATGCACATTTCGCCGCACGGGTCTCAACCGTTCGCTAGCCAACAAATCGGAAAGACAAGCGAAATGGACAAAGCTGAAAAGTCAGCAATAAGTTTCTTTGAAAAGAATCTTACCTACTGGGTCGCCCTGTGCATGGTGATCGGGG
>CAZHTX010000323.1:0-6798 GCA_964535475.1 uncultured Pirellulaceae bacterium
CGTTCATCAGCGAAAGCACTGCGGCTCTCCCCGGAGCCTTTAGACATCCCCGAGATGCTCGGCGATTTCCAACTGTTGCATGAACTGGGTCGTGGCGGCATGGGGGTCGTCTTCGAGGCGCGACAACAATCACTGCAACGCCGCGTGGCGATCAAAGTGATGGCTCAACCCCAGCATGATGTTCAGCGCCGGCAAGAACGGTTCCGCCGTGAAGCGGAAGCGGCCGCCGGTTTGCACCATACTAACATCGTCGCCATCTTCGGCACTGGGCAAGATGAAAGGTGTCTCTATTATGCCATGCAATTAATCGAAGGGTACTCGCTCTGCCGCGTGATCAAAACGCTGCGAGAGCATCAGACCCAAACAACCGTTCCTAACAACTCAATATCTAACAACCCAGCAAAATTACCAACCAGCGAACCGGCGCAGTCATTAGCCACATTGTGCCAGCAATTGGGACCAGTTTTTTCGGAAACCTACTTTCGCAATTTGGCCGAATTGATAGCCAACGCGGCCAGTGGGTTGGCGCATGCCCACGAACATGGCGTGCTGCATCGCGACATCAAGCCGAGCAATTTGATGTTAGACCGCGAAGGTACGATATGGATCACCGACTTTGGGGTCGCCAAACAAACCCAATTGGCCGACATGACGCAAGCGGGAGAGATTGTTGGCACGCTGCGGTACATGGCACCCGAGCAGATGCGTGGCGAAAGTGACCCGCGAAGCGATTTATACAGTTTGGGATTGGTGTTATACGAACTGGTCACGTTGCGGGCCGCCGTGCGGCTCGGCCCCGATCTCGAGCAAGACGCTGATTTGCCAAATGCAACCAAGCCACAGTCGACCAAGCCGCAATTGGGGCAAGCCGCGACGCGATTTTCGGATCCGCTGGTAAACGCTCTGATTGGCCAGCCCGTGCGTCGTCCTTCGTTGCATTGCCAGCAATTACCGCGGGACCTCGAAGTGATCTTGCTGAAAACGCTGGCCCCCGAACCGGAGGATCGTTATCAAACGGCGGCCCAGTTGGAAGAGGACCTGCGTCGCTTTGCGGCAGATCGGCCGATTCTCGCCAAGCCCGAATCGGCTGTTCGCAAACTGCGCCGCTTGGCACGTCGCAACCCGGCGATTGTGGGGCTGACCGCCGCCGCCCTCGGGCTGTTGGTCACGGTTGCCGCCTTGTTGGCGTTTGGCAACCAGCAACAGCGACTGGCCTTGCAGCGGATCGAAGCGGAATTCAATCGGGCTGAGACGAATCTGCAGGAAAAGGTTGTCGCACTGGGACAAGTGGATGCCGAACGGACGCGAGCTGAAGATAATCTGCAGATGGCACTCGAAGCCTTCTCCCAGGTGATCACCAACCTGGGTGCCCGCGGTGGTACCGAGGCGCTGCTGGACGATTTGGCCGATGATGAAACGTTGGTGATGGCTGCCGATGCGGTGCTCAGCGAAGCCGATGTTCAATTGTTGGAGCAGTTGCTGGAATTCTTCGCCCGTTTTGCGGTGACCAACAGCGCCGACTTGAGCGCCGAATCGGCGGCGGCTCGGCAACGCATTGGTGACATTCAAAGACGTTTGGGGCGGCTCGACGCGGCGGTCGAATCTTATCAATTGGCACTGGAAAGTTATCAACAATTCGCCAGCGAGAATCCAGCCGAGAGCCGTTGGTTATTTGCCCAAGTGACCGTGCTGAACGAATTAATGGTGGTCGCGGCCGAGCGGGGCTATGGTGGCCAAGTCGTGCGGCTGTTTGAGCGAGCGAGAGAGATACTGCAAGCCCGACCCGAAATCAATAATTCGGACGAAGGTAAATTTGCCACTGCTAAACTTTGTAACACGATGACATCTTTGGGAACGCGGCCTTGGTGGCAACGCCGGGCCGGTAACTTGGCACGTCCCCGCCGCGTGGTCGCTCGCCGCAACGCAAACCAATCTGCTAGATCCGGAGCGACAGCCGGCGAGGCATCGGCTGCGAACCCATCTGCTGGTAATGACGATACTCCGGCTCAAAAAATCACCCAAGATCGCCTGCGTCGCGAGGCGGAGGCGAATTCGTTGGCAACCAGCTTGTTGCATTCGTTGTTGGCCGATGATCCGGAGAATGTTTCCTATCGGCTGACCTTGTCGCGGGCTTTGCGGGAGCAGGTGCGGATTGCCGAGATGCAAGGTGATTATGCGGAGGCGGAAGCCGCTTTGCAGCGAGCGATTGAGGTGGCCGAGCGGTTGTGCGAGCAATTTCCAGAATCGAATGCCTTTCAATTCGAGCTGGCCGACACCTTGCGAGCTGGCGGGGCGATTCGCCGGGGCGATATGATGCGGCTGACGCGAGCTTTGAAGATCAGCGAGACCTTGGTGCGAGAGCACCCCGAATCGATCGATTATCGGTCACTTCGCAGTGGCGTTCTCAGTCGCATGGCGATGGCACAATTCGCTGGCGGTCAGCTTTCGCGAGCGGCCGAAGCGATGGGGCGTGCGCTGGCGGACCAACGGGCGATTGCCATCCGCCAGCCCGACGTGGCCGTTTACCAAATGGCCATGGTTGCCACGCTCACGCGGTTGGTGGAAATTCTCAATGAATTGGGCGAGCCCCAGCAAGCAATCAAGGCGATCGACGAAGTGCTGGCAACGCTTCGCCAGTTTCAACGGGACGACAATCTGAACAATCGTCGCATGCAGCGGTTGCGCCCCCTGATGGAACGCTTGCGGCAGCGCAGCCAAGAACTGGCACAGCAAAATCAGCTCGACGCGGATAACCAGCAGAACTTAGGGGGCCAGCCAGATTGAAATTGCGGGAAGATTGCTTTTTCCGCTGGCCGAGGAATCATTGTGAAAGCGGGCGCGGCAGGGTAAGTTTGCCTGTTACGATCCTTACGGCGGTGAAAATCAAGACATTTAATTTGTAGGTAGCATGGTTCAGGCATTGCCAGTCGTTTCTGCGACACCCGAGGTCGACCAACGCGGTCGTCTGTTGGAACTCGATCGTGAGGCACTCCGCCAGTGGTTTGTCGAGCAGGGGCAACCGGCTTTCCGTGCCGATCAAGTTCGAAAGTGGCTATTTCAGCGTCGGGCCAGTGAATTTGCCCAAATGACCGACTTGCCCAAAGCGGTGCGCGACAAATTAACCGAGTCATTTACGATCTTTTCCGCTCGGATTGTTGCGCATCAGAAAAGCCAGGATGGAACCGAAAAACTATTGGTGGGGCTGGCTGGCGGTGGCGAAGTTGAGTGCGTGTTGTTGCGCGATGGCAGTCGTCGCAGTATTTGCGTGAGCAGCCAAGTTGGTTGTGCGATGGGCTGTGTGTTTTGTGCCAGCGGGCTCGATGGTGTCGAACGCAACCTCAGCGGAGGCGAGATCCTCGAACAAATGTTGCTGTTGCAGCACTGTCTGGAGGCGGATCAACGACTCAGCCACATCGTGATGATGGGCATGGGCGAGCCGCTGGCTAATTTACCGAACGTCTTGATGGCGCTCGGCCAGGCTCGTGCCGACGATGGTTTGGGAATCAGTCCCCGGCGAATCACGATCAGTACTGTGGGTTTGCCCCCCGCCATCGATCGGCTGGGAGAACATGGGGTGGCCTATAATTTGGCTGTCAGCCTGCACGCCCCCAACGATGCACTGCGGAACCAGTTGGTACCGGTGAATGACAAAATTGGGATTTCCAGTCTGTTGGCCGCCGCCGATCGCTATTTTCAAACGAGCGGTCGGAGATTAACATTTGAATATGTGCTGTTGGGGGGAGTGAATGACAGCACTGAATGCGCTGATCAATTAGCGACCCTTCTGCGGCATCGCGGCGTATTATTGAATGTCATTCCCTACAACCCGGTAGCCGGGCTGCCCTACAAGACGCCCTCGGGCCATTCGATTCGCCGCTTTCGAGAAATTTTGGAGGGAGCTGGGGTGAATTTGCAATTTCGTCAACGGAAGGGCAGTGAGATTGATGCTGCCTGCGGCCAACTGCGACGCAATCGTGTATCCAGTTAGCGACAAACTGGCGGAACTCTCACTGGCTCGCGGGGTTGAATTTTCTGTCGGGGGCGCAACAGTCGCGGAGTCTCAGGAAGATATTGATTCCCTGAATGCAAATGGAAGAAGCGTTGACCGTTAGTCCTTCGACCGCGCTGCGATACCAGCAGTTAGACCCTGATGTGCGATTGATGCTGCGCGTCCGTGATGACGACGCTGCCGCCTTTGAGGAACTAGTTCGTCGGTATCAAAATCGCTTGGTTCGCTTGATGGAGCATATGGGTCCGCGGCGTGATCAGGCGGAGGATCTCGCTCAGGAAACGATGCTGCGGGTCTTTCGAGCCAGAAAGCGATATCAGCCGGGAGCAAAGTTTAGCACTTGGTTGTTTACGATCGCTGGAAATGTGGCCCGCAATGCCTCGCGAGCTCAAGTGCGACGACGTGAGACCTCGGAGGTCGACAGTCCCAGCAGTCCGTCGGGAAACCAACCGGCGATGCTCGAGGGGATGGCCTTGGAGCGAAGCGGTTTATTGCCGACTCGGCAACTGGAAGGTGCGGAGCGAGCCGCCATGGTTCGCCAAGCGATCCAGTCGTTGGGAGAGCGACAACGAATGGCCCTGATGTTGTCCAAGTTTGAGGGCTTAAGTTATATCGAGATTGGGGAGGCGATGGATTTGTCAACCAAGGCCGTAAAGTCGCTTCTGAGTCGTGCGCGGATTAATTTAAAAGAGGCGTTGGAGCCTTACATGGGCGAGGATTTCCCAGCCGACGCGCCCGCTACATCGCCGGAAGCTACATCGCCGGAAGACGAGAACTAAACCATGGCCACACCTGCCACGCATGACGACCGTGATCCGGACGATTTGCCGGCGGATCCCGACGATTTGCCGGGCGATCCGATCGATCAAGAGTTGGTCGCCTATTTAGATGGCGAGCTGAATGAAGACGAGCGTCATCAACTTGAGGAACGGCTGTTAGCCGATTCCGGGCTGCGTCGCCGGCTTTCCGATCTGCAATCGGGCTGGGAGATGTTGGACATGCTACCGCCGGCCACCGTGACCGAAGATTTTGCGCGGACCACCGTCGAATTAGTCGCCGCGGGCCAGTCGCAGCTATTGGAAACGCAACAGCAGCAAACTTCGTGGTGGCGATTTGGACGCACAGGTGTGCTCGTTTTGATCACCTTCGCCGCCGGCGGGTTGAGCTATCTGTATCCGGGGATTGTCGAGCAACGCCAGTTTGAACAGCAGCTCGAAGATTTGCCCTTGGCCGCCCATCTGGACGCCTACTTGATCGAGATGGACCTGGAAATGGTCCAGCGTTTGGCGAACGATCGAGATTGGAAAGACTCCATGCGGCTGGGGCGTAACGCCGGCGGGATCATTGTCCCCGAACCGCTGCAACTGGCCTCACAGGACTTTCCTCATCGTTTGCAAACGGTCAAATCGGTCGACAACAGCACGCGAAGGATGCTGGCTGGTAACTGGGATCGGCTGACCTCATTCCCGGCGGCGAGGCTCGATGCTATCCATCGCCGCGCGGCTGAAATTCAAGCTACCGAGGATCCCCAACGGATCTTGGAGACGCTCGACGAATTCGCCGTTTGGTACAGTCAATTGACACCCGAGGCGCAAACCCGGATCGTGCAGGCCAAGGGGGATGAAAAACTGGAGGTCATCCGCAACGAATTACAGAACAGTCAGAAGCGCTGGATTCGGGACTTTGGTTCTTCGCTCAGCGGGTCCGATCGCGACTTGATTTACGAGCGTCTGAAAGCTTTCGCCGAGACAAGGATTCGCACCGCGCGGGCCGAACTAGCCAGCTTGCCCGGTGACTCAGAAGAAAATCGCCGTAAGGCGCGGTGGTATGAGATCAAACCGGTTGAATTATTGAACTTCATCGCTTGGCCCTGGCGACGTGGCGGTCGTTCCAACCGCTCCTCTGCGGACGAGGAAGCCAAAGTGGAACTGACT
Source organism: uncultured Pirellulaceae bacterium (assembly GCA_964535475.1). Taxonomy (GTDB): domain Bacteria; phylum Planctomycetota; class Planctomycetia; order Pirellulales; family Pirellulaceae; genus Laterigemmans. Next base: position 5,944 of record CAZHTX010000323.1, read on the forward strand.
GAATCGATGATTCGCGATCGTCTGTTTGATCATTGGCGAGACGACGAACTGGAGGACGTCACGAGTATCATGAGCGCCGATGCGAAATTGGTGCTCAATGCTCAAGCCAACGATATCAATGACAAACGTCGCACTTTGACGCGATGGTGCAATGAGATTGTCCAGCAGATGTCTCCTTACGCCAACAATGCCGAGACCATTCTCAAGCATTATCAATATCGAGAAGGTGACAGCCGAGAGATCCTCGACTTAGAACCTCCCTCGGAAATCTTCAATCGGCTCCGCGGTCGCGGCTTTGGTTCCAGCCGCTGATCTCTTGCCCTCGTTCCCAGGCTCATTCCCTTTTTATCCTACACATTGTTTGACCCCAGCGAGCTTGCCTCGTTCGGTGAATCAGGTTGTCGGCTAGAGATGCAATGATGACTTGTGGGGTAAGCAGGGTCACCGTTGTTCCGCGGCCCAGCGAATTGCGTTTCTCAGCAACTGCACGAAGACTGGGTGATCAAAATCGGCCGGGGCGCCCAGCGACGTGTAGAACGATGCTCCGCCGGTGGGACGTTGGAAAGTCCAAGCGACCGGTTCGGGTTGCTGGCCCGCGACGCGTCCCATCATGAACACTTGGCAATCGGCTGCCAACGGGGAAACAATGTAAAGCGAACCGCCTGCCAAAAACGGTTGTGGGGAAATGTCTCGCAGCAGTGGAGAGTTCAGCTTGGCTTCGACGGGATGAATCGTCGTCGCCAATTGGTTGCCGTAATGATTGGTGTAGCTGCCACCAAAAACTTGAGCGTCAAATTCAGGCCAGTCGGCCGCTCCCTCAGGCGTAGGTTTTGCCCGCAAGGAGAAGGCATGATT
>CAZHTX010000324.1:0-6791 GCA_964535475.1 uncultured Pirellulaceae bacterium
GCGGCTAATGGTTAGCGGTTTTGGCGCTAGCCACCGTTTTGTTGGGCGCGATTGGTTCGGTGCAAGGCGAGAACCGCGGCTAGCGCCAAAGCGGCTAACGAGAACCGCGGCAACTGCACTGTTAGCCGTTTCTGGAAAGGCTCTACGTGAGCATTTTAGCCATCAAAATGTGCTCGATGGTGACTTCCATAAAAGGCTCACCTTTAATCGCGTAGCCAAGCCGTTGGTAAAAGTTCTGCGCTTCGAGACGCGCTGCCAACTCAATCTCTTCGATCCCGTCGGCACGCAACAGCTGCTCGGTGCGGGCAACAAGAAAGCTGCCGACACCGCGCCCCTGATAATCCTCCGCCACACACATTTGCCGCAGCTTTACCCGGGCGGCCGACTTAGGGGTGATCACCAAGCAAGCGATTATCTGCTCACCGGACCAAGCGGCAAAGTGACGATCCAGCGCCTCCGCAGTGCGGTCTTCGCTGAATAGATCCAAACCCAAAGGTTGCCTCAACAAACGGTTGCGCAGCTGGCTGGCTGTTTCATAAGCGACATCGCAGGTCGTAAATTCAGTAAATGTCCAGTCGGACTTTTGCATCATTCGTTTTCCCAGGAAGACCTTGTCTTACTTCTAAACCTGTCCGCGGTAAAATAGTTGGGAGCGGCTCTCTCCACCAGAGCACCAGGCTCTCCTTCTTTCGCTCATCAAACCTTAGCAGGCGACTCATGACCCCCACATCTCTTGCGGATTTTACCCAGTGGCAAATTCAACCTCAGGCCACGCGGCTAATCGAACAACGGTTAGACGAACTGGCTGCCGCCAATCCGTGGCTGGCCAGCTTGAGCGATTGCTTGCTCCGCCGCACCGGCACCAAATTGGTCGATTGGGTCGATACCATTCATCTGCCAACCGATAGTGATCTGACAGCTTGTGGATTCTCCTCAGTCGACCCCGATGGAGTCGCTGGTCGATCGCATCATCCCGGCGCACAACTTCCCTGGGTGATCGCCGATGGGCAACCGAAAGTGGTCTTGAGGGTTGAATCAGTCGTTGATTTCCTCCGCGCCCAATCCATTTTAATCGACACGACTTTACCGCCGCTGGCAATTGATGCAATTGAAATCATCGGCGGTGCAACGGCTGCTCGACGCAGCGCGACAGTCTCCACCGCCGGGGGCGTCGAAGTCGTCGTGCTGGAACGACATGGCGACCAAGGCCCGGCAACGGGCGCCACGCCGCCGGGTTCCGGAAGCGAGGTGGATGAATCGCAGCCAAGCGGCGAAATGTTACTTTGGCACACAGAGCAATTGCGACTGCGGCCGCGACGATTCGACGATCCAGTGGCAGGCATCGAACAGACTACGGCGCTAGTCGAATCGATCATTGTTGACCTGGGAGTCGATCGAACCTGTGACCTATTCTTCCAAACCGAACGTGAGTACTGGCAACTGCGTAACGATGCCGCCAACTTGCAATTTCAGGCGCAAGCCAGACTCGGGTTTGGCTGGGCCAACCATGATCACCACACCTACCGCAGCAGCCGCGCCGGCTTTGCCGCCTTGGTGCGATTGTTGGAAACGCTCGGGATGCATTGCCGCGAGCGTTTTTACGCCGGAGCCGATGCGGGCTGGGGCGCTCAGGTTCTGGAGCAACCTGCCGCCCGCATCGTGGTTTTTGCCGACGTCGACATGACCGCCGACGAGGTCTTGGGAGATTTTGCCCATCAAGGTTTCGACGACTCGGGTTCGCAAACCAACTCTAACCGTGGCACCGTAGGGCTCTGGTGTGATCTGCATGGGGAAGCGGTGCTGGCTGCCGGCATGCATCATTTGGAATGTCAGTTCGCCTTTGAAGCCGCGCGGGAACGTTTACAATCCGCCGGCGCCGAATCGCTGCAGCCCTTTTCTGACTTTGCCTACTTGAAACAATCATTCACCCGTGGACAAGTGTGGCCCGTCGATGAACATCGCATCAGTTATGCATTGCAAAACAGTTGGATCAATAGTGAACAAGCCGATCGTTTTCGCCGCTCCGGCGTGACCGGCTCTCACTTGGAAGTGCTTGAACGCAACGATGGCTATAAGGGGTTCAACCAAACTGGTATCAGCGACATTATATCCCGCACCGATCCACGCAATGTTGATATACAATAAGCCATCAAGATGGTGAAGCTAACTGGCGGCTCGGCTTCGAGATGATTCGAATTCCCAGCGAGGTTCAATGTGGCAAACGAGTTTACCGAGACCAATCAGCTAGCCAACGATTTGTTGCAACGCGTCTCTCAAGGGGACCAACAAGCCAGAGAGGAATTTCTGCCGTTGATCTACCAGCGTTTGCGGCAGCTAGCGCAAAAGCAACTCCGCAACGAAGCTCCCGACCACACGCTGCAACCGACGGCCCTGGTGCACGAAGTATATTTGCAGCTGATTGGGAAACCAGCAGCAACCACTAACTGGGACGACCTCGACCATTTTTTCGGAGCCGCTGCAAAGGCGATGCGGCACATCTTGGTTGATCATGCTCGCAGCAAAAAGCGTCTCAAGCGGGGCGGTCACTGGCAACGCGTTCCGCTGGAAGACCAGCTTGATCGATCGGAGCGCGAACGCCTGCAGAACGCCGATTATGTGTTGGCGCTCGACGACGCGTTGTCTCGCTTCGCCAAGGTCGACCCGATTGCGGCTGAAATTGTCGAGCTGCGATTCTTCTCAGAATTAACCATCGCCGAGACAGCCCGCGTTCTGGGTCTTTCCACCCGCTCGGTGGACAGCCTCTGGGCATATGCCCGCGCTTGGTTACACGCCGAAATCTTCGCTCCTCCGCAGCAATCATTGCCAACGCTAAACTGATCGCCACATGCTGATCACAAAACCACCTCGGAAAAAAATAAAAGATTTTGCGGAATTGAGCTCTGGTTGTCGCATACCTATGTGAGCCCCGCTCGACGACGAAGCGCGGCTAAACCACAGCGTCCGTTCCTGCAACTACTTCCGCGGCTTGGCCTTCGGTTCATTGTCTGTCTCTAAACATCCCAGCCGATCGACAGCGACATCGCAAACGTCAGAGCGGAAGATCTTCCTCTCCGCACTCGCTATTAAAGAATCTGCTCGCCGAGCAAGTTTTCTCGACGAAGCGTGTCAGGGAAACGCAACCTTGCGGCAGCGGATTGAATTGCTGCTGGAGGCTGATAATCGCAGTGGCGACTTCTTGGAATCTCCGGCCATGGAAGACCAATTTGCGGGAATTGGGATCCCCTTGGCTCAGCCGACATCAATCAGCACAGCCTCAATCACGGATGACAGCGCGGTGTACCCCACCCAGGAACATCCATCCACCGATCCACCTGCCCCCCCGCTGCCCGACCTCAGCTTTCTCCGCCCATCCTCAGTCCCCGGTGTGTTAGGAGAGTTGCAACACTATCAAGTGCAAAAGGTGCTGGGGGTCGGCAGCTTTGGCATTGTGCTGCAAGCCACCGATACCAAGCTAGCGCGTCAAGTCGCGATCAAAGTGCTGCATCCCGTGTTGGCCCAAACCTCGCCACCGCGAAAACGATTTCTCCGCGAAGCTCGCGCCTTGGCCGCGGTGCGACACTCAAATTTAGTGCATATCTATGCGGTGGAAAGCGAACCGCTGCCGTTCCTCGTGATGGAACTGGTGCCCGGCCCGACGCTGCAAGACCGCATCCATGAAGATGGCCCCCTGGAGCTGGACGAACTGCTCCAAATCGCCAAACAACTCGCCTCGGCGTTGATCGCCGCACATGCTCAAGGGGTGATCCATCGCGACATCAAGCCAGACAATATCTTGCTGGAATACGATTCGAACCTTCGCGCCGTGCTAACCGATTTTGGACTCGCGCGTTCCGTCGAGGATGCCAGTTTGACTCGCACGGGAGTCATCGCCGGAACTCCGATGTATATGTCACCTGAGCAAGCGACTTTGGCGGCGGTCGACCTCAGAGCCGATCTCTTCAGCCTCGGCAGCGTGCTCTATGTGATGATTTCCGGGCGCCCCCCTTTTCGCGCCAACAGCATGGTGGGTGTGTTGATGCGAGTTGCCCAAGCGACGCCGCGGCCCATTCCCGAGATCGTTCCCGATTGTCCCACCTGGCTGTGCGATCTGGTGGAGCGTCTGATGCGAAAAGATCCAGCGGAACGCATCCAGTCCGCCAGCGAAGTTTGCGAGATTCTAGCCGCCGGGATCGCCGGTGAATTAACGACGCAACCTGCAACAGACGAAGCGGAACCCACACCCACGATCCCGAAGCTGATCGATAAACGGTTAGTGGTGCGGCGGCAACGCCCTCGCGTACTTGCCCGCGTGCTGCGTCTTACCTTCATCCTACTGCCCTTGATGGCTTTCTATTTTGTGGAGGGTTCCGTCGTGCGACGCTGGGTGGATCAACTGGTGCCCGCTCCCTCGTTCGTGCAGAAACAACCCGTCACGGGACAACCCGTCAGCGACAAAGCCGAAGGTCCGTCGTCAACCGCGGCTTCCACACCGAGCCGTGCGGCTCAGCCGGCAGCTCAGCCGGCAGCATCACCTCCCGCTAAACTGCCAGAAACTCCGGCATCCGACTCCACAAATCCGACTCGAGCCCTGTTCCCGGCAGACGCACCCCCAGCAGCCATCGCTCCGTTCGATCGTTTTCAAGCGGTCTCCCTGCAACAGCAGTGGGCCGATTACCTGCAAACACCGGTCGAGTTCACTGACACCCTGGGCATCACCTTCCGGCTCATTCCACCGGGAGAGTCCTCTTCAGGCAGTGCCCGTCCCTTCTATCTGGCAACCACTGAACTGACACAGTTGCAATTCGATAGCGTGATGTCATATCACCCGTCGTACTTTAGCGAGAGCGGCGAAGGGGCCCAACGAGTCGCCGGAATTGACACCGACGCGTTTCCTGTCGAGTCCATTTCCTGGCAAACAGCAAACGAATTCCTAGAACGATTGAACGCGCGGTGGCGGCTCCCCAAAGCGTCCAGCGGCAGCAACACCGCGGATGTGAAGCTGGGCTATCGGTTACCCACCGAGACGGAATGGGAGTTTGCTTGCCGCGCCGGCTCGATAGCACCTTTTTGGTACGGCGCGGACCCTGCGTCCATCTCACCGCAAGACAATTTCGCCAGCCAACGAACAACGCCCCGCGTTGTGGCCACCGGGGTCGCGAATCCCTTCGGTCTGTATGATGTGCATGGCAATGTCGGCGAGCTCGTTGCGGATGCTCTTCCCGCCAGCCAGGATGCGCCGTCCAAAAAGCTTGCCACAGCAGCATCCCCAACGACATCCCCAACGGCATCTATTGTGATCGTACGAGGTGGCGATTGGGACAGCTCCGCAGACTTGGCTCGCTCATCCACTCGGCGGCGCGTTGCGGTTGACGAAGTGCCCACCGCCTCAACCGGCATCCGCTTGGCCATGGACATCCCCACGCTGCCACGCGTCCGCGATGCAAATTTGACCGCCGAGGTGGGTGATTTTTCGGTCTTGCAGGGAGCCACAACCGAACAGTTTGAACAATGGTTGACGGGCCTTCGCGGCAAGCTGGTCCCCACGGCAATCAATTTGCGCTCCGGTGCCGAGGAGCCAATCTACGACGCACTGGCGCGAGAATGTCCGCCCAATTTGCGGTGGCGAGTGAATCACTTCAACAATGATTTCGAAGCGGGCCAAGATTACAACCGCATGAAAGGCAGCTATGGCACATTCTGGAGAACGACCATTCCCGCTCCCGGAGTTGTTCCGGCAAAATGCGAAGGACTCTCACTTTGGGTCGCCAAAGGGGGCGGCAATTGGGGAACATGGAATATCTGGCGGCGAAATGTACAACCTGTCATCACAGCAAATAGTCGCCAAGGCCAGCTGATCAATTCCATCTGCGTGGCCTACTCGGGTGGAACGCGAAACAGCCACTACTTGCAAGTCGGCCGACCTGGTGTTGGGAATCACCCCTATGCCGATCTCACACTCGCAGACTTCATTGCGAAAACCAACAAGTACCGCGAGCGTGGCTGGCGATTGCATTTTCTCCAACTGCACACCGGCACTCCCGAGCTTCGCATCGCTTGTACTTTTCGCGAAAACTCGGCTGGCTATGAGTGGGAATTAGAGCCTGATCTATCAGCATCCCACTTGGAAGCAACGCTAGTGGAGAAAAGAAAAGCTGGCTACCACCCCGTCGGCTTGGCATCGCACCAGGAAGTGGATCGAGTTCGCTATCTGGTTGTCTGGCAACAAAAAACGGCCCCTCAGGTCGCTAACAGATTGAATTGATGAATTTGTTTTTCTTAATACTTCCTGGAGTGAATTTGATGAACTATCCAATGAAACGACGTCGCGCTGTCTCCAGAAGATTCGAGACCCTGGAGAATAGAAACCTGTTGACCGCGGCGTTACTTGCTGAGCTGGGAGATGCTGCTGCCAACGATGCTTCCGCTGATAATGCAACCACTGGCGGAGCGGAAGTGGCTCCGCAGCTGGAAGTTCACGCTTACCAACCCACGCCCGTCCCGGCGGAATCATCATTCACACAGGCGACTTTTCGACGGGTAAAAGACGTGCCTTTCGCCGATGGTGGCTACAACCTAAAAAGCGGTCCGGGCAAATCGTCGGGACCCAATATCAGCGTGACCAGCACGCAAATCTTGCGGGACGGGACTGGGGCGCTCGTTGATGATCTGCCGCAAGGTCAGATGGTCAAGCTGGGAGTCAATTTCACCACGCAAAATGTGCCGAACGGAACTTACTTTGATATTGTCTTTGTGATGGATGGGGTGCCGCTAGTTATGGAAAACGTGAACAC
>CAZHTX010000325.1:0-6733 GCA_964535475.1 uncultured Pirellulaceae bacterium
CCACCGCGTAGATCTTCTCCTCGTCAACGAGGGGCATTTCCGCCAGCACCTCGCCGCTCTCAACACTAAAGATCAGTAGACTGAATCCCGCGCCCACGGCCACCCGAGAACCATCGGGACTCCATCTTGGCAAACAACGTAACCTGCTTTTGTGTGGTGAACTGATTTGAGTTGCCTTGCCTGTTAGCAAGTTAAATTTCTCTAGCCACCAGCCGTCGGTCGCTTGCTTACCGACCATCAGCAGGTGGTTTCCAGCGGGCGAGACTTCCGCGAATGAATAACCGTTTTGGAGTCGCTCTTCAGTAACGTTAAAAGTCTGCAGCGGTTGCCGGCCGGAACGATCACTGAGGGTTAGTTGCTCTCGGAAATTGGAAATAAATCTACCATCGGAGTCCCAGCCAAAGGGGGTTCCATCAACTTGTTGGAATTGCATGTTGGCCTGATTCGAACCACTTTGAGTGACATCGATAATCGTAGCAGGAACATCGTTGCTGACAGCGACCAAAGTGCTGTCAGGCGACCATACGACTTCGCAAGTAGCGGTGCTGATCTGCGGAACGTGGTGCTGGACGATCCGCCGGGGAACAGTTTCATCTCGCCAACGCACAAGGCCTTGATCGGTGGCAAACGTGTAGAATCGTTGATTCCAGGGATGGAAACCAAGCCAGCGGATCGAAGTTTGGTGGCAGAAACGGTGTTTTATAAAGCGCAGATCGTCGGCAGCGACAATCCTTTGACTTCCCAAGTCACACCCCAGTGCTAATTCATTCTTTCCCGGAACCCAAGCAGCTGCCGTGATCCTTGTATCAAATACCGCATGAACTCGATTTTTACTCCCACCTGGGCGAGTCACCAGCACGCGATTGTCGTACGTGCTGTAGGCAAGGCGATCCTCAACCGGATGCCAAGCGAGCGATAGTAGCGGGTGACTTTCCATCAGCTGGATATCCGTTATGTCCCAGCTATCGGTGTCAAAAAACAACACACCGGCCCGGGGACCTCTGGCGACACCGACAGCCACATGGCGGCCACTGGACGAGACAGCCAATTGGGCACATCCGGAGTGCTTGGGAAACTCCTCGGCGATGTGAACTTCCCTTATTACTTTACCACTGGCGGGTTCCAGGAGGTGGAGGCGAGCATACTCCACATCGTTGTCCTTGGTAGCCAATACCAGTAAGTGCTGTCGGACCCAAACACATGCTCTTGCCCAGGGAATCGAATGTGAGCCGATGATCTCAGCACGTCCATCAAGCGACAGGAATTCAATCGTGGATTGCTGGCGATTTTGGAAATGATCGACAACCACGGCCAATCGTGTACCACTTGCATCATAGGCGATGTCGCTGACCTGCTCGGGGAAATCAAATTCGGCTTGAACCGAGTCAGATTCGGTATCAATAATATCGAGGAAATTTCCAATTGAATATGCGAGCGAATTTTCCTTTGGGTTGCACTGAATCAAGGAGCGATAGTAGAACTCCCCCAAAGAAGCAATCACAGGTTCAACTTGCCGATGCGCCAGCGAGTGTAACCAATACCACTCAAAGCCGCGCAAGTCTTCTTCACTCGATTGGCCAGGCTCTGTGGTCTGTGGGTTCCACCGTTCTAATATTTGGACCAAGTTGGCCATGCCGGTCGGTTGGTTGGCAGCATCGGCAGCAAGTTGCATTTCGGCCGCGTAGAGATTGCGGCGGTTTTCCGCTGATGCAGCAAGTGCCTGCTTGGCGGCTTCTTGGGCTTGGGTGCTGAGTTCGGATTCGCGGATCGCCAAACCGCGAAACTTAACCGCCGCGTAACTGCTGCCGATCAAGCCAAAGATCACTAACAAAATCAGAGCGGCGAGCGAGCTGGCGAGTGTTCGATTGCGATCAGCCCAACGAACCATCCGCTCCGGCCACAGTACTTTGCGTGCATGAATTGGACGCCCTCGCACGAACAAGGCTAAATCCTCTGCCATCTCGCCAGCTGTTTGGTAACGGCGATTTGGCTCCAACGCAATTGATTTTTCAATGATTGTCTGCAAATCCCGAGGCACAGCGTCATTATAGTGATGCAGGGGACGTGGGCCTGAACCTTGAAGCTGTTTTAAGACTGACAGCTGGTTGTCGCCGGAGATCGCTGGCCGCAATGCTAACAACTCATATAAGGTAATCCCCAGCGAATAGATGTCACTGCGACGATCGCAGAGCCCAGAAAAACGTTCGGGAGCCATGAATCGCAAAGTTCCGACCAGATCGCCGGTGCGAGTGAGATCGCTTTCCGCTGTTTTAGCCAGCCCAAAGTCGGTGACCCAAACGCGTCCATCGGCATCAAGAATTAAATTAGAGGGCTTAATATCCCGGTGAATGACATTCTTGCGATGTGAGTAAGCCAAAGCGGCCGCGGTAGCCCTTCCCAGGGCGGCCACTTGGCGAAAATAGTTTGCCTCCGACGCGACGGAGTATGCTTGATCGACCGACGTTGAGGATGGATCACCGGGTGATATCGATGGCTCTAAACCCTCCGGCAAACCATCTTGAATCAACACCTGAGAAAAAGGGGGCGAAGCGTCGCCAGGCTCAATAAAATAACGCTCACGAAGTCGCTGAATGACTTCGTTGAGTCCGCAGCCGCGAACGAGTTGCATGGTGTAGAAGTGCACGCCCGCATGTTCACCGACGTCAAAGACTGGCACAATGTGAGGGTGCTGCAAGCTGGCCGCCGCACGCGCTTCCAGCTCAAATCGCCTCACTGCCAGTTCATCATGCAGCAGATTCGGCGGGATTACTTTGAGAGCGACTACTCGGTCAAGCGCGCGTTGCCTAGCTTCATAGACAATGCCCATGCCCCCGGCACCAATCTGACTTATGATTTCAAAGTCACCAAACTCGCGGGCCACAGCCAGTGAGTCGACGATCCGTTTTGGTTGGGAAGACTGCTGGGAAATTCCCGCCTGGAGTTCGGTGATTTCGCTCGCCAAGAAACGCACGGTGTCTAATACCAAGCGAATGTCGTCCTCCAACTCGGGCGCTTGGGCTACTATCTCTTCAATCGTTACGGACTCGCCCGCCCGCACTCGCGAGAGGTACTGCTCCGCTAATTCATCAAGCCGTTCATCAATGCTTTCGCCATCTCGATTTCCCTGCGGCTGGTCCCGTGGATCATTCACGATGTACTCCACCCCAATTCTTCACCAAACTGCTTTCTTAACCGTCGCAAGGCTCGAATGAATCGGCGGCTAGCCTGATGTTTGGTGAGTTCCAAAGTCTCGGCAACCTCGACGTTGGTCATCGACTCGAAGATTCTCATCATGATGATCTCGCGATCAAGTTCGTCCATCGCGTTGATGACGGAGTGCACCTGCTCTCGCTCTTCCTGACGGATAGCTTGGTTCTGCACCGATGAGAGTTGATCCACCAGGCTCTCCGCCAAGGCAGCGTGAAATCGCGATCCGGAACCATCGTGATGCAGTGAAACATCGCGCCGAGCATCCCGCTTGAGCGCTCCGATTTGTTGACGGTGAATCGTATAAAGCCGCTCGACCGTTACCAAACGAAACCATACGAATATTGACATCCGCCGATCTGCTGCGACTTCAGGAAGGCGCTTGGCAACATCAAGGAACGCCTCCTGCAAGACGTCGGATGCATCCACTCGCCCCTTCAGCTGTGGCGCCATTCGTAATTCGATGATGCGACGTAAACGCGGGCGATATCGCTCAAACAGTTGGCCGAGGACCTCTTCGCTCGCATCCGCAGTAAGCAATAGGTGCGAGTCATTGCTGTCGGAAGAGTCTTGATCCATTACAGCACGGGTCAGATTCATAACTTGTCTGCTGATAGGGGGCAACCGACACACCAGAACTATGTTTTTGACGATAGCGACAGAAAGTTGCCGTGTCCAGCGCCAGTCGATGTCCCCGCACTCGGGCAGCGGAATGCATGTGCGAATGCTAGCGGTTGTCCGCACCGTGGGATTTGCGATGCATGCAACGATCTCACAAAGGATGTTACTTGAGCTATTTGTCCTTTTTTTTGAAAAATTTCAAATTTTGTCGCGACAGGCTGCCCCAGAAAGCAGGTAACCCCTCGGCACTCTATACCGGCACCGGCTCACAAGGCCCCTCTTGCGAGCCGCTCAAAATCCCTCCGGCGGGGATTTCAGGAAATACCGCCTCCGAGCGCGAACGGATTCACGAAGTGCCGCAAACCACGCATTTTCATCACTGACGATACGTCGCCAACAAGGTCTCATTCATGTCGCAAGACGTTTTACGTTCAGGTCGTTCTCTCCGGCTGCCTCGTCGTGCACAGAAATCAGGCGTGCGAAAAAATTCGCTTTCCTCCGTGCGACGACGTCGGCGATGGTTGGAACAACTGGAGGCTCGCCAAATGTTGGCCGCCGACGTCGAGTTGTCGCAGCCGGTCCAAGATCAGCTTGTGTACACGCTGCGTTCGTTGGACTCGGCCGCCGATGCGATTGCCGGGAATCCACTGCTGGAAAGGGCGTTACCGGCGACCGGCCAGTCGTTGAACGACTTGCTTGATGTTGCCGGTACCAACGGCGACTGGGGCGATCTATTACGATTCGAGCAAGTGGTCGTTGATTACTTTGAGAGCTTTGATCCGGCCAGTCCGTTGTATGATCCGGCGACGAGCGGCAATCAGCCGACCGCTGGCGGTCTCCGCGACGTGTTGGCTAATTCGTTACAGCTTGATTCAGCCGGCGCGTTTGTTGGACGCGACGCCAATCCGCCGTTGATTGTCAGCGCGGATCTGGATCCCACGACCAACGTGTTGCGCTTTGACTTTACTTTGGCTGCCGATGCGGACACGAATGTACCGGCTGAGTTCTCGCAGCTTGGTGCCGACTGGAACGATTTAGGAATCGAATTCGCGGCGGGTGCCAATTTACAGCTGACCGCCACCGCCGACGCGACGTTCGCTTTTGGAATCGACCTTACGGAGCCCACCGGGCTGAATCCGTTTTTTGAACTGACTCAGTTTGACGTGGCTACTTCGTTGGACGGGGCCGGGGCAAATCTCGATTTCGGGATTGGCCCCGTCGACGGAGTCATTAACGCCCAAGCGTTGCTCTTATCAAGCCAAGCATCCATCGGTTTTGAAGACTCAGCCAATCCGTTTGATGAGCGGGTGACGGTGGCGGCGAGCGGAAGTCTCAATTTAGACATTGATTTTGACGCTAGCCTGTATGGCAACGCTTTGGTTGATCCCGGCCAAGCTGGCGAGCTGCCAAGTTTTGCGGCGATTGATGGCAATCTGTTTGATAACACGGCACCCCAGTTTACGCTCGATGTCGAACCGCTGGTGATGAGTTTGTCGGCTCAGCACGTCATCGACGGACTGCGCAGCTTGGCCGACTGGGTTGATGAGGCGACCGCCGGTGAAGCGTTGGATGTGCCGATACCGTTGATCAACCAAACCGTCGCTGAGTTACTCAGCGCGAACACCGAACCTCGCCACTTTGGTCCCGCCGATATCGTTGCAATCTCCTCGCCGGTCGACGATGGTACCCATTGGCGGGTAACTGCAACGCTCGACACCACGACGGCAACACCGGCCAGCTTGGGTATCAAACCGGGTGATACCGTTCGCTTCTTGGCTACCAGTGGCGATACGTTGCCGGCCCAAGTTGAGACACTCACGGGTGGAGAAGTAACGTTTATCTATGCCAACTCATCAAGCAACCAGCCAAGCGCTACCGCTCCCGAATTAATTTTCGAAGTCAGCGCAACGATTGGCAGCCAGTTGCGCGCGGCGCTATCGAGGTTCAGTGCCGACGGTGCGCAAGCGCCAGAACTCGGCGAGTTGCTAACACAGCTTGCAGACACTCTGGGGATCGATTTTGGGGCCATCGACTACGACCCCATGACCAAGCAGCTGACGCTGACGCCGAGCTTTCAGCCCACGCCGCTGCTGGTTTCCACGCGTTTGGATTTGGGAGAGGAAGTCAGTGGTTTGGGCTTCAGCGCGTCGGGAGATTTCAATTTCAGCGTGATCCCAAGTTTCCGTTTGCCCTTGGGAATCAACCTTGACACCGATGCGGCCATCCCCAGTACGGATCGTTTATACGTTCGTGAGGATGGCGATGCGGAAGTCCAAGTGCAGTTAGAAGCTCAGCTCGACAACCCACAAGCCCGCGCTTCGATCGGTCTGCTGACAGCCGTGCTGCGGGAAGATAGCGCGATCGCGGGCAACACGGGAGTCGTGTTCGACACTGAGCTGTCGGTCGATATTCGCGATCCCGGTACCGGTGCGGTGAGTGGCGGAGCAACGATTGGCGAGTTGTTGGCGCTGAGCGATACCGCATCCGCATTCAATCCCAGTTTCTCTGGATCGTTGGATGTTCCCGGTGTACTGATTGAGCCCGAGTTCGCTGGCGCAACCATCCCGGGGGCAATCGAACTGTTCACGACGACGAACGGTACGACTCGGGAGCCTGCCGAATTTACAGATATCAGTCAGCTGGTGACACTTTTCGATCAAATTTCGATCGATAACACGCTTGGTGATTTTGACTCGCTGACCGCCGATGACATGGTTACGATGTTTACCAGGTTGGGAACCGCGATTGGCAACATCGCGGGTTCCCTCGATGTTCCGGAAGGCATTCCATTTGTTGATGCGGCCATCAGCGGTGTCGTCGATTTCGCGGAAAGCACTCGCGAGTTCGCTCGCCAACTCTATTTTAATCCCCGCCTGATCGCTGCCGACGAGCTTCAAGTCACCGA
>CAZHTX010000326.1:0-6696 GCA_964535475.1 uncultured Pirellulaceae bacterium
TCTACACGTACTGACACACTCTTTCCCTACACGACGCTCTTCCGATCTCCCAACTTGGGCCCCGCGGAGCATCGGCTGGCGCTGCGAGGATTATCGCGGTTGAATCGATTTACCGGGGTGGCCGACGCGGTCTACCGGCGGTTGCGGCGGCTTTCGGCTGTCAGTCCGCGGCCGCTGCGGGTGTTGGATGTGGCGACCGGTTCGGGCGATTTGCCAATTCGCTGGCTTAAACTCGCGCGGCGCGATGGATTTCCGTTGCAAATCACCGGGGTGGACATGAGTCCCCTGGCTGTTAGCCAAGCGGGCGAGGAGGCCGAGCGAAATCAGGTCGAGGCAGACTGGTTGGTGGCGAATGTTCTGGAAGACGATTTGCCGAATGATTTTGACGTCGTCTGTTGTTCGCTGTTTTTGCACCATTTTGAAGATGATGACATCGTCCAACTGTTGCGGGTGATGCGGGACGCCACTGATCGGGGTGGGGAATTGCGAAGATTGTTGGTTTGCGACTTGGCTCGTTCGCGGTTGAACCTGGCGTTGGTGAGTATTGCCGCCCAGCTAGTCACGCGGTCGCCGGTGGTACATTGCGATGCGGCGCTCAGTGTGCGAGCGGCGATGACGCGGCGTGAATTTGAAGGACTTGCCGAGACCGCTTTGGGCTTTGCACCACGAGTCGAGCCGCTGTTGCCCTGCCGGTTCTTAGCCGAGATTCCTCTTGCTTGATGTCTATGCCCGCCTCATCTGACGTTGCTGCCTCAACTGCTGCTGTTTCGTCTGACGTTGAGTTGGCCGACGTGATCATCATTGGTGGTGGCCCGGCGGGTGCGATTTGTGGGCTGGCGCTTCGCCGGCTGGGGGGCGATCGTGTGCGGCGAATCGTGATCGTCGAACGGGAAGTTTTTCCGCGTTTTAAAGTTTGCGGGTGTTGCTTGAATGGCGCGGCAGCCAGCGTGTTAGCGGCTGTCGATGCCGAACATTTGCTGGCCGAGCTCGACGCTCAACCGCTGGACCAGTGGCGTTTAGCCTGTCGAGGCCGACAGGTTTCCGCACGGTTGCCAACGGGCTGGGCGCTCTCGCGGGGGCGGATGGACCAGGCCTTGCTGGCGTTGGCTCAACAACGCGGAGTGGAAATTCTCCAGCCGGCCACCGCGCGGATCGTGGCTGAGACCGACCACGGCATCGAGGTGGAAACGACGCGAGCCGGGGATGGGGGACTGACGCGTTGGAGTTGCCGGGCGGTGGTTTTGGCCAGCGGCTTGGCGGGTGGCGATCAGCAGCGTTGGTTGCCGTGGAAATCGGCGCCGTCTGGACCGATTGGCGTGGGAGCGAATTTTGCTTACGGCGGCGATGGTTATGAACCAGGCGTGATCTACATGGGGTGTGCCGATGGTGGCTATGCCGGGGTGGTGCGGCTGGAAAATGGCGACTTGGATGTTGCCGCGGCGATTTACGAACCGGCTGGGTCGCAAAAAAATATTCCCCTCGGCGAGCGGATTGAGAATATTATACAGCTGTCCGGCCTGCCACCGGTGGCGGCTCCAGCCGGTACGCACTGGAAGGGGACTCCCCGGCTGCAGCGACAGCGAATTCCAGGACGTCAGCGGATTTTGGCAATCGGCGACGCGGCCGGATATGTCGAGCCTTTTACGGGAGAAGGCATGGCCTGGGCGATGGAGACAGGTAGACTGGCTGCTGAGGCGATCGTTGACAGTCTTCCATCGGGGGGCAATGCTGGCGAGCGGTACGCGGCCGGTTACCAGCGGCGGTTAACGCGGAGAAAACTTACTTGCCGGCTGGTCTCGGCCGCTCTGCGAAGACCGCGAGCCAGAGCCGCCTTGTTCACGACGCTTGCTCATTGCCCTTGGCTGGCGCGACCCGTGATCGGCCTGCTTAATCGACGTTTTTAGTTACAAACAACCCAATTTAATCCTTTGTCAAATGCAACGATTGTCGGTATCGGTACCGCCAGCCCGGCTTACTCAATTTCGCAAGCCAATTCGGTTTCGGTCGCCCGCCGCTTTGTGCACGACGCGGGTGAAGCCACCAACGTGCTGCCTGCCCTGTATCGCATGACGCGGGTGGCGCGGCGGGCCAGCGTCGTGCTCGACGGGCCTTCGGAGGAAGAACTGGAGATCCAGCAATCGTTCTACCTGCAAGCTAACTCGGCTGACGATCGCGGACCGACGACGCAGCAGCGGATGGAACGTTTTGCCGCCGCCGCCGGTGAATTGGCTGTTTCGAGCGCGGCCGCAGCTTTGCAGGATGCCGCCGTGCCAGCCGCGCAAGTTACCCATTTGGTAACAGTCACTTGCACCGGCTTTTACGCACCCGGATTTGATATCGAACTGATCAGCGGCTTGGGTTTGTCGGGTGACGTGCAGCGGATTCAAGTCGGTTTCATGGGCTGCCATGCGATCATCAACGCGATGCGAGCCGCCACGGCAATCGCCATCGCCGATCCGCAAGCGTGTGTGTTGGTCGTGGCCGTGGAGCTTTGCAGCTTGCATTATCAGTATGGCTGGGACCCGGATCGCGTCGTCGCCAACGCGCTCTTCGCCGACGGCAGCGGTGCGCTGGTCATTCGCAATCAATCCGCGACCGAGCAGGCGCCGCAAATTCGGGCCACCGGCTCACGTTGGTTGCCGGGCACGCAAGATGCGATGAGCTGGAAAATTGGCGACCACGGTTATCAGATGACCCTCGCCGCCACGGTTCCCAGTTGCATCGAAGCGCATCTGCCCGGCTATCTAGAGCAATGGCTCGGCGATCAAGGGCTGACCATTCAGGACATTCGAGGTTGGGCGACTCACCCCGGGGGACCGCGAGTGCTGACGTCGGTCGAGCAATCATTAAACCTGCCCGCCGACAGCTTGGCGATCAGCCGCGGCGTCTTGTCCGAACATGGCAATATGTCGTCCGCCACGTTGGTCTTTATTCTTAAACAGATGCGGCAGGCGAATATCCCGCTGCCCTGGCTGATGCTCGGTTTCGGCCCAGGGCTGGAAATCGAAGTCGCGCTGCTGACGACCGATTGATTGCAGCCCGAGCTTGATCGATATCAATTAATCAGTCAACTGATTCTTTTTTCAGTTAACTGGCGGCTCTGGCCAATTTCTGCTTGACCATTTTTGCGGTCCGTGGTTGCTTGCCGCTGGCGGTTGTTTTCAGTTGGCCCTGTTCTCGCATTTTGCGTTCCTTCAGTTCGAACAGAGTGTCTCGCCAAAAGTCGAGCTTGGCGAAAGTATTCTCCACCGCCATTAGCAAGGGAGTGGGATCGAGCAGTGGTTTGAACAGGCAATATTCGGCACCCGCCGACATCGAATCGACGGCCGTCATCTGGGTGACCAATCCGGTCAACATGATGACTTGGATGTTGCCGCGATAGCTTTTGATTTGTCGCAACAACTCGATGCCGGGCAAGTGGGGCATGTCGACGTCGGAAATTACCAGCTGGATCTGTTGCTCTTGCAGCACCTTAATGACTTGCTGGGGATCGTCCACGCTGATCACTTCGTAGCCAGCGTTTTCCAGCACGCTGCGAACGAGTCGCAACATGCTGTGGTCGTCATCAACGTGCAGAATGCGGCGACAAGTTACAGAGGTTTTACTAACGTTCATAAATGATGCCATGACAAGATATGTAAGGATTTACCCGGCATTGCTGTAGGGCCCACTGTTGAAACCTACGCCCCTTTTGAGGGTTTGCTGAGGGAATCATTGGATTTTCCCTGTGGGAAACCCTCTCTGGGCCAGACGGTTCACCGCATAAACCGCACAACTGCTGTAGCACGCCAGACTCGCTTAAGGCGGGTCGTAACCGCCAGGGTGCCAAGGGTGACAGCGTATGACTCTGCGAACCGCTTTCCAGCTGCCCATGAAAATGCCGTACTTGCTGATTGCTTCGATCGCGTATTGGCTGCACGTGGGGGTGAACCGACAGCAAGGCCCCAGCAGCGGGCTGATCCCACGCTGGTAGAAACGAATCAAGCCAATCGCCAGGCGGCCCAGCATTTTCAAGTTTCCTTCGAGTGCCGCTTGCCCTTTTGCGGGCTGCTCTTTTGCGGGCTGTTCTTTTGCGGGCTGTTCTGCTGAAAGCCGCTAGCTCGGTGTGACAATTTCAGCAGCGAGCGGCTGATGCTGTGAAAGTCACACCTGCCGCCGCGTCGCGGGCGAACCACAAAATCGTAGCCCAGCGGCAGTTGTTGGCGTTGGCAACGATAGGCTTCTCGGATCAGCCGTTTCCAGCGGTTGCGGACCACTGCGTTGCCGGTTTTGGTGGGGATTGTCACCCCGAGGCGACCGGGGAAATTGCCTCGCCGATCTGCTTGCGCCGCCGGTTTTGCGTTGACCACCAGCGTGGCATCGGCCGCATACCGTCCTTGTTTGAGAATTCGCGTGAACTCTTGGGAGCTGGCGATGCGGCTGGATTTAGGAAACGTGTTCCCGGGGGGAAGCAGGTTTGCTTGGTCGATGCTGGTCGGTTTCAAAAGTTCAACTCGCCGCGGACCGGTTTGGTATAGCGTTCTTCGATTGTGCGAATAGCCGCTTCATCCTCGGGCTCAAAATGCTCCGGCAGTTTGATCACCAAGTCGACCAGCAGATCGCCCGTGGAGCCATCGCGGGCGGGAACGCCTTGGCCTTTCACTCTTAATCGGCGGCCACCGCTGCTAGCCGGCGGAATGGTCAGCGTGATCGTGCCGGAGGGAGTCGGCACATCGACTTTTGCCCCCAGGGCGGCTTCGGCCAGCGTGATCGGCAGATTCAGCTTGAGGTTCTGTCCAATTCGCTGGAACCACTCATGCGGTAGTAATTTGAGCACCAAAATCAGATCGCCCGCTTCGTGCCCGGTAGGTGAGGGCTGGCCTTTGCCTCGCAAGCGAATTTTAGCCCCGTCGTGGACTCCCGGCGGAATGGTGACGCTGATCGTTTCGTTGCCGTCGGGACGTTGAATCACGAATTCATGTTTGCCCCCGGTCACGGCGGTCCGCAGCGGCAGGGACAATTCGTGTTGCAGGTTGCCACCTTGGCGGGGGGCCGCTCGCCGGCCAGCTCCCGGCCCACCAGCTCGCCCACCGCCTCCCGGCCCGCCGCCGCGGGCTCCCATCAATTGTTCGAAGAAATCTGCAAAGCCACCCTCGAAGCCGGCTTCGCCGCCCCCTCCTCCGCCGCGGCCACCCCGGCCGCCAAAGATCTGCTCCAGATCGACGCCCTCGAAAGCGCCCCCGCCAGCGGCTTGAGGGTTCCAGCCACTGCTGCGGATTTTCTCAAAATCAGCGCCGTAGCGATCGTAGCCCGCTCGTTTTTCGCTGTCACTCAAGACGTCATAGGCCTCTTGAACGCGCTGGAAACGTTCCTTCGCCTTGTTGTCATCCGGATTCATATCGGGATGGAACTTGCGAGCCAGTTTGCGATAGGCCTTCTGAATGTCTTCCTGCGACGCTTGACGACCTACGCCCAGGACTTGGTAAAGATCTTCCGGCATGTTCGTTAGTTAAGACCTGCGACAGTGAATTGATAACGTTTGCGAGCCATGATGGCAGGTTTTAAGCGGTTCGCCCAGCCGATGCAAACAACGGACCAGGGCGGTTGCGATGCTGGCAGGGATCAGGATAATGAAACCGGTTGGATGCTCAATGAAGCCGCAGCCAGCCAAGCTGAATTGCATTCCCCGCATTCCTTTCAACTCTCAGAGATCACCACTATGCCGTTGGTACCGCTTCGCGTCGTTTTGGACCACGCCGCCGAAAATAATTACGGCGTGGCCGCGTTCAATGTGAACAACATGGAACAGATCCAGTCGATTATGGCGGCTGCCGATCGGACCGACTCGCCCGTCATCGTGCAAGCTTCGCGCGGCGCCCGAGCCTACTCGCAAGATGCTTTCCTAAGGCATTTGATGTTGGCCGCCACTGAACTGTATCCGCACATCCCGATTGTCATGCACCAAGACCATGGCAACAGCCCTGAAACTTGCCTCAGCGCCATCGAGAATGGTTTCACCAGCGTGATGATGGATGGCTCGCTCGAAGCCGACGGCAAGACACCCGCTGATTATGACTACAACGTGCGAGTTACGGCCGAAGTTGTCCGTTTGGCACACGCTCGCGGCGTTTCGGTCGAAGGCGAGCTGGGCTGTCTCGGTTCATTGGAAACCGGTGGTGGCGAACAGGAAGATGGCCACGGTGCGGAAGGGGAATTGACGCACGACCAATTGCTGACCGATCCCGAAGAGGCCGAACGGTTTGTCGCCGAAACCGGTGTTGATGCTTTGGCAGTGGCAATCGGAACCAGCCACGGGGCCTACAAGTTCACCAAAAAGCCGACCGGTGAAGTGCTGGCGATGGACCGCATCGAAGCGATTCATGCTCGCTTGCCCAACACCCACTTGGTGATGCACGGCAGCAGCAGCGTGCCGCAAGAATTGCAAGACATCATCAACCAGTATGGCGGCCAGATGAAGCAGACGTACGGCGTGCCGGTCGAGGAAATTCAACGTGGCATCAAGTCGGGTGTACGGAAGATCAACGTCGATACCGATTGCCGGATGGCGATCACCGGTGCGATTCGCAAAGTGCTGGCCGATAGCCCCGAAAAATTTGACCCTCGCGATTATCTCAAACCGGCTCGCGCCGCCATGGAAGCGGTCTGCGTCGCGCGGATGGAATCGTTTGGCCAAGCGGGTAACGCCAGCAAATTGCG
>CAZHTX010000327.1:0-6675 GCA_964535475.1 uncultured Pirellulaceae bacterium
TTCCGGGATAACGGGTATTCCATTATATCCCCACTTGGCGACTTTCGGGGATAACAGCTGTTTGACCGTTATCCCTGACGCCCATACCTACACGTAAAGGTATAGATTTCAGGGGGTCGCGAGGTTTTCTTGGCTAGTGTAGGTTGCTGGTGTAGGCCAATGTGGTGTGTCTGTGTTGCGAATGTGGTGAGCGAGGCGTGCTGGAATCAGGATGCTTTTCGACTCGCGGGCTACTTAAGAACCTATCCGAAAACCCAAACTAACCGCGGCACTAGCGCCAAAGCGGCTAACGGTTTTCGGGTGGGTTCTAAAGGCTGCGGTAGATGAAGGGTGTTCTTTCGTGGCTAATGGGGGTGTCTTTTCGTCCGTCAGTGGTGGCTTTGACCTTGCAGCTTTTAACTTCGCAGGTGGTGGAGTTCGCTTAGCTATTAGGGTGGTTTCTGCCGAGGTTTTTGCGGGTGTCTGGCAGTGAGGCGAAGTATGAGCCAACGAGTGAGTCGCCGAGTGAGTCGAGGACTGAAGCATGGGGTTGGCGGTGCATGAATGCGCTGGAATGGGGGGGGGCTGGTTGTCCGCGATTGACGGCTAGTCGGTCAGTTTGTTACTTCGTCACGCACCATGCATGATCAAGACCGCAACGAGCCGTTTCGATTTTCCGCTGATGCGGCGATCGGTGTCGCAGACCCTGGAGCGGGCCGCTCGGGGGTGGACAAGGTGGTGCGCGAGACTCGGCATGAGATCGGTCGGATCATTGCTGAGATTTCCGCTTTGTCGCATTCGCGGGTAGCGGAGCCGCGGTTTTGGCCTCGCTTTCTCAGTCTTGTGGGAACGGCGATGGCGGCTGAGGCGGTGGTGCTGTGGGTCCGCCGCGATGGTCAATGGACTGCTAGTTATCGTTGCGGCACCGTCGATCGTCGGTTGCTGGAGGTGTCTGGTGGGGCGCGGTGTCATCAGGCGATGATCCATGAGGTCGGCGATTCCGGCGGTGCGGTGATGGTCCCTCCGGGAGCTGGTTGGGAGAGTTCGGAGCCTGGCAATCCGACAACCGAATTGGCCGCGGTGGTTCCCGTTCCGGTCGATTTAGATGGTGCGGTGGAAACGATGCTGGAAGTGTTGATACCAGCTGGCAGCGGCCCGGCGGCTCAACGCGGTTATTTGCGATTCATTGCTCAGATGGCCGATTTGGCTGCGGAATACTTGCGGGATTGTCGTTGGCGAGCTGCTGATGCAACTGTTCATTTAGCGATCACGGGTGATCGGTTGCTGATTGAACTTGGGCGGTTGGGTGCAGCGAGTTCTTTAAAGCGTGCTGAGTTGGCTGGGAGGGTGGCGAGCTTTCATCGTCGACTGGTCGATGGAGTGCGGAGTTGGAGTGAGGCGGAGCGGGTGACGTTGGTGGAGTTT
This sequence comes from uncultured Pirellulaceae bacterium, assembly GCA_964535475.1. Taxonomy (GTDB): domain Bacteria; phylum Planctomycetota; class Planctomycetia; order Pirellulales; family Pirellulaceae; genus Laterigemmans. The sequence continues at coordinate 1,405 of CAZHTX010000327.1, forward strand.
CAGGGTAGTCATGCGCGGGTGGTTGCCGTGAGTGGCATTGATCAGCTTGATCCGCATGCTGCCCTGATCAAGGAGTTGATTGAAATTGCTCGTCAAGCTAGTCAGCAAGCGGTTGAGGTGGGGAGTAGTGGACTGGTGCTTGCTGGCAATGCGGAGAAAGTGGGCAACCACGCGACTAGCGACGATAAAATTAGCGATCAACAGCGTAGCGAGCTTGATGATTGGGGAGGAAGCGGGGAGAGGTCAGATGCTGAGTTGGAAATGGTTGTGCAGGAAGGGCATTTGGTCTTGCGCGGTGTGGCTTTGTTGAACGATGGTGCGGATCGAACGAATTGGTGTTTGGTTTTGGAGGATGATCCGGAGCGTGGCTTGACCGATTATGTGGCCGAGCCGAGCGAGCTGGAGCAGTGGCGATTGATGTGCTGGCAATTGAGTTTATTGCTGGCGAGTTGGGAGGGAGCGAGAGCGACTTGGTGGCAGTGGGGAGGCGGGGCGGTTGCGGGTGAGCGTAGCAGGTTGCGGCGGATGCTCATGCCGCTCGGTTTTCTGTTGACGCTGTGCATAGCCGCCATGTTGCCGGTACCGCTGATGGTCACCGCGGATGGGACGTTGCAACCACGGCAGCAGCAGATGGTTTATTCGCCCCGCGACGCGACTGTGCAAACCTTATATGTCACTCACGGTGAACGGGTCGCGCGGGGGCAACCGTTGGTGCAGTTGGTGGACTCTGGTTTGGACGAACAGATTCGTCAGCTGGAGGGGCAGATTCGCGTGTTGGATGAACAGGCGGCCGACTTGGAAACTCAGTTGCGAAATTACACGCATGATGAACGCGGGCAAGTTCGTGGTTGGCAAACGGAACTGAAAGTCAACCGTCATCAACGACAAATGTTGAGCAACGAGTTGAAGATTTTGCGGGATCAGCGTGAGGAATTAGTCTTAGTGAGCGATCGTGAGGGCGTGGTCAATGGTTGGAAACTAGCCGATCAACTGGCATCGCGTCCTTTGCGTCGTGGTCAATTGTTGCTGCGGGTTGTGGAGCAGACGGGCGGTTGGCAGATCGATGCGAGGATCCCGCAAAAACGTTTGGACCACGTAATTAATGCCAGTTCGTCGGGTGATGCGATAGCGAATAAGCCGCTTGCGGCGAATGTGGTGCTGGCAGCTTATCCCGATCAACAGTTCGCCGCTGAGTTGAGTTCGCTGGGGCCAGTGTTGCCGAGTGGTAGCGCTGGTGAGGAGCCTCGTGGGACAGCGTTGTTTGTCATCGAGGCGGCTGGTCTTCCCGTCTTGGAACCGGGGGCGCCTGTGTCGTTAGCGATCGATTGTGGACGCAAGCCGTTGGGGTATGTGGTTGGCCAGGATCTGATTCGTATGTTGCAGACAGCGGTGCGTTTGTATTGGTAGATCGTTGCGGGGTGAGAGTTTGGTAAATCAAAACAAAGTGAACATTATGATGATGTACCGACGGTCAGCCAAACACCACATGCATTCGTTATTGTTAGGCCTCGGGTTGTTATCGGGTGCTGGGTTGTTGTTAGGAGTCGTTGGTTGGCCAACGATGCTGGCGGTAGAGGTATCGCCGGCGGAGGAGATTGTGATTGATCGATGTCAGGTCGGCTTTGTGGAGGAGTTTGCGGTTCCGGCGGTGGCCTCTGAGCAGCTCAAGCAGGTCTTCGTGGAAGCCAATCAGACGGTGGAGGCGAGTCAGTTATTAGCTGCGCAGGACGATTCGAGCATTTTGGGAGAGATACGCGAGGCCGAATTACAACGTAAGGCATTGGAGCAACGAGCCAGCAGTCAATTAGCACTGCAGCAGGCTAAGACTTATCTGGAAAGTGCTAAGCTGAAAGCTGATAGTGATCGCCGCTTGGATCAATCGAGTCCTGGGTTGGTATCTCGCAACGCGGTCCGCGACTCTCAGTTGGCGGTGCAGTTGGCAGAAATTGCCGTAAAGGTTGCTGAGGAAGAGCAGGCCAAGGCAGCGATGGGGTTGGAATTGCAGCGCGCGTCGATTGAGCGACTGGAGGCTCGCCGTCGCCGATTGCAAATTTCCAGTCCGGTGGGAGGTGTGATATTGGCGGTGTTGAAATCTGCGGGGGAATGGGCTCAGCAGGGTGAGACAATCGTCCGCATGGCCCGCATGGATCGACTGCGCGTATCGGCGGTAGTCGGCGAGGCGGAGTTATCACCGAGGAACGCGGTGGGGACGGCCGTGACGGTGCGTTGGACGGAGGGAAATCGGCTGCAGACGTTGCGTGGGACGGTTACATCGGTGGATCCGCAGATGCATGATGAAGGTCAGATACGGATTCACGCAACGATTGAGAACCGGCGTTTGGAGCAGGGTTGGTTGTTAGCCCCTGGGCGACGCGTGACCGTGATCGTGCATCCGGTCAGCGGCAAAGCTGCGGAATTGTCCCCGGCGACCGCCCGTCGACTGGGTCTTGAAGAAGGAACGCGTCGTTGACCACGGGCAGTGTGCGTGCGGCCGGAATGCGACTTCGCAGCGATCTTCGCATCTTGCGGCGACGGCGTTCACGGACCGATGAGGCGTGGTTGGCTGATCCGGTTTCGGGGCGCGTGGTTCGCACGTCATGGTTTGATTTTCTGCGGTTGGCCGATCGCCACCAGTTGGCCGAGTTGGCCCGCGCGTCGCAGCGGGAAGTGGCGGCGGGAGTCAACGCTGGTTCCGCAACGCTGGCATTGGAGGAAGCGCGACGGCACGGGCTGCTGGCTGAGAATCGTCACGCCGCCAGTGCTTCGCTGGACAGTGCTTCGCTGGACAGTGCTTCGCTGGCTGCTGGTCCCGCGGTTGCCAAGCGTTGGTGGGCAAATCCGCTGTACATTCGGCTGCCCGGATTGCCTGCCGATCGGCTGGCTGTTCAGCTTGCCAGACGTACGGGAATTCTATTTAGTTTGCCAGCGGTGCTGATGTGGTGTTTGTTGATTTTGGTATCTGGTGTCGCCGCATTGGTTTTTCTGGGGCAGTTGACGCGTGAGGTGGGGTTGTTGCCGGCGTTTCAAGCTAGCCACTGGGGGATTGCCATCGGCGTGATTGGATTCACAAAGATCGCCCACGAGTTGAGTCACGCAGCGGTTTGTCGCCGGCTGGGCGCGCCGTGCCGGGAGATTGGGATGTTGTTATTGTGCGGGACGCCATGTTTGTATTGTGATGTGAGTGATAGTTGGCGTGTTCCGGTTGCCGGGCGACGGATGGCGATTATGGCGGCTGGGATTTATTGCGAATGGATCATCGCGGCGATCGCGTTTTGGGTGTGGTTCTTTTCGGAACCATCGCTGCTGCATTTGACCGCTTTGCATTTAATGTTTGTCTGTGGGATCAGCACCTTTATCTTTAACGCCAATCCATTAATGCGCTATGATGGTTATTTCGTGTTGGCAGACTTACTCAACCAAACAAATATGCGGCAGCGTGCCAAGCGGGCTTTCGATCGTTTGTTGATCGCTTCGTGGGCGAAGCCGCGAGTGGCGGGATGGACAGGGGGTGATTGGCGTGGCGATTGCGGTTGGGCTGGATACTTTGTCGCTTCGCGAATCTATCAGTGGTTTGTCATTGTGGCTTTGGCTGGGTGGTTTTACATGATTGCCAGCAACATGGGAGTTGAACCAGTGGCGCGTGCCGCAGTCTGGTTATTGGCGTCCCTGGTGGTGGTAAGGCAAGGGATGAAACTGGGGAACATGTTTCGCGGAGGTGGCTTTTGGCAGACCGTTTCCGCTTGGCGACGAGGCGGGGCGGCCACGGCGATCGTGCTGGTGCTCTTTGTGGGCTTGTTTGTTCCGGTGCAGCAGCGGGTGACGATCAGCGGAACGGTGCAATTGGCGGGAGCACAAACTGTCTATGTCCCAGAGACAGCGACGGTCGAGCAGATTTACGTGCATCCTGGCCAGCGGGTGGAGCGGGGGCAGTTGTTGGCAAAGCTTCGGGCGCCAAGATTCGAGCTGGAGCAGTTGCGATCGGAAGCACGGGCGGGAGAATTAGCAATCCAGTATGCTGCGCTGCGGCAACGTTCGGTGGCCGAGCCTGAGTTGATTGACAGGTTGGCACCGTTCGCCGTTGCGGTCGCTGCGGCTGAGGACTTGGTCCAAGAGCGTGCGCAAAAGAACGATTCGTTGCAGTTGCGGGCCGCAGAGGCTGGAATCGTGTTTCCGCCCCCAAGCGAGCGGCCCGGGGAAACATCGTCGCGACCGCCGCTGGATGATGATTTTTCCTCGCTCGTTGGTGCTATGGTGGAAGCTGGCCAGCCGTGGTGTCGCATCTCCGATCCGCGAGCCAAACAAGTGACACTCTCGGTGGATGCGAAGTTGAGGCGACATTTTTCCAGTGGTCAGGAGGTGCGAGTTTCGCTTGACGCTGTCGGCTTGGTCGTGGAAACGGCAGTGGCGGCAATTAGCAGCACGTCGGTCGATCAAGGTAAGTCGTCTGCCGAAGGGGTGTTAAGTCAGCACGTTTCTCCCGACAGCTTTCAGGTCACGTGCGCATTGCCGGCAGAGATCGCTGGTCGAACTCCGTTGGGTGGCAATGTGACCGCGGTTGTGCGGGGCGATTCAATTCGACTGTGGGATTACCTTTGGGACACTGTCCGTGGTGATGTTCTTTAGTCACATGCCCGTTGGAACGACCTGTTGAATTTCTCTTTTGCTCAACCCACCTGTCCGGCTCCGCATCCCGCTCTGCTTGCGGTTGAGCAATTGTTGGCAGATTGTGAGCTGCGGCAAACTCGGCGGGGCGGTCCTGGCGGTCAACATCGCAACAAGGTTTCCACGGCGATCGTGTTGCTGCATCGCCCCAGTGGCGTCTCAGGGGAAGCCGCCGAGCGGAGGAGCCAAGTTGACAATCGTCGCATGGCAATTCGACGGTTGCGGGAAGCATTGGCCGTGGAGCTGAGGACCGCTGAGTCGACGGAACTTTGCCAAGAGGCGGAGCGGTTGCGGGCTGCTTATCGAGGGAAAAATTTTCGCGTGGCGATCGATAATTTGGATCGTCCGGCTCTGTTGGCTTTGTTGTTAGACGACCTTTGGGGCGCTGAGGGTGAGACGCAAGCGGTCGCGGCGAGCTGGAAAACGACGGCCAGTCAGATCGTGCGTTTTTTGAAAACCACGCCGGCCGCGTTCCAGTGGCTGAATCGACTTCGTGACGAACACGGCCGTGGGATTTTACGATAAGTTCCCCAGCGAGGCCAGCCTCGCCCCCCGGGGGCGAAGTACTGCTAGCGGTTTTGGCGCTAGCCACCGTTTGGTTGCGCGGTG
>CAZHTX010000328.1:0-6674 GCA_964535475.1 uncultured Pirellulaceae bacterium
GACGGCAGCCTGTTTCGCTGGAATGGCCGCTACGACTCGGTGGGCGGCTTGGTGCGCTCGCTGCAACGACTGGTGCGTGGGCCGCACGTGGATGGGAAATTCATCACAGCGGTGGGCAATGTGCGGCCTGGAGTTGACGAGGATGACGACCCGGGAGCGGTGAACGAATATTACAACGACCCGGCCATGCTGACGGTGCCGCTGTTTGCCACCGTCCAGTCGGGCCCGGAAGTCGTGGAGACGCTCAGCCAAGAGGGCGGGCCGTTCTACCCAGTCGACCTGACCGCCTCAGAGCTAAAGCCGAAGATCGCGCGACGTCGAGCCATGAATCAGCTCAGCGGCTCGTTATTTGCCTCGGCGATCCCCAGCGACTTTGATTGGTCCCCGGAAGCGTTTCTGCAAGCTTACCCGGTCGAGCAACGAGCTGCACTGCCGGCGGAGATAAAGCCTCAAATCGCCGCGGCCTTGGCAAACATCATCGAATTGCGGTACGCCGGCTCGCGGCAAAATCTGCTGACGGCTAGCGAGGATGAGCAGACCGAAACTTGGTATGAGCTGTTCGACCGACTGGCGATTGCGCCGCCACCGAGACAAACGGCTTTGCTGGTCACGTTAACCGAAGTCGGACAAGACAACCTGCCCTTTGTTGCCGGTCGCGGCGTCTTGGGGGGACCGCAAGGACGTCTCTATCAGCTGGCCGAACAAGCCGGGCTCTCGCCGCCACCGACTCCGGTGATGTTGCCTCCACCATTGAATCGACTTGTCTCGGAGTCTCCCGCCCCCGGCCCAGCACTGCACGTGGGCGGCCCACCGATCGACAATGTCTCGATTGATGAAGAAGGAACGATTACCCTAGTCCGACTCGTCGGCTATTGCGGCGCTCTCGGGTTGTTTCTCAGCTACGCCTGTTTCCGCAGCATCAAGATCACCATCATGATCTTCTTCGTGGGCGTCTTTGCCGCCGCCACGAGTTTAAGTTTCGTGTGGTGGAGCGGAGCTGGCATCGACGCGATTCTAATGAGCATGCCCTCGTTGGTGTACGTGCTGGGGCTGTCGTCGGCAATTCATATCGTCAACTATTATCGCGAAGAGGTGCTGACCGCCGGCGTCGTGGGTGCTCCCGGTCGAGCGCTCGCTCATGGCTGGGGACCTTGCACCTTGGCCAGCGTTACCACGGCCATCGGTTTGATGTCACTCTACACCAGCAACATCATTCCCATTCGCAAGTTTGGACTCTACTCGGCAATCGGCGTATTGGCCACGCTCGCTTTGTTGTTTGCTTACCTGCCGGCGGCGTTAGAGGTTTTTGTTCCCTCGTTTGCGCAAAAACGAAAAGCAGCGCGTGAGGCAAAAGCGGCCGCTAAGACCGCTTCGAAAGCGAAAGGGGATGCGACTGCCAGCCTCGGCACCAGCAAAGCCTTGGCCGATCACTGGGAGATGTTTGGCCGCTGGGTGGTTAATCACCATCGTTTGGTGACCGTTTTCTGCCTGGTGTTCTTCGTGCTGGCCGCTCTTGGGCTGCCCAAAATCAAGACATCGGTCCAACTCCTAAAACTGTTTGGTCCCGATTCGAGAATTATCCGCGACTACGCCTGGCTGGAAGAAAATTTTGCCAAACTGGTTCCGATGGAACTGGTGCTGCGAGTCCCGCCCGAGATGCAAGCGGAAAGGCTGCCAGCCCTTGCCGAGGCAGAAAACTCAACGCCCGATAGCACCGCATTACCCGCCGACACCAACCGCCTTGCCCAGCATCATCCATTGACGCTGCTGGAACGTCTGGAAGCGGTGGGACGCATTGAACGCACCTTGCAACGGGCCTTCGGAGATCAAGGTTTGCAAGTCACCGGTAACACGATGAGTGCCTCGTCGATGGCGCCCCCCACGCCACCGCCGGCTAACGGCCCTGATCCGACGCGCAGCGGATTCAATCAAAAGTTATCGACTCAATTGCAAGACCTAATCGATGCCGACCTGCTTGCCATCGAAGCCGGAGGACCGCTGGAAGGCAGCGAGCTGTGGCGGATTAGTTTACGCGTGGGAGCACTCAGCGACGTCAATTATGGCCACTTCGTCGATCAACTTCGGCAAGCAGTTGAGCCTGTGTTGGCAGCGTACCGATATCGCGACTTGCTGCTCGATGCGCACCAAGAGCAGGCGTCTGACAAGCAAAATCAGAGCGTCTTGGTACTAGCCAAGGAAATTCCCGAGCGACTGGGGCGGCAGGAATTGGTGCTACCCGAAATCGAGGACGCGACTCCGTTTGCGGCCTCCAGCGAAGTCCTCGGCAGACGGCTCGACCAACAAGCGATCTTCGCAGCAACCTTGCGGGAACTGCTGGCCAACGAACGTTTCCACCAGGTGCAATGGGGGGATCCTCAGACGGAACAATTCGCCGCCGCTCGTCAGTCACCCAAATTTGCCAAGTTCTTAAACTCGCTGGCGGCCGTGATCACGCTGCCCGGCACGAGTGATGATGATGTGGCATTTCTGCGATCTAAAGCGGCGGTTGTGATCGATGCCCGCGATGTTCAATTTGACCGTTCGACGACTGAAATCGTCGATCACGTTCCCGTGGTGAACGGCAGCGGGCCGCTGCAAGTCATCTACACCGGCGTGATTCCAGTTGTCTACAAAGCACAAAACACGTTACTCAGCAGTCTAGTCGACAGTATCGCTTGGGCTTTCGTTTTGATCGGCGGCGTGATGATCGTGCTGCTCAATCCAGGCCGACCGCTGTGGGGTATGCTGCGGCCTCAAGCGTTGCTGTTCGGAGTGGGCGCGGGGGCTGTTGCCATGATCCCAAATGTGTTCCCCGTTGTGATGATTTTCGGCAGCATGGGCCACCTCGGCACCTTGGTGGATATCGGTACCATGATGACAGCCAGCGTGGCGATGGGAGTTGCCGTTGACGATACTATTCACTTCTTATCGTGGCTGCGTCGCGGGCTCGACAGCGGACTCGATCGCCGCGAAGCGCTGATTCAAACCTACCGTCGCGTCGGACCAGCAATGACGCAGACAACCTTGGTTGGCGGGCTCGGACTTTTTGTGTTCGCGCTCTCCACCTTTACCCCCACGCAACGTTTTGGCACCTTAATGTTGGTCCTGTTAGCCGCCGCCTTGGTCGGTGACCTGATTTTCTTGCCAGCCTTGTTGGCCGGGCCGTTGGGAAAACTGTTCCGCCCCCGCCCACATGCGCATGCAGCCGACCCGCGGGGCGCATCTGTCCCGTCCTCCACTCAGCAGGCCCAGTCGCCCACCGATATGCCGGCCGGGTCAACCGGTTCTGCCACGGAGCAAGTACCGCAACTTGACCTACCCGATCAAGTCAATTCACCACCCAACCCCAAGATGTTGCGCGGCGATCATTCACATCCGCACAGTTCCCACCATCCCGATTCACAGTAGTCAAGGAACCAATCATGTCCGTCCAATGGGTTCGCTATCGATCGTCCGACGGCCATGTCGGTATGGGAGTCCTCCGTGATGATCAACTCATACCCGTGTCGGCTGCGGAACTACCGCCGATCACCAGCCTTCGCGATGTGATGCGTCACGAATCGGTCCTGCGGTACTGGTTAACAACGGTCAACGACCAACCCGCGTTTCTCGGCGCCTGGGAATTGCTAGCCCCGGTCGACCAACCGGAAAAGATAATCTGCGTCGGCCTAAATTATCGCGCCCACGCTTTGGAAACGGGTAAACAACCTCCCAGCGAACCTGTCATTTTTGGCAAATTGCCCTCCGCCCTGATCGGCCCTGGAGATCCCATCATTCTGCCCAAATTGAGTGAGCAAGTTGACTATGAAGCGGAGTTGGTGGTGGTGATTGGCAAGACCTGCTGTCAAGTCAGCGAGGCAGACGCGCTTGACCATGTATTTGGTTATTGCTGTGGGCATGATGTATCCTCACGCGACTGGCAATATCATCACTCCGGCGGCCAATGGTTGCTGGGAAAATCGTTTGATACGTTTGCCCCCGTGGGCCCCTACGTGGTTGCCCGCGAAAGTGTCCCCAACCCCGAGGCGCTACGGATTCAAATGCATCTAAATGATCAAACCATGCAAGACTCCAGCACTTCGGATCTCATTTTTTCCATCCCTTACCTAATCAGCTACCTGAGCCACATTTTTACATTCAAACCAGGGGACCTGATCTTCACCGGCACTCCCTCCGGCGTGGGCGTAGCCCGTGATCCTCAGCGATTCCTCAAACCTGGCGATCAGTGCACGGTGGAAATCGAATCTTTGGGACGGCTTTCCAACCCGGTGATCGCGCATGATTCATCCGCAGCGATCGCTTGGCGTGAAACGCATCAGTAAGCAGAATAACGTTAACCTTCCACAGTTATCGGCTAATAATCCAAGGTGTTGGTTAGCTGGTAGATTTTCTGTGCCAGCAATTTAGCATCAATCGGTTTGCTTAAGTAATCGTTACAACCACAGGCGATGCAGCGATTCATATCCCCTTGCATCGCATCGGCGGTGAGCGCAAGGATCGGATTGGCAAACCCCAGCTCTCGCAACTCTTCGGCAGTTTGATACCCGTCGAGCTTGGGCATCTGCATATCGAGCAACACGAGATGAAAAACTTGACCACGCGTGAGGGCTTCGTTGACCTTTGCCACCGCCTGTAGGCCATCCTCGGCGGCTTCCGTGGTCACCCCTAGTTTATGCAGCAGTTTCTCAGCCAACAGACGAATGTCGCGGCGGTCATCAACGACCAGCACGCGGCAACCGGGCCGAATGGTTCCGCTAGGTACCCGGGATGCCGCGGAATGCTCGATGATAGATGGTCGGACTAACGGCTCGCTCTGCACGTCACCGGTAGCAATCGTCACCAAGAACCGGCTGCCCCGCTCGGGGGAACTTTCCACTTTAATCTCACCGCCCAACATCCGCGCCAATCGTTGACTGATCACCAACCCCAACCCGGTCCCACCAAAGGCTCGCGAGATCGAAGCGTCACCTTGTGAGAATGGCTGAAACAAACGTTGTTGCTGGGCCACCGTCATGCCAATTCCAGTGTCAACAACTTCGAAGGCCAGTTTAGAATCTCCATTATCAAGGTGACGCACAATCACGCGAACCTCACCTTGCTGGGTGAACTTAATAGCGTTTCCAACCAAGTTAATGAGAATTTGCTTGAGACGCTTGGCATCGCTGGTAATGTAAGCGGGAATTTCACCCACATATTCGACCAGCAGTTCCAGGTTCTTCTCCTTCGCTCGGACCTCCATGACCGAACGCACATCGCTTACGAGACGGCCGGGAGAAAACCGTTCGGGATTGACTTCCAGCTTCCCCGCTTCGATCTTCGATAGGTCGAGAATATCGTTGATGATCTCCAGCAGAAATTCGCCATTGCGCTGGATGGTGGCTAAATAACTTTGAGCGTCGGGGTCCTGAATTTTCTCGGCGACCAGTTGGGTGTAGCCCAAGACGGCGGTCATTGGAGTCCTAATTTCATGACTCATGTTCGCCAGGAATTCACTCTTCGAAGCATTCGCCACTTCAGCCGCTTGTCGAGCCGCCTCCAGCTTCTCCTCAAAATTGCGTTGCCCGGTAATGTCCAATAGCGTGCCAATAATTTGCGTTGGACGACGCTCATCGTGGTCCCCTTGAAACAGCGTCTTGTGTTGTAATCGTAACCAACGCGTCGACCCATCCTCGTCTGGAACACGAAAATCAAAACCAGTGGATCGTTCGATCTCTCCGAGCGTGACGGCAGAAAGATGCTCACGGAAGTACCTTTGATCGTCCGGATGGGCATAACGCAATAAATCGAATGGCTCTAAAACATCAGCATCCGAAGCATTGACTCTTAACAGCCGATAAAAGCCGGTCGAACAGGATGCCCGTTGCGCGTCGAGATCAAAATGAAAAGCTCCAAAGCCAGCCGTCTCAGCTGCCAGCCTGAGCCGCTCTTCGTTGAGCCTTAAAGACAACTCGGTCTGTTTCCGTTCGGTAATGTCAAGCTCGATGCCCAACAATTGGCTTGGTGTCCCATCGCTATCACAAATTAACTGAGCCGTTGACATCACCCAACGATAATCACCTTCGGGATTGCGGATGCGAAATTCAATTTGATAAGGATCTCCCGTACCCAGGCAACTATTCAGCGCGTGTTCTACATCGAATCGGTCATCTGGATGCACCAGCGAGTAGAAATCGCCAATCGAGCCGAGGGGTTGATTCACATAAGCTCCCCTTCCCGTTTCCAATTCACGAGACCATTCGATGCGGTCCCGTTTAACATCCCACTGCCACAGTGCCAACTTTGCGGCGCTCATCGCCAGTCGCAGTCGTTGTTCGTTGGCGCGAATCCGTTCGGCCTGTTCTTTCGCTTCCGTAATGTCCCAATTCAAACCAACGATTTTTGGGCTACTTTCACTTTGGTCGTCCTCCACCCGTTTCCCCCGCGCGGCCAGCCAACGGACTGTGCTGTCTGGCCGAACCACGCGGAATTCGGTGTAAAATGGCCTGCCAAACTTTACCGCGTCATCAATGCAGTTCTGGACACCTTGCACATCCTCATGATGGACCAACTTCATGAAGTCGGGTCCGCCCACCGTTTGGCTAGTCGTCAGCCCCAACAGCCCTTGCACAACGCTATCTTGAAAAACCCGTCGCGTCAGTGGCTCCCATTTAAAGGCGCCCATGCTGGCAGCCTGC
>CAZHTX010000329.1:0-5466 GCA_964535475.1 uncultured Pirellulaceae bacterium
GCGATATTCAGCAAACCCACACGCGCTGGTGTCTCGACCGCCCCTTCGACGGCCTTTGGGCGCGCGGCGACTGGTTCCTGACGTCCGAACAGTCCGGAGGGGGGCCCTTGATCGACCTGGGCATCCACCGACTGGATCTGGCATTATATATCCTCGGGCAAACCGAGGTGGACAGTGTGACGGGATACACCTGCAAAGGGATCGGCCGTGCCGTTGCTGCCGCCCGCGGCAGAACCTACGACGAACCCCATTGTAGGTTGATCGCCGAAACGTTTGCTCACGTGCGAGTTACCCACGCGGAGACGACTTCGTTCACTCTTGACAATACCACGAACGGCCAGCGGATCCAAGTATCCGCAGCCAAGTATCCGCTCCCAAGTATCAATGCCGGCTTGCCCTCTTTTTCCGCCCCGCTAACCCTTTCGCTTCTGATAGATCGCCGTCAGCAGCGACTCGACATCCTTGAATTTCTTCGTACTCTCCAAGGCTTCGTCGATCAACTGGCGGGCGTCCGACTCGCTGTGCCCGAGTGCCAACAGGGCGTCAAAGGCGTCACGGGCCACCGAGCTGGTCACGTCCTCGGGCTCTGTTCCGGCAGCCACCCCGCGTCCCACCATCAGGGCAAAACGGGGCATTTTCCTCCGCAGTTTGGCGATAATCCGCTCGCTGGTCGCCGGTCCGATCCCGGGCAACGACGATAGCCCTTTGGAGTCTTGTTCTTCAATCATGACGGCCAATTCTTTCACCGGCCGCACCATGGCTCGCAACGCTTTCTTGACGCCCACGCCATCGACGCTGCAAAACAATTCAAAGAACTGACGTTCCGGCTCCGTCAAAAAACCGACCAGCCGCGGTGTCAAACGCCCACCCTGCGCCGCGTTTCCCTCCAAAAAATCAATGGTGTACATCTTGGTGACTTGACCAAGCTGCGGCTGTAATTGGCGACGGACGTAATCGGGCACCAACACTTCGTATTCATAGGGAGGAATATCGAGTGTGGCGGCATCTTCGTCGAGTGCCAACAGCTTGCCGGAAATCTTCGTGATCAAAGTTATCTCGCCGTTATATCGCCGCGAATTTAGAAAAATAATGACCGCACAGGGCAATCGCCAAAGCATCCGCCACGTCGGGCGGGTCCGGTTCGGTGGCCAAGTTGAGTTGCAGTTTGACTGCCATCTGCATTTGAGATTTTGGTGCGCGGCCGTTGCCGGTGAGCAACTTTTTTACCCGCGTCGGCTCGTAGTGCTCGATCTCCAAACCGGCCAACTGGGCATTCAAGCAGATCACCCCGCGAGCGTGCCCCATCAAGATCGCGGTCCGTGGACGTTCATAATGGGAAAACAATTGTTCCAAAGCCATCCGGTCGGGGCGGAGCGATTCGATAATCTCCAGCAGACCTTCGTGCAGCTCGGCCAATCGGCTGGGGAGCGACGATTTTGGCTTGGTGCGAATCACCCCCGCCTCCACCAGTCGTGCGCCGTTGCCTTGCGACTCGATCACTCCGTAGCCGCAAATATTTAGCCCTGGGTCGATTCCCAGTATGCGTGTCATCAGATCATCATCCTTGATCATCCATGTGCGTTGAATCCAGACGCCGGCTGATGCAGCCGCCTAATTTTCTGGGCGATGCTTCTGGGCGATGCGTTGCCGAACATATCGGCAAGGTTACTTCGCTTCCCAGGTGGTGCCATCTTTGCCGTCGAGCAAAGCGACACCGCTTGCCGACAAACGATCGCGAATCGCATCGGAGGTGGCAAAGTCCTTTTTCGCGCGGGCCTCTTTCCGCAACTCGATTAACAATTCCATCAATTGCTCGACCATCTGGGCGCTGCTGTCATCATCCGAGGCGGCCGTCGGGGGAGCTTTGGCAAACAACCCTAACACCGTCGTTAACTCGCGTAACAGCGTGCCGCCGACCACCAACGTGGCAACGCCCGGCGCTCCCGCGTCGGCTCCCGCCGATAATCCGTTGGCGTCCACGTGACGATTCAGCGTTCTCAACATGTCAAACAGCACGCTGATCGCCGCGCCAGTGTTGAAATCATCGTCCATCGCCGCCAAGAACTTTGCCTGCTGGCTGACCAATTCACTCAGCGTGGCATCCCCGCTTGCCTCTGCCCCGCTTACCTCAGTGATGCACGACTCGGTCCGCCGTCGCGGGGCGACAAGCTGATAAAAATCACTGCCGGTGATCGATTCAAAACGAGCAAAGAAGCGATAGAACGACTCCAGCGAGACCCCCGCCTCCTGCAGCCCCTCATCACCAAACACGATCGTGGAACGGTAGTGGGTGCGGAGCAAGAAAAATCGAATCCGCTCCCCCGTGTGCTGGCGGATCAAGGCTGCCAGACCACCCGCTCCCTTGCTGCGACTGATCTTGCCGGCTGTCAAAGCTTCCACCGATTCCTGGCCAGCTAATTCAGCACTTGGCGTCTCAGCACTTGGCAACTCAGCACTGGGCGTCTCCGCTTCCGCCGCGGCGGTCGCTGCTTCCGCGGCGCGATCCGAGCGACCACCCACTTTGCCCGCCGCGCCGGCTCGCATCAGACCGTTATGCAACCAATACTTGACCATCGGCGCGCCGTGACAGCAGCTGCTTTGGGCGCGCTCGTTTTCGTGGTGCGGGAAGACTAAATCGAGCCCGCCACCGTGGATATCAAACGTGTCGCCCAAGTAATAGTGACTCATCGCGGAACATTCGATGTGCCAACCGGGACGCCCCTCACCCCAGGGACTCGACCAACTTGGCTCATCAGCTTTGGCCGATTTCCAGAGCGCAAAATCGCCCGGCGAGCGTTTTTTGGCGGCCGCGCCACCTCCCTCGCCCTGCATTTGCTCGAGCGAACGGTTGGAGAGCTGACCATAATTGGGGTCGCGAGCCACGTCGAAGAACACATCCCCCTCGCTGGCGTAGGCGTAACCTTTCTCGACCAGGGTTTCAATGAACCGGATGATCCCGTCCATGTGATCGGTGGCGCGGGGCAAGTGATTGATTTGGTTGACGCCGAGCTCTTTCAAGTTGGCCATGTAATCGGCTGTCATTTCCACGGCGATTTGGCTCATCGGCACCCCCCGCTCACGCGACTGGGCGATCAATTTGTCGTCCACGTCGGTGATGTTGACCACCCACTCCACGTCGAACCCCGAGTAGGTCAAATAACGCTTGATGGTGTCGAAAATTACCGGTCCGACCATGTGGCCGATGTGCGCTTCCTTGTAGACCGTGGGACCGCAGAGATACATGCCAACATGCTTGCCACGCAGGGGCACAAACGGCTCCTTCGTTTTTGACAACGTGTTGTAGACGCGAATCTCGGGCAGAGCTTCGGTGGAACTGGCCGAGCGGTTGGCTGCCGGTGCGGTACTCATGATTGATAATCTTCCGTGGCTGGATACTTCCGTGAAGTTTTGAGGATGTTGGCGATTATAGGGGAATCGGTCGCCACAGCAAACAGACGACCCGAGCCTCAATCGCCTCATGCCGGCCGACCGGTCCAACCTGCTCGCCAGTCTTTCCCTTGAGCCCAATTTGCTCGGGTGACAAGCCAGTAATTTCGGCAATTCGTTGACAAATCAGCTCAACATGGGGGGATAGTTTTGGCAGTTGAGCCAACACCACGCAGTCCAAATTGATGACTTCCCAACCAGCCTCGCGAACGCGGTCGATGGCGGCTAGCAAAAATTCCGCACTGTTCCGCCCACGGTTTTCAGCTACCGTATCAGGAAACAAGCGGCCAATGTCCCCCAGTCGCGCCGCGCCCAACAGCGAGTCGACAATGGCGTGCAGCAGCACATCAGCATCACTGTGGCCAATCGCGTGCCACTGGGATGGAATATCAATCCCGCCCAGCCGCAACGGCCCACCATCACCGAGCCGATGGGTGTCATAGCCCAGTCCCACGCGAATTGCCGGCGGCCGCAAAGCCTCCTGCCGGTCGCTGCTAGCCTCCTGCCGGTCGCTGCTAGCCTCCTGCCGGTCGCTGGGGGTTGCCCCTACAATTTGTGCATCTTCGTCCATTATCCACCAATCCATACCGGCCGCCATGCCGATCATCGAGGTCAAGAATCTAGTCAAATCGTATCGTGTTTATAGTAAACGCGAGGGTTTGCTAAACAGCATTCGTGGTTTATTCCATCGCGAATTTCGTGATGTGAACGCTGTGCAAGGCATCAATTTAACGGTCGAACAGGGCGAATTCGTTGCCTTTCTCGGTCCCAACGGGGCTGGCAAAACGACCACCCTCAAATTGCTTTCCGGCGTGATTAACCCGACCAGCGGCTCGGCGCAAGTGATGGGCTATACCCCCTGGGAGCGAACCAACGCCTACCGCCGGCGATTCGCCCTGGTAATGGGTCAAAAAAACCAACTTTGGTGGGACTTACCGGCCCAAGAATCGTATCGTCTGCACCAACAGATCTACGGCATTGCCCCCGAGGAGTTCCGCCGCTCGCTGGACGAACTAACCGATCTGCTCGGAGTTCGCGACTTGCTGGGCCAACCAGTGCGTGAGTTAAGTTTGGGCGAACGCATGAAGATGGAGCTGATCGCCGCCTTGCTGCACGGTCCCGATGTGCTGTTTCTCGACGAACCGACGATCGGTCTCGATGTGATCGCCCAGCACAAAATTCAAAAGTTTCTCCGCTACTACCAAGAAAAACGGCAAATCACGATTCTGCTTACCAGCCATTATATGAAAGATATCGCCGCCCTCTGCGGGCGAGTGGTGATCATTGCCCAAGGGCAAATCAAGTATGACGGCTCGCTGGCCGGGGTGATCGACAAATTTTCCGGCAGCAAAGTCGTGACGCTGCAGTTCGCCACCGGCGACCAGCCGGGAGACCTCAGCCACCTGGGCGAAGTGCTCGACACAAATTGGCCCAAAGTGCGGCTGAAAATCGCGCGCAGCGATGTCCCCACGCGGTTGGCCACGGCGCTCCGCGATTACCGGCTGGAAGATGTCTCCGTCGAGGATCCGCCGCTGGAGGATGTAATCGCCGACCTGTTTTCCCAAGTCGACGGTTCACAAACGGAAGGTTCACGCGTCGAGGTGGCGAAAGCATGACCACTTCGGCGGCAAAACTCAGCGGCCCGGCGCACCGCATGAAAACTTGGTGGATGATTTTGCGCACGTCGCTGGAGGAGCGTTTGGCCTACCGAGGCGATTTTGCCCTCGGCACGCTGATGCGATTCCTGCCGATTATTACCCAGATTTTTCTGTGGTCGGCGGTCTACGCCTCGGTTGGTAATAGTTTGCAGGCCGATGTCCAAAATTCGGGGGAGACAACTAATACGCCGTTCGTGGCCGATAATGGGGAGCGAAGGAACCGGCCGGCTGAAGCCGGGACACCAGCGCGTGGTACGAGCGACGATGGGGAGTTGGGAGACCGGCCGGCTGAAGCCGGGACACCAGCGCGTGGTACGAGCAACGACGGGGAGTTGGGAAACCGGCCGGCTGAAGCCGGGAC
>CAZHTX010000329.1:5566-6637 GCA_964535475.1 uncultured Pirellulaceae bacterium
TGGTACGAGCAACGACGGGGAGTTGGGAGACCGGCCGGCTGAAGCCGGGACACCAGCGCAAACCGCGGGCGACGAGGTCGAACTAGGCGGATACACCCTGGCCGGCATGGTGGCTTATTACTTGATCACGATGATCGGTCGCGCTTTCAGTAGCATGCCCGGTTTGGCTAGCGGCATTGCCAGGCAGATTCGTGAGGGGGAGATCAAACGCTATTTGATTCAACCAGTCGACTTTGTTGGCTTCCTGATGCTGCAGCGAGTCGCTCATAAAGTCGCCTACTACACGGTGGCGATCTTACCCTTCGCGCTTGTCTTTTTCCTCTGCCGCGGCTATTTCACCAGCGGCTGGCCACCCGCGCCCCATTTTTTGGCCTTCCTCGCCACGCTGGTGATGGGTTTTCTTATCGGCTTTTTCCTCGAAGCCACCATCGGCATGATTGGATTCTGGTTTCTCGAAGTCAGCTCGCTGCTGTTCATCTACATGCTGTTCAGCTTCTTCCTCAGCGGCCACATGTTTCCCTTGACCCTGCTGCCCGACAGCATCGAGTGGTTCGTCCAACTGCTGCCGCTGAAATACTTGGCTTACTTTCCAGCCGCCGTGTTCCTTGGCAAGATCCCACCCGAAGAGCTACCGCTCGAGCTGGCCATCGAGGCGGCTTGGCTGCTGTTTTTCATTTTCACCTGCCGCTTTTGCTATGCGACTGGCGTGCGACGTTACAGTGGATATGGAGGATAAACCAGCATGCCACACGACCCGTTCTCAGAGCCCACGGACGAATCGCCGCGACGCGCCGGCCCCGATTACCTGCGCGTCTTCTTGACCTTCGCCAGCAACAGCCTGATCCGCGATTTAACCTTTCGCACCAACTTTATCTTCCAGTGCTTGACCAGCGTTTCTTGGACGTTAATGAATGTCGGCTTCTACTTAATTGTCTTTCAATACACGCGGTCCATCGGAGTCGATACCGGCTGGCGGGAAGAAGAATTCTTTCTCTTTCTGGCCACGACCTGGTTTATCAACAGCTTGGTGCAAACTTTCTTCATGCCCAACGCGGAAGAGTTCAGCGAGAT
>CAZHTX010000330.1:0-6635 GCA_964535475.1 uncultured Pirellulaceae bacterium
CATGATTGCCGATAGCCCCACGCCCCCGCAGCCGTGGACCGCTACCCAGTCGCCTGCCGAAGCTCGGCCTTGATCGAGGACCGCGCGGAACGAGGTGGCAAAGCGACAGCCCAGGCTGGCGGCCGTGACGTAATCGAGCGACTCGGGGATGGCGACGAGGTTCAGGTCGGCGTGGCGAATCTCGACTTGTTCAGCAAATGCACCCCACTGGGTAAAGCCAGGTTGGGTGTAGGCATCGCAAATGTGAGGATTGCCGCTGAGACATTCGAGACAGCTGCCGCAGCCGCAGCAAAAAGGGGCCGTGACGCGATCGCCCACTTGCCAACGCGTGACGTTGGCTCCCACTGCTTCGACGGTGCCCGCCAACTCGTGTCCGGGAACATGCGGCAGGCTGACCTCACTGTCATGTCCCATCCAGGCATGCCAGTCACTGCGGCAAACGCCACAAGCCCGCACGCGAATAATGGCGCCATCTTGATGAGCTTGCAGATCGGCAACTTCACAAATTTGCAACGGGCTGCGGAACTGCGAAAAGATAGCTGCTTGCATGAAAGCGGACCAACGGGTTGATGAAGCGGAAGCTCAAACAGGGCAGGGCAGGGCGGGGTAGGGCAGGGCAGGGTAATGTGACCGCAGGGTAGCGCGATTGCGATAGCGAGTAAGATCAGGGGCGGCGAGCGGTCCAGTTGGAGTTACCAAATCTGGCTTCCACAATTTCTTCGGTCCGCGCAATAACGCTCTGTGGGGTAACGCCAGCGGTGAATCGCATGTTTAACTGCTGCTCGATCTGCGCCGTAATCGCTTCGATCAGCGGCGTGAGCTCAATTTGGGCCGTGATCAAATTACCGATTCCGGGCAGCTCGGGCGCGTGGCGACTGGCTTCCAACAGGATGCTGCCATGTTGCAAGACGGCGCGGGCCGTGCGTCGTTGGGCGCTGCCGACAATCTTATAACCGGCAAGAATTAAGTCGTCGTCGGTACGCCGTTGAAAACAGAGAAATGTTTCCGGCCAAGCATGTTTGGTGCGAGCGACGGGCGTGTCGGCAAACCGCGCGATTGGTATTTGCCACTGAGCCAGCGCGGCGATCACGGCTTGATGAACTTGGCGATAGAGCATCGTCGCGCGATCGCTGGTGCGATCTCGCAGCGGCACTGCCAGGCTGTAAGTCAACTCGCGATCATGCACGATCGCTCCGCCACCGGTGCTGCGGCGGATGAGTGTCAGTGATTGGCTGGCCGGATGGAGCTGGCGGTCGGCCACTCGCTGGAAGTAGCCCAGCGAGAGCGTTGGTTCGGCCCAGCGATAAAATCTTAGGGTGGCCTCGCCCCCGTGGTCGACCTGTTCCAATATGGCTTGATCGCGAGCCATGTTTACGGCTCCCGCAGCGGGCGCATCAATCAACAAGCGTTGCATATTGGCTACTAATGAAGGACCAAACAGGCGGGCGGCTAACCTTCAGCGGCAATTTGTTTTTCGTAGGTGGCAAAGTCCATCAAGGAACTCAAGCTGGACTCATCACTGAGACGCACTTTCACAATCCAGCCTTCGCCGTAGGGGTCTTCGCCGAGGCTTTCCAGGTTATCGGGCAGTTCGCTGTGAACTTCCGTGATCTCACCGGCCACCGGGCTGTACAGCGGGCTGACCGCTTTCACCGATTCGACTTCACCGAACTCGTCGCCAACGTCGAGGGTTTTGCCGACTTCGGGAAGATCCATGTAGACCAAATCATTGAGTTGCTGGATCGCGAATGCGCTGATCCCAATGGTGGCGATTTTCTGGCCATTTTCTTCGCCCACGTGGACCCATTCGTGGGACTCGGCGAACAGCAGTTCGGACGGTTTCATCAGCTTCGGACTCCACACTTAGGAAAGGGCGATTAACGTTTGTAGAAGGGTAAGGCAACGATTTCAGCCGGTTCGTGTTTACCACGAATGTCAATTTGCACGGCTGTCCCGGGGGTGCTGTTCGCTGCGTCAACATAGGCCATGGCAATCGGATGGCCGAGGGTGGGCGAGGGAGCGCCGCTGGTGATCGTGCCCAGCAGCGTGCCTTCCGAGCTGAGCACCGGGCAGCCTTCGCGGGCCGGGCGGCGACCCTGCGGGACAATCCCCACGCGAACGCGTTGCGGGCCGTTGGCTAGCACTTCGGCAATCGCGGCGGAACCATTGAATTGGCGGTCTTTCAGGCTGCAGGCAAACTGGAGGCCGGCTGAAATTGGGTCGATGGTTTCATCGAGCTCGTGCCCGTAAAGCGGCATGGCGGCTTCCAAGCGAAGCGTATCGCGAGCACCCAGGCCGGCGGCGATGAATTGCTGGTCGCGGCCAGCCATCAGCAGGTTCTCCCAGATTCTGGGCGCTTCTTCCGCTCGCACGATCAGCTCGATGCCATCCTCGCCGGTGTATCCCGTGCGGCTGACGATCACCGGTTTGCCCATCTGTTCGGTGACCACCGCGCGATAATATTTCAACCGCCGCGGATCATAGTTAAAGAGTCTCGCCGTTGTTTCCAGCACGGCCGGTCCCTGCACGGCGATCATCGCGGTTAGTTCCGTCCGGTCGGTCATCGTGACGCGGGGGAACTCGGCCAGTTGGGGCGTCAACCAATCGACAATTTTTTGGCGGTTGGAAGCGTTGACGACCATCAAATGGTAGGCCGTGCCCGAGGGAGTTTCCAAGTGAGAAACGAGCACATCGTCGAGAATCCCGCCCGTCTCGTTGCAGACTAGCCCGTAACGCACCCCGCCGATCGGCATGCCAATGACCCGGCGTGTCATCACCGAGTCGAGAAAGGCGGCGGCATCATCCCCATCGAAGCGGAGTCGCCCCATGTGCGACACATCAAATAGCACCCCGCGAGTCCGACAAGCCACGTGCTCCTCGACAATGGAGGCGTAACGAATGGGCATTTCGTAGCCCGCGAAGGGAGCCATCACGGCACCCGCTTCGTGATGCCAGGAAGCGAGCGGCGTTGCGCGGAGCGTCTCAGTCATGCTGCCTGCTGCTGCGTGAGTGGGGGCTTGATTGGTCAAATCGGATCCTGAGCCGTCGCGCCCTCGCGGGACTCTGCGAACACGAGCTCAGTCCCACCGCCAATTGGTGGGAAGGGAGATGCCGAGATGTCAACGAACGGTTCGCAGCAGAGCTGCTAGCTACTGTTGCGGTAAACTACCTTTTCCCACCACTTTAACAAACTGGCAAGGGATCGAAAACGCCCTAGGGCCGACTTTCCAAGTCAAACTCAGCCGCAACCACCCCGGGAGCCACGTCGCAACCAGCTCGCTCCAGCCCGCCGCGACAAGCGGGGCAGATCGTGACGACTTCCCACGAGTATTTGCAAACGGTTTTTTCGTAGGTCTCGGGCTTCAGCACTTTGACGCTGCGGACCTTGCCCGGCCGGCTGGGCCGACACTCCCAAGGAAAAGTAACCGGTGGAATGCAAATGTCCTTGCGTTCGACGGTAAAGCAGGACACATCTTCCTGCTTCTTTTCGACTTTGAGGCGACATGTTTTTACGCCGCAGTAATGGCAATGGCTGCGCAGTTGCAAATGTTGGTCTGCCACCGCGGCTCCCAGACTGCAAGCGGCGATCAACAGAGTGGCGACGAAAATTCGCCCGCATCGTGGTCTCATTGTTTTGTCCTCACGCATGTTGTTTTTAGAGTCGCCTTTTTGCTCAGCAAACGTCCGAGAAAAAGTTGCTTTTGCGGGGCGAAATCCCATACTTAGAACCTATCCGAAAACCCAAAAGAACCGCCGGCTAGCGCCAAAGCGGCTAATGGTTTTCGGATAGGTTCTTATTTTCCGAACGTTCCTTGCAGCTTGCCCGCAAACCGGAATGAACGGTGACCAACGCGAGCCGTCTGACGGGGTGTTAGAAATCAATCATAAAGCGGCTGCCTAGTATCCAGAAATCGCCTTCGGTATAGGCAATGTTCGTGTTGGGGTCGACGACCGCGCGGTGGTCATCGATCGTGCCGTAGGTCAAGTTGGTTTGCACTTTGGAGTAAGCGGTCCAGTGCCAATTCAGCCCCAGCGTGTAATTGGACTCGACTCCTCCCAGAATGTCGTTGTCGGAGAGATCTAAATAGTCATAGCGAAACGCTAATTGCCAAGCGCCCCAGCCTCGCCCTAAGCCACCGCGGCAGCGGTCGACGAGAAAGAAGTTTTCAAACGGCTTCACGCGACCAATTGTGCCCGATGCACGATCATAGGGGATGTGTTCCCCGGTGAGGAAATAACTGGCATAAATGTAGCCACCGTGAAACGCCAGATCGCCGTCTGGTCCGACAGCCAAGTCGCGTTGCACAAACGTAGCCAAGTATTCGCCCGTGATCTGCAAGGCACCGATGTTGGTTATCGATTCGACACCGACCTGTTCAAAGTACTCAGCACCGGCGATTCGCCCCGTGTCGATCCACCGCGAGTTTGATCGGGCTGCAGGGCGGGTGCGAAAGCGTGCTTCGTTGGAGTTGCTTTCCGCAGCCGTGGCGTCGCCATCAGGACGTGCGATGCTGCCGGCGATCGCCAAGTGTTGGTATCCCCGGCCGCCGCTGATCTCGTCATACCAGGGGCTGGAGGAGAGCCGGCCGTAACCGCCAACTTGCAACGATTCGCCGATGTACCGACCACTGGTTGCCGTGTTTTCCAAGTTGTAGACACCATATCTCCAGTGCAACGAGCTGGCTTCGTCATACCCATACATGGCCAAGCCGATGCGACGGGCGTCTTCGTTGAAAGCTTCCACCGCCATCGGTCGCTCGGCAAAGACGTTAAAGCGACTGCTGTTGAGGTGGTCGAGACCGATCGGTCGCTTTTGGTTTCCTAAAATCAGCCTTTGCCCGAGTGCCAACTCGTCCCAAGCAATGAAGAGGTCTTTATATTCCGGCGTCGAGGGACGGTTGAAGTCAATCTGCATCCGCCAGCTCATGTTGCCCGGGACTTTTCCCTTGGCTTCCAAGCGAATTCGCCGAAAGACAAAACGGTCTTCGGGATCCATGCCAAACTTGGGATTGGGGGTTCCGTTGTTAAAGGCGTTGGGGTTTTCGAAATAGCCGATCGCCGGGTCGTTGTCGAGAAATGACCAATAGTCAAGGTGCACACGACCATTGATTGTCGTCGACGGCTTTTTGGCTTTTTCAGCTTTCTCTTCCGCTATTTTCTCCCGAAATTCCCCCCACGACTCTTCCATTTCAGCCAGGCGACGGCTCAATTCCTCAATGTCCGGCTTTTCGTCCCCGTCCTCGGTACCTTCCTCAGCGCCCGCTTCTTCAGCTGTACCTTCGTTCTTAGCAGTTTCTTCCCTCGTCGCGGTGACAGCTTGCTGAGTGCTGTCACGGAAACTGATCTGAACATCCGCTGCGGTGTCGCCGAAGAGTGGTGTTTCCGGTTCGTTGCTCAATCGCGTCTGCGCAATTGCAGAAGTTTCCAGCAACAGCAGTACGGCAAAGCTGCCGAGGGTTGTAAACAGTCCGGCTGATCCAGACTTGTTTCGTGGTACATGCTGGTCGTTCAATTCCCGCCCTTCGCAAGTCAAGACACTTGTTGCGGCCTGCCCGGTGGCCTAGCGGGAATAGTTCGGTTGACCATCACAATCGACAGAACCCGAAAATTCACATTGCGTTAAATTATCGGGAAGCTGCCGATTGAAACGAGGTGACCTTGCGGGTTAGGTAGTTTAGCTCGCTTTGTTTGTCGGGTATCATTCCCCCAAATCGAACGCCACGATCTCTTTGTCGTTACGGACATAGATTTTGCGGTCAGCATAAGCGGGGGCCGACCAGACCACGGGGCGGCCAAAAGCGAGGCCGGTGGGGTCGATCAAGAAAGTCCGGTCGAGTTCCTCAAAGCCTTCGCGGCTGAGTTTGACAATGACCAATTCCCCCTTTTCCGTGAAGATGAAATAGCGGTCTTGGTGGCGAACCAGGAACCCGGTGTCGCTGCCCGCAGCGCGTCCCCCAATCGCGTCGCTGGTTTGCCAGAGTCGTTCACCGCTGGGGACATCGATCGCCATCAGTTGGCCCGCTTGGTCAAATCCATAAATGGTGTTGCCGTCGGCCAGGGGCTGGACATTGACGGGGGAGATGCCCTTTTTCGCTTCATCCTGCCAAAGATATTCGACTTGAGGCTGATCGGCGGCCAGTTTGAGCATAAGGTTTTTGTTCGAGTAGCCAGCCACGTAGAGGTATTCGCCAGCTTGGACCGGCGACATGATGATCGAGCCGTTCGTCGCCTCGTAAGGTTCTGACCAGTATTCTTTGCCGGTGGCCGGATCGACCGAACTGACGGCGCCAGGACGAGCGAGAATCAATTGCCGTGTGCCACCCGCCGTAATGATTGTGGGTGGCGAATATCCTTGCTCCTTAGCCGACAGCGTGCGCCAAACTTCTTTGCCGCTGAGTTTATTCAAAGCGATCGCGTGGGAGCCGTTGCCGCCAGCGACGCAGATTAAATTGTCTCCGTCGATCAACGGATGGCTGGCGTAACCCCAAAGAGCCGTTTTGGTGGCATAGTCGACGGGCAAGTTCTTCGACCAGACGATTTTGCCATCGGTGGCGCTGAAGCAGAACAAGTGCCCTTCGGTTCCCAGCGTGTAAACGTGGGGGCCGTCGACCAGCGGTGTGCAACGTGGGCCGGCC
>CAZHTX010000331.1:0-3473 GCA_964535475.1 uncultured Pirellulaceae bacterium
GGCTGGATCGCCCTGCACGCCGGGATCGCCGGCGGGGCCGATGTGATTTTGATCCCGGAAATTGAGTGGGAATACGAAAACGTGCTCGCCAAAATCCAGGCCCGCCGGGGCATGGGAAAGTCGTTCACCTTGGTGATCGTGGCGGAAGGAGCCAAACTCCCCTCGGGCCTCAACGTGGCTCAGGAACAAGAACAAAACGATCGGCAAACTCGGCTCGGTGGGATCGGCAACGTGATCGCCGCCGAACTTCAAGATCGTTGTGGTCAAGATGTTCGCTGCGTTGTCCTGGGGCACCTCCAACGTGGCGGCCCACCGACGACTTTCGATCGCGCGTTGGCGACGATGTACGGCGCTCACGCTGTCCGTTTAGTCATCCAAAAACGCTTTGGCGAAATGGTCTACAGCGACCCGCCGGAAATTTTTTCGGTTCCCATCCTCAAAGCCATCGACTGCCTGCGGACGGTTCACCTCGACAGCTCCGCCGTGGCCGCCGCGCGGGCCATGGGGATCAGCTTCGGTGACTCGCCCCACCCGATCAATCCCTTCCAGCTTGACGCTGCTCCTTGATGCAGTTGTCGTCCATCGCGACCGCTTCACCGACTTGGTCGACCGGCGACGTAAAGAGATATTCCCAGACGGCCTCGTGCAAGAAATCGCCCGCCTCGTTACGACCAGCCGATCTGCCCGGCACCGAACCGGAATGGGCCCGCCCAGCATTCCCGTCGACGTCAAAGTTAGTCAACAAACGACGCGAGTGCTGGTAGGGCGGTGCCACATCGTCAACGTTGACCAGCGGTCCAAATTGATGCAGCCCCAATAGTTCCCAGGAACGACAATAGTGGCTTTGTTCCCAGCCCGTATCTTTGACATGAGTAAAGCCAAAGTAACGATTTGAAGGCGTGGCCGAGGGCAAACCTTGCCAACTTTGATATTGATCACGCGGCCCAGAAAACATCACCACGCGAGCCACTTTCTGATGCTTGGCAAACCGTGCCGCCGTGGTCGATCCGTGCGAGATCCCCGCCAATATCACCTTCTCCCAAAGTAAATCTTGCCGATCATCGCTGAGGAATTGCTCCCATTTTCCTGCCGGGTTGGTGTCGGCCAACCAACGCACCAGCACGGTGGCACGATGCCGCATCCCATCCGCGATGGGGATCGTTACTTGATCGCTGTAATCCTCCCCGGTGGCCGCCTCCAGCCGCACATTGCCGCGACACGTTTCACCGACGGGCTGTTCTTGGCAGACGAGCGAAAACCAATTGCGAGCATAATGCGGCTCAATCGCATGCAATCCGTAGCCACTGAGCCGCTTGAACAACTCGCCATTGTGTCCCATCAGCCAGATCACTAACTGACCACGCGACTCGACTCGCGTGTCGACGATCGCGTGCTGAACATCCTGCGGCTTGCCATCCTTTTCAAACACAAAGCCGATTTCGGGATGCTCGCGGGCAGCAGCATCCAACTCGCTAGCCCGCGCGGTAAACCGATAGACCTGCCCGGTCGAATTAACAACGGTGCTGGTTTCCCCCCCCGCCAAGTCGGCCTGCGTAAGCTGGGGACCAATGATTACGGCGGCTAACACGATAAATAAGCGTTGTTTCATAATCGCAAAACTTCTCTTAAGACAAACACACGGATCGCGGAACAGCGACCCCACGCAAAAAAAGGAGGCAACTCGAATTTATGTAATTAAGAACTTTTCCGAAAACTGTGAGCCGACGGCGCTAGCCGCGGGCCTCTTTTCCGAAAACTGTGAGCCGACGGCGCTAGCCGCGGGCCTCTTTTATGGTTTTTCGGGTAGGTTCTAAGTCAACAGCTGACGACGTTCCACCAGTGAGACTGGGCCTACAATATTTGTCGAACCGGATGGCCCTGAGAGATGGCCAAGGGACGTCCCAGACGATCATGAATCTCGGTCTCGGGAGCATGCCCCAAACAATGAAAGATGGTGGCTGTTAAATCTTGCGGTTCAACGCGACCTGATAACGGATATCCACCCTGGCTGTCAGACTCGCCATACACGGCTCCCCCTTGAACTCCGCCTCCCGCCAAGGCGGCCGAAAAAACATGCCCCCAGTGATCACGACCACCGGCCGCGTTGATCTTCGGGGAGCGTCCAAATTCCCCAATCCAGACCACCAACGTATCGTCCAACATGCCTCGCTCTTGCAAATCTTCCAGCAGTGCCGAATAAGCTTGATCCATCGGCGGCATCAAGGCCTGCTTTAATCGTTCGCTATTTTTTGCGTGAGTATCCCAAGCGGGTGCCACATTTTCATCCTCGGGCCAACGTGTCCAGTTTACCTGCACCAAGGAGACTCCCGACTCTACCAACCGACGTGCCAACAACACACTTTGTCCAAAGCGATTGCGTCCGTAGCGGTCGCGAACCTGATCCGACTCTCGGTCGACTTCAAACGCTTGCTGGGTACCCGCGTCGCGCAACAGATCAATCGCTTTGCTTTGCCAGTTCGACCAACGCTGAATCGGCCCGCTAGCTGGCTCTTGAAAACGACCGTTCATCAATTCCCGCAACGCGCGGCGCTGTTCGAATCGCTCCGGAGTGACATGCACCGGTAAAGCGATATCGGGAACTTTAAAATCCGCTTGATTGGGATCGCACGTGATCAACCAGGGATCGGCCTGGGGGCCCAACCAACCGGCATCCTGACCGGGCCACAGTATTTGCCCCGTGTTCCAAATCGATTCGGGCAGCCGGATCGAACCTGGCAAGCTCCCCACATCACCGCGCAACTGTCGCACCACGGCAGCCATCGATGGCCAATCATTGGGCGGACCGGGCAGCGCATTCTCGTTGTTCTTCGGAGTGTGCGGCCGCCCCGTCAACATCCAATAACCGCTGGATGAATGCGCGTTGTCGTCCGTTGCCATCGCCCTGAGGACGGCAATCTGATCGGTCAGCGCGGCCGTTTTCGGCATCAGCTCTCCCACATGCATCCCCGGAGTCGCGGTGGCAATCGTGCCGAAATCACCGCGGACTTCCGCAGGTGCCAGCGGCTTGGGGTCCCATGTCTCATGCTGCGGCGGTCCTCCCAACATGAACAACACGATGCAGCGTTTGGCTTTCCCAAACCCGGCACCCAGTGGTGCCGCATCAAACTGACGCTCATTCGCCACCGCCTGCCCGGCGGCTAACTGCGAGGCTCCCAGCCCAAATGCGCCCAGCCCACCGATTCGCATCCATTCCCGCCTTGATATCCCATCACAAAGCGTCGTTGCTCGTTGGCATAGTGAAAGCATAGTGCGAACCTCGCTAGATTGACTTTAGGTGGGCTGACTTGACTTCAGGTGGGAATGCCAACTTGGCACTGGGCGAGGTTACCGCAACTCCCCGCCCGCAGGCATTGTATGCGATCCGCGAGCTGCCGTCAGCAAAATACTGAGGCGAACTCAAGCCACCCACCGCGGACCACGTCACCGACTGATCAATCGCTACTGATCAATCG
>CAZHTX010000331.1:3573-6603 GCA_964535475.1 uncultured Pirellulaceae bacterium
ACTGATCAATCGCTACTGATCAATCGTTACTGATCAAGAGCTCACCAGCGAGATTTTCCCCCAGCTTGCCAATCACGGGCTCTCCCCCGGCAGGCAAGCCAGTGATTGTGCAATCGACCACTGCGCAATTACGGCAATCTTGCAAATTGACTCCATTTCGCGCCGCCGAAATTACACAACCTTGCACCCGGCTGTCGCCGCAGCCTTCAAGAGTCACCGCGGCTTGATTGGCCATTAAGCCGTGCAGCGTCGAACCAGTCAACAAACATTGCTGGCTGTTTCTCAGCACGACGCCCCCGGTATCCCGCGATTCGCGAGGATTGAAAACACAGTTGCCAATCACCACTCGCTGGCTCTCTTCAACCAAAACATCAGTCGGTTCGGTGGTGAAAAAGGTATTGCCCGAAATCGTCACATCGGTAACGTGCCGCAGATGAATGTGCGTTTCGGTATCGCTGAGAATATTGCCCGTAATGGTGATCATGTTGGGCTGAAATTCAGTGTTACCCAGCATGCGTATATTTGCGCCGCCGGGTGCCAGCCGCGTCACTTGTGGTCGTTTGCTGTAATGTGCGTTGTGCTGGATCGTACAACCGGTGATGGCGATTTCCGCAGCCGAGCAAGCGGGCATCGATTGATCGACCAAGATGTTCGCGGCCCCGGTTGGCGTCTCATCAGCGGGCATGTTGGCTTCTAAATCACAACCGGTGACTTGCAGATTTCGCACATTGCCTCCCCGCACCACAATCCCGCCACCACGGTTGTAGCTGATATGCGAATTACTGACGTTAATTTGATGCAGGTTCACGTGATCCAAAAAGAGTCCGATACCCTGGTTGTGATAGAGATGCACATCCGAAATGATCACGTTGCGGTTGCGGTTCACCAGCCGGATTCCATGCCGCGCACCGCGGATGGCCAAACGGCTGAGCGTCGCTTGCAGCGTTCCATCCAACTCAATGCCGTCCGCTTCGGGATGCTCGCCCAGAATCTCAATGCCTTCGATCAGCGGCATCCGCTCCAGCCAATTCTCGGGCGTAATCTGCCCTGGATCGGCGCTTCCTCGAATCCCACCGACGATCCGAATCGCGGGCCCGGCCGCTGACATTACCAAAGTGACCGGCCCGGCGGCGCGCAGCGAAATTGGTCCCCGCTGCGACAAGTCAATTTCCAGGTCAGTACGTACCGGCCGGCAGGAATCAGCAGATTCCCGTTATCCGAGCCGAGCAACAATTGCTGCAAGGAATCTTCCGTGGCTTCGTCGCCGCTGGCCCCCGGCTGTTGCCAAAGCCAATAGCCGGCTAACAGGCAAACGACAAGGAAAACGCGTTTCGTGAAACTGTTGCTCATGTCGTCGCCCCAGCATGATGTTCCGAATTTGGTTTAATGTCTCCCAAACGTATAATGATGCTAACTCAAAATATCATGCACCACGCGGGCTGGCTCCACGCCGGTAAGCTTCTGGTCAAGGCCTTGGAAGGGGAAAATGAGCCGTTCGTGATCAATCCCCAACTGATGCAGCATGGTGGCATGCAGGTCACGCACCGCAACCGAATTTTCCACCACGTTGTAGCTGAACTCGTCGGTCGTACCATAAGTCATTCCCCCCCGCACACCACCGCCGGCGAGCCATCCGGAAAAACATCGGGGGTGATGGTCGCGACCGTAATCGTCATGTTCTAACTTACCTTGGCAATAAACGGTCCGCCCAAACTCTCCCGCGAACACAATCAGCGTTTCATCCAATAACCCACGTTGCTTGAGATCTTGGATCAGCCCGGCGCTCGGTTGATCAACGTCGAAACATTGCCCCGGCAGTTGTTTGGGGAGAATGGTGTGGTGATCCCAACCACGATGAAACAATTGAATAAACCGCACACCACGCTCGACCATCCGGCGAGCCAGCAAGCAATTGCGGGCAAAGGACCCGGTCTTATGTACCTCGGGACCGTAGAGATCAAGCACGTTGGCAGTTTCGCCGGAAACATCGGTCAGATCGGGGACCGAGGCTTGCATGCGAAACGCCATCTCTTGCTGGGCAATCGTGGTCTCAATCTCGGGATCGCCGATCGCATCGAAGTGTCGTTGATTGACTTCGCCAACCGCATCCAACATCCGTCGCCGAATGCTGGCATCAATCCCGTTGGGATTCGATAAAAACAGCACGGGATCGCCAGCAGTTTGGAACTTTACTCCCTGGTGTTTGGACGGCAGCGGCCCACTACCCCATAAACGTCCATACAATCCCTGCACATTCCGCGTACCACCGGTCCAATAAGCCGAACTGAGTACGATAAAGTTGGGCAAATCCTCATTCATCGACCCCAGACCATAACTCAGCCAAGCACCCATGCTGGGCCGCCCCGGAATCTCCGACCCGGTGCATAGGAATGTTTTGCCAGGGTCATGATTGATGGCGTTGGTGTTCAAGGAATTGATGATGCAAAGATCATCCGCGACACCGGAGAGGTGCGGCAGCAACTCGCTCATCCAAATTCCGTTTTCGCCCGCTTGATTGAATTTAAACTTGGATGGCACGACCAGCTGTTCCCGGCCGCGGGTCATCGCCGTGACTCGCTGGCCCTGGCTGATGCTGGGTGGCAGCGGTTTGCGAAACTGTTTTTCCAATTCTGGCTTATAATCAAACAATTCGATCTGGCTGGGTGCCCCCGCCATAAACAAAAAAATCACCCGCTTGACCCGCGGAGCGGTTGGCAACCGGTAGCCACCATCAGCCATGGCCTGGCCGCGATTGGCCAACATCGACCCAAGCACCGTGGCGCCGAGTCCAACACCGCTGTTCTTTAGAAACTGGCGACGGGCAAGTTGCCAATTGGTTTCCGGTTGAGTGCTCATAGGGATACTTTGTTTAGTCGAAAAACTAATGTTTACTGCGGAAAAATAATCAGTCAATAAAAGAACCGTGGCCAGCGCCAAAACGGCTAACCGTGGCTAGCGCCGAAACGGCTAACCGAGGCTAGCGCCAAAACGGCTAACCGTGGCTAGCGCCAAAACGGCTAACCGTGGCTA
>CAZHTX010000332.1:0-6576 GCA_964535475.1 uncultured Pirellulaceae bacterium
TGGACTGGCAGCAGACTAAATCCACCCCCGCCGCCTTCATTGCCTCGACGTAAGCTGCGGGAGCTTGCGAGCTGGTGAAGACGCGCACCGGAACTTCGCGAGCGGTTCTGACGAGTTGACAATCGAGTGCCAAGCTGGCGTGTCGATCGATCACGATCCGAGTTGCCGTGCGAGGCCCGGGGGGGCGAGTGGTCAAACGGGGATCGTCGGCTGCGGCTGTTCCCGCACCCACGATCACGGCATCGACGCGACCGCGGAGAACGTGCACATAGCGGCGGCTTTCGGGGCTGCTGATCCAGCGGCTATCGCCGCAAGCGGTGGCAATCTTTCCGTCCAGCGTCATCGCCCATTTGGCGATCACCCAAGGGCGACCGGTCTGCAGTCGCTTGAGAAAGGGAGCGCATAAGTCTTGAGCGGCAAGTGTTTCGACACCGACGGTGACCTCAATCCCGGCGGCTTGCATTTCACGAAAACCGCCGCCGTTAACCAGTGGGAAAGGATCCCGCATGGCAACCACAACGCGTTGCGGCCGGGAGGCGATCACGGCCCCGCTGCAGGGAGGTGTTTTGCCAGCATGGCAGCAAGGTTCGAGCGTTACATACCAAGTCGCACCACTCAAATCAGCCTGTTCGCCAACTTTGGCCAACGCATCACGTTCGGCGTGGAGTCCGCCAAAGTGGCGATGCCAGCCTTCGGCCAACACTTGTCCATCCCGCACAATCACGCAGCCCACCATCGGGTTCGGTTCGACCAGGCCCTCGCCATGCTTGGCCAACTCCAACGCGCGCCGCATCCATTGAGCATCGATCTGCGGGTCAACTGCTGATTGAGTCTGCATGGTGTGGTTGTCAATCCATTCCGGGCAGCCAAAGTTTTCCGGCCGCCGGCGCGGCACCGCCCGCTTGCGACGGGGGCGCGGATGGTTGCTGGGCTGCGGGTGGTGGCGAGCCAGCATCTCCGGTCCATAAACCAGATTGCGGTGCGGCGGCTGGACGGCCTCCCGTGCGGGGCGAACCGTCGGGGCCCAGCAAACCGAGCTGCGTTAAAAGTTGCTGGACGTGAGCCATTAATTCCGGCTCCTGACTGTGCTCAGTCATGATCGTATCAATGGTTTTTTGGAATCCAGCCACGTTGCCTTCACGGACGTAAAGTTGCAACTCATTGAGCAAGATTGGACCGGCCGAAATCCCCTGCGTTTTGCACCAAGCCTTTGCCTCGGCGGCCAGTGCCATCGCGACCTCCAGCGACTCGGCGGTGCCCAACAGAGCCAAATAGGCTGAGTAAATCGTTTCCGCGTCGTACTCGGCACCCTCCTGTTTCACGAGCATGTGGGCGACCGACTTCAGCGTCTCCTGCACGTTCACCTGACTGCATCGTTGGAAGAGGTAGACCACTCCCTCGGAATCGAGCTGACTGGGATCGACGCGGAGCAAATCAAACAAGGATAAAGCCTCAACATCCTCGTCCGTGCGGGGCGTCAGTGGAGGCAGGGGTTCGACAGCCAACAGCGTCCGCAACCGATCGAGACTACGCTCGAACTGCTGGAGGCCAACAGCCATGGCTTCTAATTGACGAACAATGGCTGTGCGGAACATCAATGTGCTGGGGTCTTCCGCTGCTTCGGCAAGCGTTTTGCCAGCGAACAACGGCAGCTTTGCCCCGCCGACAGCGTGATCGATGTTGTTTGCCACAAGCTGGTTGACAACTTCTTGATCATCCATCTCCTCAATATTGACGCCGAAGGTGCGCGGGAACATTAGGGACAGCAGGGACATCGCCTGCTCTTTCACTTCGACCGGTGCGGAGAGTTGAAGAGTGGCCTGCACCGACTGCTCGACCAGCTCGCGGTCTGGTTCGTTGACGTCCAACAAGACAAGTCTCGCCGGGCGATCGGTTTGCTTGCCGAACAACAAAGCGACCGTTTTCACCAGTGGAACATCAGCGGCCGAAGTGACTGCCGCATCACCGGCGAGCGGCTCACGATCGAGCACTTGAAAACCGGCGCGGGGCGGCACGCCATCGGACTCGTCGGCTGCTTGAGCCAGCGATTCAGCCGGCAATGGGACCCACTTGGCATCGGCAGCAATCGCCAGCGTCGCTTCTTCGCTGTTTTCCAGCTCGTATACAAACTCGTATAGCTGCACGCTGAGATCGGCATCGGCGGGATTGATCGCCGTCGCTGTGGCGAACAAACGGGCCGCCTCCTCGAGTTCCCCCGCGGCCTGCTCGATGCGACTCAGCTTTTTCAACAACCGAATTTGGGCTGCCACATCGGCTCGCCACACCGCGCACGTCAGCAATCCCGAGACAATCGCCGCTTGCTCCGGAAACTGACGATCCAGCCCTTCGAATTTTGACTCTGCCAACAGAACTTGGTTGCTGTGCAATAGCGCATCGGCTTCATCGAACCGCTCGGCCCAACTCGCATCCTCGGGGCGGGGAAACGGGGTGGGCAAATTCTTGACTAACAGACTCACCGAGTTGGAGCGGTTGAGCTCACCGAGTATCTGCTGGGCAAATTTGGAATCTTCGTAGTCAGAGGTTGCTAACGGCAGCGTCGCGTAGAGTCTAGCCGACAGCAAGTTCTTGCTGCGGGCCAGCGTTAAAGCTAGCAGAGACGAGATTTCCATTAAGAATGAATCGACCACGCGACCACTCTCGGCCAGTGCCTGCAACAAACTAGCCGCGGCAGCTTTGACGTCACCTTGAAAGATTTCGGCCGCCGCTCGTTGGGCCAGAGCCAGCGGATTGGAGGGCTGCAAACGAATAAAGCGTTCGCTGTTGGCAGCCAACGAATCGTGCTCGCGGAGCGACATCAACAGTCGCCCCTTAATCGCTAAGGCCCAGGCCGCGTCGGGATGATTGGTCAACACTTGGTTGAGGCGGTCCAAAGCGGCAACCATTTGGCTGCCACTGACCATCTTCATCACCTTTTCGAGCTCGTCGATCGAACTAGCGCATTTGCAAAATTTGATCTTCTTGCCGCTGCCACAGGGGCAAAGAGCGTAATGATCGACGGCCATACCGACGGCCTCCTAAATTCTTGGTTCGTGCTTTACCTAACGGGTCTCCGTACCACCGACACAAAAACGCCGGCGACACATTACATTCTCCCAGTGTACCGAGAGAATCTAATCGCGGGGAGGGCGGGGAGCCGGACAGCTTGAACTCCGGTAGCGACGTGGCACGCCCAAAAGTTTGAGCCGGCGATCACGGACAAAGGCCAATTTTCTTGCGTTTCCGGAGGATTTGCCACGACAAGCCGCCTCCCGGGTCAATTGCTGGGGCCTTACACTGTGGTTAACAAGGTCGTTTGCCGCCGGCGTCTGATGATCGACCGGCCCCCATTTCTGTTGCTCGTTCGTGGCGCCACTCGATCATGCCCCTTGAGATTATCCCCTTTCCCCACCCCACACTTCGTTACCGCAGCAAGCCGATTCGTCGCGTCGATAGCGAACTGAAACGCCTCGCCGCCGAAATGCTCGATTTGATGTACGAGGCCAACGGCGTGGGACTGGCCGCCAACCAAGTCGACTTGCCGTTGCGATTGTTCGTCATTAACCCGGCTGGCAAACGGGGCGAAGGCGAAGAGATGGTGCTGCTCAATCCTGAAATCCAACGCCCCAAAGGGAGCGAGGCGGCCGAAGAAGGCTGCCTCAGCTTGCCCGGCATGTACGGCACGGTGATGCGGCCCAAAGAAATCAGTCTCAGCGCCTACGATCTGTCGGGCAACCAAATCGAATGCCGAGTCGGCGGTTTTCCAGCTCGCGTGCTGATGCACGAATACGACCACTTGGATGGCGTGCTATTTTTTGACCGCATGGCCGACACGGCGCGGGAAGATCTACACTCCCCACTGGAAGAAATGGAGCTGGAATTTCGCTCCCGCCAACAAACGGGCGCGATTCCCAGCGACGAAACATTGCTCGCCCGCTTGGCAACTTGGGAGCAACGCTATGCCTGAGCAAGCTAGCGGGGAAATCCACGCCACCGCTCGCCCCTTGCGGCTGGTGATGATGGGCACAGGCCCCTTCGCCGTGCCCGCCTTTGATGCGTTGCTGCGAGCCGGACACCACTGTTTACGAGTCTTCACCCGCCCCGATCGCCCCGGCCCGGGCAACAAACCGCCCCCAAAATCGCCAGTTCGACAGTGGGCCGAAAGTCTTGATTTGCCGGTCGTGGCTCCCGAAAGTGCCAACTCGGCGGAATCCCAGCAGATCCTGGCCGCCGATCAGCCAGACCTGTTGGTCGTGTGCGATTACGGCCAAATCCTCAAAGCCAACGTGCTGGAACTGGCTCGCTGGGGTGGCATCAACTTGCACGGTTCGCTACTGCCCGCCTTTCGCGGTGCCGCGCCTGTCCAATGGGCCGTCCTCAGTGGCCAGAGCGAAGCGGGTGTGTCGGTCATTCACATGACTCCCAAACTCGACGCCGGCCCGATCATTACCACTCGCAAAACGCCCATCGGCCGCAAAGAAACCGCCGGCGAGTTAGAAGCCCGCTTAGCCCAAATCGGCGTGCCCGCCACGCTGGAGGCTGTCGAACAGTTGATCGCAAAACTGGCTGGCCAATCAACGGCCGACCAGCAGGCTGTCGGCGCGAGCCAAGATCCGACGATCGTCAGCCGGGCACCCCGCTTGAGCAAAGCCGACGGCCGGATCGATTGGCGGCGCCCCGCGGTGGAACTCGATTGGCACGTGCGGGGCATGCAGCCCTGGCCCGGCGCCTTTTCTGAAATCCCCGCGGGGATCGGTTCCAAAAAGCAACCACAGCGATTGATGATCCTCGATCTCGATGCGGTCGATAATCAAATAAGCGATAATCAATTAGGCGATAATCAATTAGGCGATAATCAATTAAGCGATGAGCAAGCTGCTCCCGGCAGCGTACGCCTGGAAGACGATCAACTGTTAGTCGCTTGCGGTGACGGCTGGGTGCGGATCAATCGGCTGAAACCGGCGGGAAAACGAGAAATGACTGCGGCCGAATGGCTGCGGGGAAGACCACTGGCGGCGGGCACCGTCTTGACCTGACACGGGAACCGATCGATGACCAATCTGCAGACGCTGGCGGTTTGGGCTTTTGGAATGGCCTGCGCGATTATTATGCTGGGGTCGCTGGTGAAGCGAAGACGCGAATCGCTGGTGACTTCGCTGCGAGAGCATGTCGAGAGCCGAATTGGTACAACAACTGTAGAAGACGACCCGCCAGCGGAAAATGACGAGGCGACCAGCAAGTAATTTTAAGAAGACTTCACTGACAACACTGTTCACTGACAACACTGTCTGCAAAGAACTATGACAAAGCGACTCTATATCGAGACCGTTGGCTGCCAAATGAACGTGTTGGACAGCGAAATGGTAGTGGCCGACCTCCGGCGACACGGCTACGAATTGGTCGCTACGCCAGCCGAAGCGGACACCGTGCTGCTGAACACTTGTAGCGTCCGCGAGCATGCAGAAGAAAAAATTTACAGCCAACTCGGTCGCTTGCGTTTAGACAAAGCCGCTCGCCCCAACCTGACGATCGGCGTGATGGGCTGCATGGCGCAGAAAGATCAAAAGATTATTTTCGAGCGGGCACCGTACGTGGACTTGATCGTGGGACCGGGCCAATTGCAACAAATTCCCGACTTGTTGGCCCAAGTCCGCGGCGGAGCGGGACGACAAATGGCTGTCAGCTTGGGCCGCAAAGCTGGCTCGCAAGATTCTATTCGTCGCTCGCACGAAACCTTCGATCCGCTCCGCGACGCGACCATGCGGCCGACTCCCTTCCAAGCTTGCCTGCGGATCCAACTCGGTTGCGATAAGTTCTGCACTTATTGCGTTGTGCCCAACACTCGCGGTCCCGAACAGGGACGACCACCGGCGCAGATCCTCCAGGAAGCTCGCGTGCTGGCCGATCAAGGCTGCAAAGAAATCATCCTCCTCGGCCAAACCGTCAACAGCTATCGCTTTACGGCCGACGGCGAAACGACCAACCTCTCCCGCTTGCTGCAGCAGCTGCACGAAATTCCTGGCATCGAACGGCTCAAATTCGTCACCAGCTATCCCAAGGATATGACCGAAGCATTGCTAACCACGGTTCGCGATTACCCCAAGGTAATGCCTTATCTGCACGTGCCGGCCCAAAGTGGCAGCGACGAAGTGCTCAAACGCATGAAACGAGGCTACACGGTCGGCGATTACATGGAAATGATGGAACGCATCGAACGCCTGCTGCCGCACGCGGCCGTGAGCAGCGACTTTATTGTCGGCTTTTGCGGTGAAACCGACGAAGACTTTGCCAAAACGGTGGCCCTGGTCGAACGCTGTCGCTTTAAAAACAGTTTTATTTTCAAGTACTCAGTCCGCCCCGGAACGAAGGCGGCCGAGCGACTCGAAGATGATATCCCCGAGACGGTCAAAGCAGCCCGCAACAACGAACTGCTCCGCATCCAAAACGCCATCAGTGAAGCCGACAACGCCAAACTGGTCGGGCAACAAGTCGACGTGCTGGTCGAGGGCCCCAGCAAGCTGGCTGTGAAACGGGGCGACGAGGGACCGCTGACGCAAATGACCGGGCGAACTCCCTGCG
>CAZHTX010000333.1:0-1489 GCA_964535475.1 uncultured Pirellulaceae bacterium
ATCAGCAACTATTAGACACTTTTCAGTGATCCGACGGCGCTAGCCGCGGGCCCTTTTCAGTGATCCGACGGCGCTAGCCGCGGGCCGTTTTCAGTGAGCCGATGGCGCTAGTCGCGGGCCCTTTACAGTGAGCCGACGGCGCTAGCCGCGGGCCCTTAGCCAGCAACGCGCGGTGGCGGCCGCACCAACGGTGGGGCTAATCCGCAGCGTCGAAACGCAGGCGATGTTGCTTATTCTTTCGTTGGACGTGAGCGGGCCGCTCGCAATTGAACCAGCACCTCTCGGGGCGTGTCGATGGTGTATTTGCCCACCAACCTGACAAGTTTACCTTGGTCAATCGGTTTCGAGAGATAGTCATCAAAGCCGCCTCGTAGACACCGCTCCCGGTCCCCTTTCATGGCATCCGCCGTCAAAGCGATGATCGGTAGATCGAAACCTTCCGAGCGCAACATTTCGACAGCTTGCATCCCGTCCATTCGCGGCATTTGCATGTCCATCACGATCAAGTCAAAAGGCTGCTCCCGCTCGGTCGCGTTGCGGACCGCTTCGATCCCTTCCAAACCATCCTCAGCCGTGCTGACGGTGGCCCCCGCTTTTTCGAGAAAGTGTTGACTGATGTGGCGGACATCGCGACGATCGTCAATCACCAGCACGCGGCATTCTAATCTTCGTGGTGGAGGCAACGTCGATGCCGGCTCAGGAACCGACGGCTCAAAGGTCAATTCCAATAATGGCGTGTCGGTCAGCGGTCCGATGGGTAACTCGACCATAAACGTGGAGCCTTCTCCCAGTTCGCTGCGAACACTGATCTCTCCACCTAACATCCGTACCAATCGCTGGCTAATCGCCAACCCCAAACCGCTGCCGCCAAATGAACGTGTGACAGACGAGTCACCCTGCGAGAAAGGCTTGAAGAGCCGTTTTTTCTGCTCCGCCGTCATCCCAATCCCGCTGTCGCTCACAGCAAACTGAATTCGCGGCTGATGATCACCCTGGATCAGCTTCACCGACAAAGCTACGAAGCCGTCGCGGGTAAACTTAATTGCGTTGCCGAGCAGATTAAACAAGATCTGCCGCACGCGTTTGGGATCGGTCTGAATCGTCGCAGGCACCTTGCCAATATACTGCACGCGAAACTCTAATCGCTTTTCTTCAGCACGAATTCGCATCAGCGCGTGCACGTCGGTCACCAATTCAGGAAGGTCGACTCTCTCTTGCACGATCTCGAGCTTGCCCGCTTCCACCCGAGACAGGTCGAGAATATCGTTAATGATTTGCAACAGATGCTCGCCGTTGCTCTTCATCACCATCACGCAATTTCGATTGTCGGGATCTTCCAGATACTCCAATAGGACATCTGCATATCCAAGAATTGCCGACATCGGCGTGCGAATCTCATGACTCATGTTTGCCAGGAATTCACCGCGGGCACGATTTGCCGCCTCGGCCTTTTCGCGAGCCGTTTGCAATGATTGCTCAAAATCCTTTT
>CAZHTX010000333.1:1499-6575 GCA_964535475.1 uncultured Pirellulaceae bacterium
TTGGTCCGTGATGTCCTGTACCATCCCCACCACGCGAATCGGGGAGCGCTGGGCCCCGCTCCCCGCGAAAAAAGTTTGTCCGATGTCCTTTAACCAGCGGACTTGTCCGTCGGTGCGTCGTATCCGGAACTCGATCGCGTGGCGACTCGGCCCCTTGCCGGAGGTGGCGTTGGAAATCGAATCGAGCAACGCATGTTTATCCTCGGATACAACCCGCTGGAAAATCAATGCGGAACTGGGTTGGGTCGATTCGGGAATGTCAAAGATGGAATACATCTCACGGGACCAGACTGACGGGCCGGTCGGTAATTGCGACTCGTAGCTGCCGAAACCGTTCGCCTCCGCCGCCAGTCTCAGCCGAGTTTCACTCCCCCGCAACGTCTCTTCAAATTCTGTCTCAGCAGACACATCCTCGATCACCCCGACAGCCCGCACGGCGAAGCGATGCTTACCCTCGCCCTCGAAGAAAACTCGCGCGTAAGCCCTCAACCAGCGAGCTTCCCCGTCAGGCTTGATGATCCGCATCGTTTGATCAAAAGTCTCCCCGCCTTCGGGATGGAGCGCGACTCGCTCGGCCTGCTCCAACACCGAGAAATTTTCCTCAGGCAGTAACTGCTTTAGTTCCTTACGACTGAGCACTGCGCGGTCCACTCCTAAGATCGATTGCGCCCTGGCGTCGAGTTGCAGGGTTTGGGTTTCCGAATCATAACTCCAGGTGCCCAGCTCGGCAGCTTCGAGCGCCTGTCGCAGTCGCCACTCGGCCTCCCGCAATGACTCGGCTGCTTGTTTTTGCGCGGTATTGTCCCGGAGCACTTTGGCATAGCCACGCAACTTACCATCTGGGTAACGCAGTGCCATCGTCGCCCCGTTGGCCCAAAAACGAGTACCGTTCTTTCGCTGCTGCCAACGATCATCCCCCGCATGCCCCGTCTGACGCGCTGTCTCCAATTCATCTTCAAACACGCCCGCGTCGCGATCTTCTTGAGTGAAGATAATATCGCCTGACTTCCCCACCGCTTCATCTTGGCTGAACCCCGTAATCCGTTTGGCGCCACGGTTCCACAGGGAAATTCGCCCTTCAAGATCAAATAGGATGATGGCATACTCCAGTGCGTTATCAATCAATAGCCGGTACCGCTCTTCGCTATCGCGCAAAGCGTGCTCAATGGTCTTCAGCGCGGTGATTTCAACAAAGGTAATGACCACGCCCTGAATGCGGTCTTCGTTGCTGCGGTAGGGGAGGATACGAGCCAAGTACCAGCGCTGTGAGTCATCTTGTACCTCACGTTCCACCGGAGTCAAATTTTGGAGCACGGTCTGTGCATCAGCAGCAAGACTGCTATACCCCAGGCGATGCGTAAAATCGAATAACGAACGATTGCGGTCCACGTCGCGGATGTTAAAGAGTTCGCTTATTCTCGGCGTAAACCTCAAAATCCTTAATTGGCGGTCGAGAAACAGCGTGGCAATATCGGTTGAGGTCAGTAGATTTTGCAGATCGTTGGATAACTGGTCCAGCTCCTCGACCTTGTGCCGATTTTCCTGGTTCACCGTCTGCAGCTCTTCATTCATGCTTTGCAGTTCCTCCTTGCTCGTTTCCAGCTCCTCCATCGTCGAGCGGAGTTCTTCGTTGGCGGACTGCAGTTCCTCATTAGACGCCTTCATTTCCTCTTGGCTGGTCTCAAAGTCCTCAATAATCGCCCGCAAGCTTTGTTTTGTAAGCTGTAGCTCGGCCTCCGTATCCCGGAGACGCAGCTCCAAATCGTCATGCGAGGAGGCATTCCCCCCCGCGGCGATCTTGGTGTTGGCAAAGTCACCGTCTGCAAACTGCTCCGTGCCTTGGTCCTGCGTGGTGGCGATTCCCCGCTCCTGGAAGATGACCAACGCAAATCCCAAGTGCTGATCTTCGGTTGCGGGTCGCACATGGAGCACAATATGTAAACGGTCGCCACCAATTACAATGCTGATCGGGCGACACTGCTGAGGGGTCAATTCCTGGCGGGCTTTTTGCAATGCCGTCCGTAGTTCGATTCGCAAATCATCAGTCACCAACTTGTAGACACTATTGGTAATCTCACCACCGGGATGCGTCAGGAATTTCCCCGCCCGTTCGGAGATATAAACAATCTTATCGTCAGGACTGACTAAAATGCTGGGAAACGAATAACGTTCGACTAACTGTTGGTGCAACACACCATAAGCCATCGGCTGGCCACCGTTATCACCGGCGGCGCGGTTACCTTGAAAGTGAGTCCTTGCCAGGGGAAATGTCGGCAGGCGAGGCTCTGGGGCGGCTACATTCCGCTTGCGATAGATGCAAAGCTTCTTCCCAATACTCACAAACAAGCCAGAACTTTCGATCGACTCCGACCCTCCCAGCACCAAATGACCATCCGGAACAAGCGCATAATGAAACAGTTCAATGACATCGCGCTGTACATCTCTCTGTAGATAGATCATCAGATTGCGACAGCTGATCAAATCTAATCTCGAAAATGGTGGATCTCCGAGCAGGTTGTGAGGAGCAAAAACAACTAACTCGCGGACCTCACGGCGAATCCGATAACCATTCTCTTCGCGGGTAAAAAATCGATTCAACCGCTCCACGCTGACATCGATTTCAATATCAGCCGGGTAGAGCCCCTCGCGCGCCTTGGCTAACGAATGTTCGTGGAGGTCCGAGGCAAAAACTTGAATCTTTGGCGATACTTCCAACTTGGAAACCGCTTCCAGCAGCAGGATCGCTAGCGAGTAAGCCTCCTCACCACTCGCACAGCCAACAGACCAAACTCGAATACCGTCATCCGGCTCTTTACGTTCCAAGCAACGCGGAATCACTTCTTGCTCAAGCAGCGCATAAACCTCTGGATCACGGAAGAAACTGGTCACAGTGATTAGCAAGTCATCGCTGAGCGAAATTACCTCCTGTGCCGATTCACGCAAGATCTTTAAATAGTCCTCCAGTTGGACGATTTGTCGCATTTGCATTCTACGAGCGATTCTC
Source organism: uncultured Pirellulaceae bacterium (assembly GCA_964535475.1). Lineage (GTDB taxonomy): Bacteria > Planctomycetota > Planctomycetia > Pirellulales > Pirellulaceae > Laterigemmans. The sequence goes on from CAZHTX010000333.1 coordinate 4,504, forward strand.
CGCAGAATTGTCGAGCGTTTATAGCGACCAAAATCGCGGCCCGTGCTCGCGTGAACCTGAGCAAAGACTTTTTGCAGTACCCGTTGCAAAACCGCATCCACCTCGTCTTGATCGCTCGGAATCGGCAGTTTCGGCTGAGTGATGCCAAATCCCAAGGCCGCTTTGGGGATTTGTTCCAGCGGTAGGATAAGATCGACCAACCCCGTGGCAATGGCACTCCTCGGCATACCGTCGTAATCGGCTTCCGCTGGGTCTTGCACAATGGTCAGGCCACCACACGCTTTGATTTCCTTGACAGCCTGTGCTCCATCGCTGCCCGTGCCGGTCAGAATAATTCCGATCGAATTTCCATCGTGCGAACTGGCCAGCGTGCGAAAGAAGTGATCAATCGGAGCGCGCTCCAACCGTCGTTCTTCCAAACTCGTCAAACGCAGGTGCGTATCGATTGTGGAAAGGTTTCGCCCCGGAGGAATGACATAGACATGGTCTTTCTCCAAAGGCGTCAGCTCTGACACTTGGTGCACGGGCAAGCGCACGTGAGGTTGCAGCAGTTCGGCCAAATGACTTTGATGGTCTGGCGACAAATGAACCACAACCACGAAGGCTGCGCCCGGCTTATCGGGCACGTGGGCGAAAAAAGTTTTCAGTGCGGCAAGGCCACCCGCAGAGGCCCCGATCCCGATGACCATCGGTTCATTTTTTGCAGGTTTTTCAACGGGCGTCCTATCGTCCGTGCTCTCATCCATAGTTCGTGATTTTCCGCGATGCGTATGCTAGTCGTCCAACGAACTCACTGCCGGCGAATGCTTAGAACCTATCCGAAAACCGTTAGCCGCTTTGGCGTTAGCCGCGGTTATTATGGGTTTTCGGATAAGTTCTTTACCTGATTGGCGGCCCGATGCAGCAAATCGTCTACGAGGCCTCCCAAATTGGCTCCAGTTGGCGTGGTCCGTGTGTTCAGTAACGCGACCAAGTTCTTGCCGTCGTGACGCCGAATCATCACCGCCGTGGTGCCCGGTAAGGAACCATTATGCCAATGATTCACTCCATTCGCACCAATCTGCCGATTACTCCAGCCCATCGAATAATAATACGGTTCCGGCTTGCCCTGAGGCGTCTCCTCCGCAACTTGCCGCGGACGAGCATACATCAGGGCGATACTCTCCGCGGTCAACAACGGGCAGTTCTGTGGATCATCGAAGGCGGCGGAAAAACGAGCTAAATCGCTAGCACTCGCCAACCAGCCTCCATGCGCGTCCATAGCTTCCAAATACCAAGCCCCATAGGGCGAGGGAACCGCTTGTTCCAACTCCCGGGAGAATACGGAACGACCAATCGTGGGATGATAGTATCGCACCTCGTTGGCGGTGCGTTCCGACAACCGCGTTTTACCCAATCGCATTTCAGTAATCCCCAAAGGTGCCAACACATGCTGTTGCACATAAGTCTCATAAGGCTGCTCAGTTCGAGCTTCGATCACGCGCCCCAACAAACAGTAGCCAAAATTTGAATAGCTGTACTGGGTTCCTGGATCAAAATCGAGCGGCTGTGTCAGCATCGCTTGAATCACCATGGCTGCGTCCCCAGGTGGTTGTATGTCGAGTTGCCTGGCGAAGCGAACCGTTTGAAACATCGCATCAAACGACTTGTCACGGTCCCAACCACCGCGATGTTGCAACAACTGTTCGATGGTAATTTTCTTCAGCCGAGGATCGACCGTGTCCCCCGCTTGTTGAATTCGTTGCTGATAATTCAGCACATCAAAAACACATTCCTGGAGCCCTAGTTTTCCCTGTTCGACCAACTGGAGAATGGCCACGGCGGTAATCGGCTTGGAGATGCTGGCGATCCGAAACAGGCTGGCCGGGGTCACGGGCTGGCGTTTGCCGATATCAGCAAAACCATATCCGCGAGCGAAAACGAGTTGACCTTCGTCACTGACTGCTACGGAAACGCCCGGCAAACGGTGCTCTTCAATCAGCTCAGAAAACAAGCGATCGAAACTCTCAAAGCGAGTATCTGCCGGTCCGCTGGCTTGACGATGCGCGGCGTTTTTCTCGCGATAACCGGGG
>CAZHTX010000334.1:0-6571 GCA_964535475.1 uncultured Pirellulaceae bacterium
CAAACAACCGATGACCAGTGTGATGGTCAGGGGCGACATGGGCAGCCCACGCGAGACGTGTGTGCTCAACCGAGGTGCTTATGATTCGCCAACCGAAAACAAAGTGGAGCCTGGCACGTTAGCCGTCTTGCCAGCGATGACTGCCGACGCGCCCCCCAACCGTTTGGGGCTCGCCCAATGGTTGTTCCAAGCGGATCATCCTTTGACCAGCCGCGTGGCGGTCAATCGTTATTGGCAAATGCTGTTCGGCAGCGGACTCGTTGATACCTCGGAGGATTTTGGTGCTCAAGGTGAATATCCCTCGCATCCCGAGTTGTTAGATTGGTTGGCTGTTGATTTTCGCGAAAACGGCTGGGACATAAAGCGTATGCTGAAGCAGATTGTGATGTCCCAAACTTACCGACAGACCTCTCATGTTGGCCAGCGCTCCTACTTGGCCGACCCCAAAAACCGCTTGTTATCGCGCGGGGCGAGATATCGACTGCAAGGGGAGTTTGTTCGCGATGCGGCTTTGAGCGTTAGTGGTCTCATGGTCGACAATTTTGGTGGACCGGGAGTGAAGCCCTATCAGCCGGCCGGTCTGTGGGCTGAGGTAGGGTTGGGGGGGAATCCAAAGTTTACGCAAGATCATGGGCAAGCGCTTTACCGCCGCAGTTTGTATACGTATTGGAAGCGGTCTGCCCCACCACCGGCGATGCAAATCTTTGACGCGCCGACACGAGAGAAATGTACGGTTCGCCGCGCAATCACTAACACGCCACTGCAAGCTTTGGTGACGCTGAACGATACCCAGTTTGTGGAAACGGCTCGACATTTTGCTAAGCGAATGTTGTCTTTCGACAGCGAGGCGGTGGAGCAGCGGATCGAATACGGATTTCGACTGGCGACCGCGCGGCGGCCGAAACCGCATGAGCAGGCCGTGTTGCAAAGGGTGCTGGCAAAGGCACTTGAGCAGTACCAAGCGGACCCGTCAGCGGCAGCCGCTCTGTTGGCGATTGGCGAATCAGCTCGTGACGACTCGTTGGAACCGATTCAGCACGCTGGCTGGACAATCTTAGCCAGCACAATTTTAAATTTAGACGAAACACTCACCCGAGACTGACCCGCTCATTGCGTTAGGAAAAGACCATGAATTCCATCGAGCAAGCTGCGCTGCAAATGAATCGTCGACAGTTGTTGGCACGCGGCCGGGGATGTTTGGGCGCTGCCGCGCTGGCCACGCTGCTCCAGGCGGAGCGACCGGCAGCTGCAGCGATGTCGATAGCGGCCTCGGCGAGTGGATTAGAGGGGCAGCGGGGTTTGCCCGGGTTGCCTCATTTCCCAGCGAAGGCGAAACGCGTCATCTATTTGTTTATGGCTGGAGGGCCCAGTCATATTGATATGTTTGACTACAAGCCTGCCTTGCGGAAAATTCATGGAACAGAGCTTCCCGAAACGATTCGTGATGGCCAGCGGTTGACTGGTATGTCGAGCGGGCAAGCATCGTTTCCGTGCGTGGCTCCGATGTTCAAATTTGAACGCTACGGCGAGCGGGGAACGTGGGTCAACAGCGAGTTGTTGCCGCACACCGCCTCGATCGTCGATGAGTTGACCATCATCCGCACGATGAATACCGAGGCGATCAACCATGATCCGGCAATGACATATATCAACACCGGCAGCCAACAGCTTGGGCGTCCCAGTATGGGTTCGTGGCTGAGTTATGGACTGGGCAGCCCCAATGAGAACTTGCCTGCTTATGTGACCATGATCTCCGTGGGAGCCAAGCCGGGGCAAGCGCTGTTTTCACGGCTTTGGGGGAGTGGTTTTCTACCTTCCAAACATCAAGGAGTCCAGTTTCGCAGCGGCAACGAACCAGTGCTCTACCTCAACAACCCGGCCGGTGTGGCCGCCGGGGTGCGGCGGCAAATGCTCGACGGTTTGGCGGAGTTGAATTCGGCCCGCTTTGAGGATGTCGGTGATCCGGAGATTCAAGCTCGCATCGCGCAATATGAAATGGCTTATCGGATGCAAACCTCGGTGCCCGACTTGATGGAGGTCAAATCGGAATCAGAGAGCACGTTTGAGCTGTATGGGCCTGATTCACGCAAGCCGGGAAGTTTTGCCGCAAACTGTATTTTGGCTCGTCGGATGGCCGAGCGCGGCGTCCCCTTCATTCAATTATTTCATCGCGGTTGGGACCAGCATGGTAATCTGCCCAAGGAGTTGACCACAAATTGCCGCAGCGTGGATCAAGCGGCGGCGGCCTTGGTTAAGGATTTAAAACAGCGCGGCATGCTGGACGATACCGTGGTGATTTTTGGCGGTGAGTTTGGCCGCACGATTTACAGCCAAGGGGCGTTAACCGAAACCAGCCATGGTCGTGATCATCACGGTCGCTGTTTTACCACTTGGGTTGCCGGTGGCGGATTCAAACGCGGGTTTGATTACGGGGTGACCGACGATTACAGCTACAACATTCTTGAGGACCCCGTTCACATCAACGATTTCAACGCCACCATTTTGCACTCGCTGGGAATTAACCACAAACGGTTTACCGTCAAGTACCAGGGGCTCGACGCCAGGCTAACGGGCGTTGAGGAAGCACGCGTCGTCAAGGAAATTCTCGCGTAAGCACATCATCAGGAATCATTCGTTGCAATTGTTCATCGCAACCCGAAGCGTAAGTGAGGGAATCACAAGCGTAAGTGAGGGATTCACAAGCGTAAGTGAGGGATTCACACTGAGATCCCTCGCTTACGCTTCGGGTTATGAACATAGGCCGTCGAGTTATCCGGAATGAGCTCACCGAACGTGCTTGATATCGCGGGGCAATACAGAGCCAAATCATGCTGAAGGCTCCGGCGCTGTGGCTTTTTTGATTTTCTTCAGTCAGAAAATATCGCCTTCGTGCCACTCACTTGTAAACCGATCGCAGTGCGTTTGTCACCGCAGGGGTGAGCGCGACGATCGTTAAGTTATGGAAAACGGAATTGCATGCTGGTGTCCACCGCCCCGAACGATGCTGATTTGGCGACCGCTGGGGAAGTGGCGTGCGCGTCGGATGATGCGGTAACACTGGACGATTTGCCGCAGCTGCTGGAACGCTACGGCTCGCGGGTGGAGCGATTCTGTTACTCCATGACTGGGAATCAAGACGATGCGATCGATCTTGCGCAGGATGTGTTTGTGATCGCCATTGAGCGACGTAGCTCCTTTCGGGGTGGTTCCTCCGTGGAAACTTGGTTGCTGGGGATCGCCGTGCGACTTTGTCGCAACTCAATTCGTCGACAGGCAATCCGCCGTCGCGTGTTAGGGTTGTTTGGTCGTTCTCTGTCAGACTCGCTAGCAGATCCAACCGAAAAGGCAGAGCGAAGTGATGAAATTCAACTTGGTTTAAGTTTGCTGGACGTGCGTTCCCGTGAAGTGTTGGTGCTGAGGTATTTTGAGGGGCGCGAAGTTGAAGAGCTGGCGGAGATTTTGCAGTTAACCAGGTCTGCGGTTGATCAACGGCTCTCGCGAGCCCGGCGGAAGTTGGCCCATTGGCTGAGTGAGCAGGAATGACAAAAAGAGTATCAAAATTCACGAGTGATGTATCGCTGGAGCAGCGTCTGCGGCGGAGCGAGGAGCATGTTTCCCAGATGCCCAGCCGGCTGGACATTGGAGAAATTCGCAGGCGATTAACCCAACGTCGAAGGAGACGCCGAACTTGGTCCGTGGCGATCGCCGGCTTGGCTGGATTGCTGCTATTGAGTCCATGGTTAGTGGGCGAGAAAGGTGAGCCGGCTCAGCGGGGCGTGGCAATGGATTCGGGGCCGCCCGAAGTTGATCAATTGGCTGAAAACCAAGCCACAGAGGCGACCGATTGGCTAGTTTCTGAAGTCGAGCGGGAGATTAATCAAATTACTGAAGAATTGCAGGCCTCCCAACGGCGAATTAACACGTTGATGATCCAGCAAGAGACACAACGTCTCCGTGGTCGTATTAGAAATGCGAGGCATGAGTATGTGAGCGCGATTAAGCGACGGGCCGAGACGGAGTATTTGTTGAAGTTGACCGATGCTTATTAAGCACCTCCGCATGAGTCATTAAGCAAAACGGAGTCAGCCGGAATGCGCTAGCGTCCGGTTTCTCGGAACCGTGAGCTAACGCTCAACGGCTGATATAACCGAAAGGCTTATATCGAGGTACTTAGATTTAGGTTTCTCTTAGTTACTTGGAGTTTTAAAGAATGACAGTTCGTAAGTTATTATTTGGACTATGCTGTGTTTGGTTGCATGTCCAAACGGCATCGATCTCGCACGCCCAGTTTGATCGGATCGATAGCATTGTTGATCGCATTGAGGCACAGTTTTCGAAGGATCACTCCTCCGCGGCTCCGACGCCCGAAAGTGCCGGCGAGTACTCGGCAGGAGTGGTGGAGCTGTATGTAATCCGCCCCATGCAGTGGGAGCTCAAAAAATTCGAGATACGCACCAATCTGTTGGCCGAGATGCAGAAATCACGTGCAGTTGAGCTCGATCGATTGGCAAGCGAAGTCGAATCGCTGAGTATGGAATTGCATCGAGAGGGAATTTCCAGTGAGGATGACTTGATAGCTATGCAGCAGAGGCAGCGAGGGGTTAAACAGCAAATAGCGGAGGTCGAGGCGGAAATAAGCGCTCTTAAGAAAATGTCCGAGGAATCACCCGCTTTGAGTCGTACCGCGCAACTCGATCTGCAGCAAGCGAAGGTTAAGCTAGAAGCCGAGCACCAAAAGGTGGCTGCAATTAAGAAGAATTTGGATAGGTTGAAGAAGAATTTTGAGCAAGGTCTACTTCCATCATCCCAACTGGAGGATGCGATGGCAGAGTGGGATCAGCAGCGGGCATTGGCTCAACTTGCCGAAATCGATCTGGAAAGAACTCTGGCCGAAGCGAAGGATTTTCCCGAGTTGAGAAATGAATTGCGAAAGATGACGATGATGCGCGACCGCTTGGCTGTGGAAATTGAGGAGCGTGGTGTGGATGGCGAGAGGTTAGCCAAACTTCGTCGCATGCTATTTGAAAAGCAACGCAAATCGGCCCAATTGGAGATGTCGGTCAAGCGACTTGACGAACTGGGAGAACAGATGGAGCAACTACAGATGGAAGGCCGCTATCTCAAAGAGTTGTTGTCCCGTTTTGAGCAGAAAGCAGAAGCTTCTGCTGCGACCAAAGAGGCTCAGAAAGCGGCCGATGCTGGTGCCGCAGAAGGGGGCGGAGAGTAGGTTGCCGTTCACAGCGAGGCGAACAGCGTGTTCAGCGATTCGGCCAGCAAGGGGTGGGCGAAGATTCCATCGCGGAGCTTTGGATAGGTGACGTGCCCCAGCATGGCAATTTGCAGCATTGACATCAGTTCGCCACCCTCCAAGCCAAACACGCTGCAGCCGATGATTTCCTCGGTGTTGGTATCGACAAGTGCTTTGATCAGGCCACGATCATCGGCGGTTTCTAAGGCTCGGGCGACTTTCGACATGGGGATTGTGGCAACTTGATACTCCCGTCCTTGTGCGGTCGCTTGGCGTTCATTGAACCCCAAGCGGCCGAGCTGAGGGTCGATGAAAACGGTGTAAACAAGTGGTCTATCGTTAATCGTCTGATTTTGGTTGTCGAGTAGGTTGGCTTTGAGGATTATGAAATCGTTATAGGAGACATGAGTAAATGCGGGGCCCCCTTTCACGTCGCCCAGGGCATAGACACCCGGGACGCTCGTCTCAAGTTTCTCATTGACCCGAATAAAGCCTTTGTCATCGGTTTCAATGCCCGCGGCCTCCAAATTCAAGGCCGAGGTGTTGGGGCGACGGCCGGCGGCAACAAGTAGGTGAGAACCGGAAATGGATTGCTGTTTGCCTTCCGGTCCGCTGAGTTTGACCCGCAGTTCTTCGCCTGCCTGGTCAAATGCTTCCGCCGTCGCGGTGCGGTACAGGGTTAAGCCTTCCTCTTCCAGTACTTGTTCGACCGCGGTTGAGATATCCTCATCTTCCTGGTTAAGTAGATGTTTTCCTCGTTCAATCACGCTGACGCGACTACCGAACCGGCGAAACATCTGAGCAAACTCCAGCCCCACGTAGCCGCCACCCAAGACGATCAGATGCTCCGGCGGTTCCGCCAGTTCCATGATCGATTGATTATCGAGCGATGGAATTGAATCCAGGCCCTTGATGGGTGGTTTGGAAGCGTGGAGGCCGGTGTTGATGAAAATTTGGTCAGCCTGCAAGAGCCGATCTTCGTGGTCGCTGGTAACCCGCAGCGTGTTTGCGTTGACAAAACTTGCCTCGCCGCGAATGAGCGAAAGGTTGTCGGTGGTTGAAAGATTTCTCTCATTAGCTGATCGAAAGCTGTCAACGATTGATCGTTTTCTGTCACGCACCTTTTTCAGGTCGACCGCGACATGACCGACATCGACACCATACTCGTTGGCGCGGCGTGCCAGCCAGGCGACGCGGGCGCTGGCGATCATTGTTTTGGTGGGCGTGCAGCCATCATTGACACAGGTGCCGCCGACTTCAGCCCGTTCGACAACCGCGGTGCGACGGTCGGCGGCGGCTAGTGCTGAGGCCAGTGGTTTGCCG
>CAZHTX010000335.1:0-6564 GCA_964535475.1 uncultured Pirellulaceae bacterium
TTGCACGTATGCCACTTGGTGGATTCGCCAAGCGATCACGCGTGCCATCGCCGACCAGAGTCGTACCATTCGGATTCCCGTGCACATGGTTGAGACCATGAGCCGGGTCCGTAACGTGGCTCGCCAACTGCTGCAGGAACTGGGCCGCGAACCGACGATCGAAGAAACCGCCCGCCGCGCCGAAACCACGGTCGAAGAAGCTCGTCGCGTGTTGGCAATGAGTCGCTATCCGATCAGCCTGGATCGGCCGGTTGGTAACAGCGAAGATAGTCAGTTTGGTGATTTGCTCCCCGATGGAGCGGCAGAGAGTCCAGCCATTGGCGCCGCTCAGGAGATGCTTCGCGACCGGATTAACAACGTCCTGCGAAGCCTTTCGTATCGCGAACGAGAAATCATCAAGTTGCGTTACGGTTTGGGCGATGGATACAGTTACACTTTGGAAGAGGTCGGCCATATTTTCAAAGTGACGCGGGAACGCATTCGGCAAATTGAAGCGAAGGCAGTTCGCAAGCTTCAGCAACCGAGTCGCAGTCAAGATCTCGTCGGTTTCCTTGACTGATCTGGGACTTGTCGCCCGCTCTCGAGCGGATTGATTTGATTAGTCACGCACAGCCGTGGTCTTGACCCAGGACCACGGCTGTTTTTCGTTGTGATGGCTGCTTCCTGGCGAACGAGAAATTTTTTATGCCCACCGTCGATCAAGTGCTGGCCAAGCTCTGGGAATATCACCAACGTGGCAACTACTCGGGTGCCGAGGCCGGTTATCGCGAGTTGCTGACCAAAGTTCCCCGCAATGCCAACGCGCATGTCTATCTGGGCATCGTGCTGTTCGATCAGCATCAATTTTCGGCGGCGATCGAGTCGTATCGGCAAGCGCTCGCCATTCAGCATCGTTTTCCAGTCGCTTGGAATAACCTCGGCAACGCGCTGCGAATGGTGGGGCAGGTCGAGCAGGCCGACGAGGCGTTTCAGACCGCTTTGGACCAGCGCCCCGACTACGCCAACGCGCTGAAAAACCGCGGCACCCTGTGGGTCTGGGCTGGCGAGATTGAGCGGGGGTTGGAGTGGTATCGGCAAGCTTTGCAGTTGACTCCCGATGACCCTGAATTGCAGCGTAACCTGGGAGTCATCTACCTTCTCCAGGGGCGGTTTCAAGAGGGTTGGCAAGCCTATCGTTATCGCTGGCAGATGCCCGGCATGCGGCGTCCAAACTTGCCGCAGCCGATCTGGGAAGGGCAACCACTCGCTGGCAAGACAATCTTCGTTTATCCCGAGCAGGGGCTGGGGGACGCGATTCAGTTTGCCAGAATGATAGGAACGCTTCGCCAGCAAGGTGCCGAAGTGATTTTCGGATGCGAGCCCAAACTGGTTCCTTTATTCAGCGGGCTTGCCGGAGTTGGCGAGATCGTCCCCGTGGGCGGTTCATTGCGGTCGCTGGACTACCACGCTTCGTTGGTGGAGGTTGCCGATCGCAGTTGGCAGGGGAGCGAGGCGATTTCTGGAACGCCTTATCTATCCGCGCCCGAGAATCTTGTCGGCTATTGGCAGAGTCGGTTGCGCGGTTTGGCGAACATGAAAGTTGGGATTTGTTGGCAGGGCAATCGTGACCATCACGCCGACATTTATCGTTCGCTCAGTTTGGAAACGCTCCGCCCCTTAGCTACAATCGAACACGTTGATTTGGTGAGTCTCCAGTTCGGCGCCGGGAGTGAGCAGATTGACCAGGTCGACTGGGGCCAGCGGCTGGTTCGCTTGCCGGCAAACATTGACCAGTCCGGAGGTGCTTTTTTGGACACCGCGGCGGTCATTTCCAATCTTGATTTGGTGATTACGACCGATACTTCTTGCGGCCATTTGGCTGGAGCGTTGGGAATTCCCACCTGGTTGTTGCTGGGTAAGGTTCCCGATTGGCGATGGGGAATGTCAGGCCAGCGGACGCCCTGGTATCAACATCATCGTTTGTGGCGACAATCAACCGTGGGAGAGTGGGGGCCGGTGATCGATGCTGTCGCCGCGGAGCTGGCTGGCATGGTGGTGAAGGAGTAGCTTGATTTTTCTTTGCGTTAGTTTTCTTGCATGAATTTTTCCGCTCCCGAGACTCGCTTGAGCTTGCTTGTTCGCATTGGCGATTTGGCAGATCAGGTGGCGTGGGAGGAATTCGTGAATCTTTATGAGCCGGTGATTTATCGCACCGCTCGACTCAGAGGTTTGCAGGATGCCGATGCGCGGGATGTCACGCAACAGGTCTTGGTTGCGGTCGGTCAGACGCTGAACCGCCGCCCCCATGACCCACACATCGCCCGTTTCCGCACTTGGCTGGCAACCGTTACGCGCAACGCGGTGATTGATCTTCTCAGGCGCAAGCGGGCCGATCGTGGCTCGGGCGATTCTGCCACTCAGTGGCATTTAGAGCAGGTCGAGGCGAGTCACTGCGACGCCGAGCTGCTGGAACGCGAGTACCAAAAAGAACTCTTCCGCTGTGCCGCTCGCACCATTGAAGGCGAGTTTTCTCCGAGCACTTGGCAAGCTTTTTGGCTGTCGACCGTCGAGGGGCGATCGATCGAGCTGGTAGCCAGCGAACTAAATCAGCGTGTGGGCAGTGTCTACGCGGCGCGCAGTCGCGTAATTCGCCGGCTCCGCCAAGAGACAACCCGCCTGCAGAATCTTGAAAGCGGCGAATGAAGCGGCGGAGCAAGCAGCCGAAAAGTGTCCACGGACTTTTTTGCTGCGATTTCAAAAAAATCCTGTCAGAATCTGGATGCTCGCTCGTACAAGACAGCGGCAGAGTCACCTCTCGCCCCGCGAAAGTTCATTAGTCGAAAGTCCATATAGTCGTTCAATCCTTGGCAGTTTCCGTCAGATGTCGCAGCAAAATCGATCCCCGGCGAATTACGGCGACGTGAACAGTTGCGATCTTCAGCTGTTGGAGCGATATCTAGATTTGGCAGAGCAGGGTGAGGCCGCCCAGTTCGACGCACTGGAACAGCATCTCGATCATTGCCAGTCCTGTCGACAATCGCTCGAACAACTGGCCGCTGCGCCCGACTATTGGCGGGCCGCTGCGGCAAGCCTCGACACGCGTGCTGATTTCATTTCCGAAACGTCCGCCTCTGGCTTTCAATTAGCATCCCAATTTGATCCGCGGCCCGATTTGCGTCATTGGTTATCACCGTGTGATACCGCCGCCGCGATGGGCAGGGTCGAGCATTATGACGTGCTCGGCGTGCTCGGCATTGGCGGTATGGGATTGGTGCTGCAAGCTTTTGACACGTCGTTGAGGCGAGCCGTTGCGATCAAGACGTTGCGGCCCGAATTGGCCACTCAAGCTGCCGCCCAAGAGCGGTTTGTTCGCGAAGCGCGGCTGGCGGCATCACTGAGCAACTCTCATATTATCCCAATTCTGCATGTCGGTGTCTGGAGCAATCGGCCATACGTGGTCATGCCGTTGATCGAACAGGGATCGCTCGTCGATCTGGTCAACCACCGCGGAGAGCAGCAGACAGTGACTCGCAGCGGCTCGCAGTCATTTACGATTGATGAGATTTTAAGCGTCGCGCGACAAGTTTCGCTGGGGCTGGCGGCCGCTCACGCTCGTGAGATGGTCCATCGTGATCTTAAACCATCAAACATTTTGTTGTTAAACGGGTTGGACCAAGTTGTCTTGGCCGACTTTGGGTTGGCGCGTGCCTTGAATGAGGAAGGCATGACACTCTCGGGCGCTTTGCATGGCACGCCGCAGTTCATGTCTCCCGAGCAGGCCAGGGGATTCGCCGTTGACACGCGGAGCGACATCTTTTCGTTGGGCAGTTTGCTGTATTGGTTGGCCACCGGAGTTTCCCCGTTCGCCACCGAGAATCAATTTGCCACGCTGCTGAAAATCACTCAAGTTGATTATGTACCGGCTAGCCAATTGCGAGGCGATTTGCCCGAGTGGTTTGATCAGCTGGTGGCGCTGATGTTGGTCGAGCAGCCTCGAGGCCGTCGGGTCAACGCGGAGCAATTGGCCGAGTTGTTCGCCCAGTTGTTAGATAACAAAGATGTCGCCTTTTGCTCCGCGACAGTCCGCGCAATCGCTGCTTTTGCGGAGCGAAAGGCGACTATAGAGACTTTTGCGGAGCGAAAGACGGCTCGAAAGCACCGCCCGTTGCTAACATCACTCCTCGTTTCGCCCCTGCTCGTGTTAGCGGTCGCCGGTATTTGGTGGTGGAGTGGGGCGGGGGACGTTGATGAAACGGCCGTGATGAATGGTGGGGAGTTGGCACAGCCAGCACCGGCGTTGGTGTCGCCGCCGGAGCAGTGGGGCCAGCTTCGGCAAGGGCCCCTTGATGCCTTGGATCGCTTGAGTTTGCTCGCCGATTTGAAATCAAACGAGCGGCTTGGTTATTGGCTTGAAAGGCTAGGCGAATTATCGGCTGGCGAGATCCCTCCGGAAGCGATTCCTTGGATTGAGCAATTGGCCAAAACAGGCGAGGACGATCTGCGTGCGTTGGCCAAACGCATTTTGGAAAAGAACCCATTCGAGATCGAGACAGTTGAAAACCCTTTTGTTCCAGTTGAGCATTAGACGAGGCATCCGATGCAAATGATAAGGCGTGGCAAAGTTTCTATCATCGTGACCGGGATGGTGCTGTGCATGCTCAGCCCGGCTGGTTTATCGGCGCAAGACTCGTTGCGGGAATGGACCGATTCGACTGGCCGCTTTAAGGTCAAGGCTTCCCTGGTTGAGGTCGTTGATGGAGTGGTGTTGCTGCGCAGTGCGGATGGGCGGACGCTGAAAATTCCACTGCAGCGGCTCAGCAAGCAAGACCAGGAGTATTTGCTAGCGGGTGACAGTCCCTTTGAAATGGTCGATGCGGATGCTAAGGGATCCGTGGGAAACGCGGAAATTGCCGATCCCGCCGCGATGATTTCAGCACAGACTTGGGCCAAGCCTGCGGAGTTTGATTGGAGTGAAGTCAAGCAGTTTGCCACGTTGGCTGGTGTACCATGGCAAGTACCCGAGTCGGCAGGTGGCCTGGGATTCGAGCCCAAACGGGCGCCCCTGCTGCGGAAAGCCAGCTTTCATGAGAACCTGCATTCGGTCGCGGTCAACAAATATTCCAAACGGGCCGTCGTTGGATACAGCGTTTCCTTTGGTGTGCCTCAACCTCAGAGTCGGCTTTCGCTCGTCGACCTGGTGTCGGGGACGGGTGTGCACAGCGAACCTGTCGATGCTCAGATGCGTCCCCTGGCGTTGCTGGATAACGCCAACACGGCCTTGATGGTTGGCTTGGGGGATCGTCGCAGGAATTCAGAGCGGAAAGCCGAGCTGCAGTTATGGCAGTTCAGTGGTAAGAAGCTTGTACGTTCGGCCAGTTGGGTTCCTTACGCGGGTGATAAAAACGGTGGCCGCGAAGATGGCGACGTGCTCGACGCCGAAGTGCTCAACCAGCGACGATTGTTGACGCTCAGCGACAAAGGGCACGTTGTGCTGTGGAACCTGACAAATCGCCAGCCGATTTGGCATGCACGTTTGAGCGAAAGGAACTTTGACATGCAACTATCGGCCGATCGCAAGTTGCTGGCGCTGTTCGATGAAAAAACTTTAATGGTTTTGCATCCTGAAACTGCCGAGATTCTGGGCAGCACCGCGCTGCCTGCCAATACGGCGACTGGTTGGTGCCGCGTTGCCTGGAGTCCCAGCGGGGAAAGGATTGCCTTGACCTCGATCGCAGATGTGCGAGTCTTGGACGTTAAGACAGGAGAGTGGATCTATGATTTTTCGTTACCTGGAAGACCGGTGGCCACGAAGGCGATGAGCTATCCGGATGAAAATTTCTTATTGCTTGATAATCAATTGCTCGTCGATTTGGAATCGCGGATTCAGGTTTGTGAGTATCGAGATGCGGGTGACATTGAGAGCATCGGAGAGACTTCGTTTGTCGCCCTGCATTCGGATAGTGGTGGCCAATTGTCGCCACTTAAATTGCCCCATTCGAGCGCTTTGAAAATGCTCAAATTGGCCCAACAAGATCCGACACTCTTTTTGCTGCATCCGGGTGTTGAAGTGGCCATTGATGTGTCGGCGATCAACGAACCGCAGCGGGCAGTTGCTCGTCGAGGTTTGGAGAGGTCCGCGACTCAATCGGGTTACACCGTAAACCCATCTTCACCGATCAAGGTGGCGGGAGCGATCAGCGAGCCGAAACAGGAGGCGGTCAGTTATATTGCCGCCGGGTCGTACATCGTCAATCGATATACGTCGACCGTTAAGATTGAATGGAATGGCAGCACGCTGTGGTCGACTTCCCGCACCAATGTGCCAACCGTGTTGATGACCAAGCGGGGTCAGACGATGCAGGAGGCGTTGGATGAAGCGGGCAAGGGGCCAAACATGACTATCTTTGACTCGCTGCGTTTTCCAGAGTTCATGCAGAAACCCAGTCAGGGGCAAGCCGCCGGCAGGCGAACACCAGCTTTGATGTCCGCCCAGTTTACTCTGCAAGGTTTGGTCGACGCCAAATAAGTTACGTTAGCCGTTTTGGCGCTAGCCACGGTTCCCGTTAGCCGTTTTGGCGCTAGCCA
>CAZHTX010000336.1:0-6551 GCA_964535475.1 uncultured Pirellulaceae bacterium
CTTGGCCGCCACTTTGTTTCGCTTGCTGACCGCGGTCGATCCACATCCCGGCGGAGCGACTTTGCCCGCCACGATTCTTGCAAAAACCACCGACCCGGCCCGCCCGATTCGTTCGATATTGCCGGACCTTCCCGCTCCCTTAGCTGAATTGATCGACGAGTCGCTGGCCAGCTCTCGCGACGCGCGTCCCGACTCCATGCAAGCCTTCGCCAACCGTTTGAGTGCGCACGTTGACGGCGCTGAAACGAGAAAGCTCATTCGTGGTGCGCTGCGGATGGATGTCGCGGATGAAACTGAAGCGAACTCCCAGGCAGTTGCGTTTGCGTCAGCAAAATCCGCGTCGCCGCCAATCACGCAGGGTGAACCCAAAAAACCAAAAGGTCCGCCCCATCGCTGGTTGCTGCTCGGATTGCTGCCCGCGTTTTTGATGGCGCTGGGAATTGTTGTCGTGATCCAAACCGACCGCGGCCAACTAACGATTACCTCGCCGACCGATGATCTGGCTATCAATATTAAACGCCAAGATCAATTTGTTGATCGCTTGGTGCTTCGCAGTGGTGAAAATCAAACCACGCTCCGCAGCGGCACCTACGTGATCGAATTGGACACGGAGGTCGATGGCTGGGAGCTCTCCGATGATCGCGTACTACTGACGCGGGGCAGTGAAGAGGCAATTACCATCGAACGCAGTTCAACCTCCAGCGTTGCGAATCGGCCGGTTGCAGGTTTGCCTCGCTATCAGGGCAAACAATTCTCAGAGTGGTTGCAACTTTTGCAGACGGAGCGAGAGGTGGCCACCATTGAAGATGCCATAAGTGCCCTGCATATTTTGGCCGATACGCCGCAGCAAGAAATGGAGGCTGCCAGCGCGCTCTTGAAAACAGCCCGCTTGTATGGAGGCACGATCGCGGGCAGCGGCGGTCCCTCGGCTGACTTCATGAATTTTTTTCCGGAGAAGTTTTTAGCTTTCTTGCCTGAACCGGGACTGGCTGCGATGAGTCAAGAATTGGCAGCGGGCAATCGACAAAGCACCCAAGCGATTGTCTGGACACTCAGCAACTATCTCAACAACGTTCGCACAGATGATCTTCGGCACCCACAGATATCTTTCATGACATGGAAGAAATCTTCCAAAAATCGCTCGCAACTTGTCAAGTTGTATGAAGCGTCAGTTGCGGCGGTGGAGACGTTGGGTGGCTTTGAACCCTTACACCAGCAACTGCGTGAAATCGAAACGATTGATCCTATAAATATCAATGGGGCGGGCGTAACTCCAGAGGGTTTAAATGATGTGGGCCTAGGTCTAGCGGTCACCGTTCGTACCAAACTGTTGTTCGCGCTTGACCGTCCAATCACCAGCGACCCACCGCTGGCCGAATACCTATTGAAGTTGGCGCAGCGGCGAAATCGCTACCTGGAGGAAGCCAAACCTGTCAACGGCAGCATCCGCGTGTTGTCCAAGATGCAGGTTTTTCAGTTGGCAACCAGCTATCCCGAT
Organism: uncultured Pirellulaceae bacterium; assembly: GCA_964535475.1. GTDB lineage: Bacteria > Planctomycetota > Planctomycetia > Pirellulales > Pirellulaceae > Laterigemmans. Next base: position 1,499 of record CAZHTX010000336.1, read on the forward strand.
GAGTCGCTCGATTACGTAATTGCCGAAGCGATGTTTTTGCCGGACAACAACGCCGATGGCGTGCCGACGCTCAGTAACCAACCATTCAAAGAAATCTTAGCCGCCCGCGCTAAAGTTGCTCCTCAAAAGATCGCGGATGTGGCAATGCGGGTCATTAAACATCAAATGCACGGCACCAACTCGGGGCCGCCTGGATTTGCCGGTGCTGAGGGCATCGGCCGCATGGGCCCTGGCGGCATGGGCCCTGGCGGCATGGGCGGGTATTATCCGCCTCATGATGTTGCTGGAATCGGTGCACGCTTATTGGTTCACGAGCAGGCCCTCTTAACGCTGTTGGATTTCACGCAAGCGGAAGGTGTGGCGTTGAACGCGAAGCAGAAAATCTGGCTGCAGGAGTTAAGGGACTACGTGGGGAGTTCTGCTGCTTCCTTTGAATTACGTAATCGACTGAACCTGCGGTGAGCAATTGCCAGCGGCACAATCGTCACAGGCGTTGCAGGCGTGGTGACCCTTGCTCGGGTGCAGAAACCGGTTGCCATGGTTCGATGTTTGAAGCTGTGGCAAAAGCACGATGGATCGCTCGCTTTTCGCCACATCGCTCGCATGGGTATCAGGGAAGATGCCATGCTGTTTAAGCTCGACCCGCGATTGTTAGCATGAAGCCAACTTGCGTCCTCATGATCGGCATTGCTCTGGCGACTTGGCCCAGTCGTCAAGGCCGAGCGGACGACGTTGGCTTGCGACCGCCCGCAAACGGGACAATCAGCAATTCTGCCGCGGTCGAGTTTCTTGCACCGGCCGATGCGAAGTCATTCGACAACTCGGCGACCATTCCTTGGACCTCGGACCAGGCGTCCGACTGGGCTTATCGCAATTCGCCGACTGCCGCCCTGGTGGAAATGGAACGTAGGGCTGTGGCAAAGTTGTTGGATTGTGACGATGAAGAGCAGCGGGCCATGGCGGGGCTGATCCAAGCGGTTTCGGCCGAGCTGGCGCTCCACAGGCGGCATGAGTCGGCTGCCAACGCGCTGGTCGCGTATTACCAAATTGTTGCCGCCCGAGAGCAAATCGAGCTCTTGAACGAAACAGCCCCGCTCATCAAGACTCTGCAGGCGTTGGCGAAAACGGCTGAGCAACTGGAGCTGGTCGATGGCGACCGCGATGCCCTCGCCGATCAACGTTTGCAGCTGGAAGATAAGTGGTTTGAAATCGATTTTGGTGCCCAGCGTCTCAGAAATCAAATCGCCGGTTTGGCGGGTCGTCCGTTTGATGCCACGGAGCGACTTGATTTTGTCAGCCCTCTGCCACTGGATGTTTCGCTGCAAGCTGACGAGGCCGCGCTGGTGGAGATTGCCTTGGCCACACGGCATGATTTGAAAGCGACCGAAGCCTTATGTCGTTGTCTCAATGAAAAATCGTTGCCGGCAGCCCGCGATCTGCTTGGCACTTTAGTTCCCGGGTTGGGACTGGACGCCCTGCTGGGTGTCAGCGGTGGTGGTTTACTGAAGCTGCACCATCGCCGCGACAAGGAAGCAGCCGACTTGGCCGAGCGTCGCGCCCAATGCCGCAAGCTGGCCGAGAACCAACGTGACATGATCCGTCGTGAAGTTCGCGATGCGTTGCTGGGGTATCAAGCGGCCGAGGCGCGGCTCGACGTTGCCAACCGCCGCGTCGAGGCACAACGCAACGTCGCCGATCGCACGCGTCGCGGCCAGGAACTGGAGCAATTGCCGCCAGGATCGGAGGAACAGGCCAATTTGGAAACTTTGCGTTTGAAGACGCTCCGTCTGCAACGTCGATTGGCGTACGCCGAAGCGCTTGTGCAGATCCAACGCGTGACCGGCCGACGCGATCTGATCAACACTCCGTAGTACGCCCCCCGCTGGGCGACAGGCACAATCATGATCTGTTAGCACAAGAGGCTAACTGCCAGTCTGTGCTCAGCATCCCAAGCGATTATGATATACTGAGAATGAATCGTGCCGGGGATGGGGGCGGCAAGTCGCTTGCTGCTCATCTAGCCTGCCGCATGTTGTTGGGCAGACTTGCTGAATGGTGGAGTGGGCAGTGGACTTAACCCGCGAATCAATGCTCGAGGGAGCAGCCGCCGGTGATCATGCCGCCTGGACTACGCTGGTCGATTTGTATCGGCCATTGATTGTGAAGGAACTGAAAAAGGTCCTATATCAATTTGACCCGTCGGCCGCCGACGATATTGTGCAGAACGTATTCGTGGTGCTGCTCCATCGGATCGCCAGCTTTCAACATCGCGGTCCCGGCTCGTTTCGCGGATTTCTCAGGGAAATATCTCGGCGGCAAGCGTTGGCCTGGGTTAATCGGCGTTCTCCCGGTCGACTGCCAGATGGTTTTGCTGAGGGGGAACTGATGGCGAAGCTGCATGATTGGTCGGACCCCTGGAGCGAACTCAACCTCTCCTTTGACGCTGAGCACGACGAATATTGGCAAACCAAGCTGCTAGAAGAAGCCAAACGACGGGCAGGTAAATCAAGCAAGTCACTCAGAAGCCTCGCCATCTATCTGGCTGTCAAGCAACAGGGAAAGTCTGTCAGCGATGTGGCTCGAGAGCACGGAATCAGCCCGGCAGCCGGGTATCGCTGCTTGCATGCCGCACAAGACATGATTAACCAAATACGGCTTGAGTGGTCGGCGTTTCTATAAAATCGGAAAAAAAAGGGCGAGCTTTGAGAAAGGAAGCGATCTAGGCACATCTAAGTTATTGGAGTCGTCGCACCATCCGAGCAGCCACCATCTGAGCAGTCATCCTCCGGGCAGCCACCATTCAACGAGAGCGTTCATGCACGTTTGTCCAACGTCGGACCAATTGGATCGGTTTTGCTGTGGTGCCACATTGCCCTCTCCTGAGCTCGATGCGATTGCTGAGCATCTGAGCGTTTGTGAGTCATGCTCAACCCTGTTTCATCAGTCGTTTATCGCCCAAACATCCATTTCGCGTGGTACCTCGCCAAGTGCTGGCCCGGCTAGCAGCAGCTTCTCAGCATCTTCAAACTGGTCGAAGTCACCCAACGCGTCCACTTTCGAGCATGACGACTGGCCACCCCCAGCATTTCTCGACGCCCATCCGCAATGGGAGATCTTAGAATTGCTCGGGGGCGGCGGCATGGGGGCGGTCTATTTGGCGAGGGATCGAACTGTGCCCAGTCGCGTCGTGGCGATCAAGATCTTGCGGAGCGGGCTGACCTCAAAGCGGGCATTCTTTCAACGCTTCCAGCGAGAAATCGAGATTATGAAGACGATGGGAAAGCATCCCAATTTGGTCTCCATCATCGCCACCGAAGAGGTCGCCGGACAACCGTTGCTGATTACCGAATATGTCGAGGGACTTTCCTTAACGCAGGTGATGCAAGCAAGCGAATTGCGACGCGTTGAATGGCAACATGCGGTCGACTTAATCTTACAAGTACTGATCGGTTTAGATTTTGTTTGGCAAGAACACTGTTTGGTTCACCGCGATATCAAACCTAGCAACTTGATGCTGACAACCACTAGTACCGTCAAGATTCTAGACTTTGGCTTGGCTAAATTACGTGAAGTTAACCAAGCCGATTCGCTGACCGCAACGGCTATTTCCGCGGGTACTCCGGCGTATTGTTCGCCGGAACAAGACGGAGACTTCAAGCAGGCGGGTTTTCAAGCAGATCTATATAGCGTGGGCTGTACGCTGTTTGAATTAATTACGGGGTCCCAAGTCTTTGGTGATGAGACGGGTCATAAAACACCTGTTGCCGTCCGCATGGCGCACCACCAACAAGCACCTCGCCGCTTGAGCAAAATGGTCGCCGGCCTGCCGCGTGGAATCGAACGTCATGTCTTTCGCTTGTTAGCAAAGCAACCGGAACAACGTTTTCAAACTTATCGTGATGCTATCCAAGCGTTCCTGCCTTACGCCTCGGCAGCTGGCGTTCGAAGCGTGGAAAAAAGTAAGCCGGCATATTTAGTCGGCTCCGTCGCCAAACGACCTCTCGCCCGCTATCAGCCGATCGCTTGGGCACTCAGCTTAGTCATGATCGTGATACTCGGCGGTTGGTTGCTGGTAAATCCAACCATGGGTGAGTTGCAGATCGTGCTCGATAATCCGGACGTAACTATCGTTATCAACGGCGAGAAAGTTGACGACCAAAACAGCAAGGTTGAGCAAAGCGGAGAGGCCTTTGCACTGACATTGAAACTTCCCGCCGGGGTTAGTGAAGTCGAAGTCCGCCTCGGAAATGAACAGCGGCAGACTCAACGAGTGAAAATCACTGGCAACGCGGTAACTCAGATTCGTTTTGAATTTAGCCAACCCGCTGAACCATCTGCTGTGGCCATGACGGTTGGCGGGGCGAACACCGCTATTAATAACGAGCAGCCAAGGACGGCCCGGTTGTTACGTCACAGCGGACGGTGGGCCATCGAAGAAGATGTGCTTTGCCATTATGACGGGGAGGGTGAACAGTGGCTGGTCTTCGGCGACCCCACTTGGACCGATTACGATTATTCGTTCGAAGCGCGGCACGTGGGGTTTCCCAGCGGTCTTTCCGCCCTGTTCCGCAGCCCCCAAGATGAACAGGTGACACTGTTCAGTTTCGGTTGGATCGACTTCTATACAGCCCAAGTTCGCAAACGCGTGGACGATGATTTTTTTGTCAAAATGCCCCCGCCAGATGGTCCGTACTTTAAACGATTGAACTGGAAGATTCAGGCCGACATCTGGTATTCCGTCAAAGTCAAAGTACGTGGTCAACGGGCCGACTGCTTTGTCGATGACGTTTTAATTTTTACCGTCACGCGAGTCCCTTTCGATCGGGGACGCGTTGGCGTTCGCACTTGGCGAAGATGGTCCGGCAAGTCGGAGTTCAAAAATTTTAAAGTGATAGATCCAGCGGGCAAACAGTTATGGAGTGGTTTACCCGATTTGCCCGAAGCGGCATTCTAAGCACCCCATCACAAGTAATTAAGATGGGAACCGCACGCTGGGAAGCATCATCAGCCGCCTGGCGCCAGCCTGCGGTTCCCACAGCACGACACGACACCG
>CAZHTX010000337.1:0-6551 GCA_964535475.1 uncultured Pirellulaceae bacterium
GGCGTCAGCACCAACTGTGCACCCATCGCCCGCAGCAACGCTCGCCGCTCCACCGACATCGACTCGGGCATCGTCAGGGTCAGCTTGTAACCCTTGGCGGCACACACGAATGCCAAGGCAATTCCGGTATTGCCGCTGGTCGGCTCGATAATGTGCGTTTCCGAATTGATCCGGCCTTCCTTTTCCGCCGCCGTAATCATCGCCGCACCAATGCGGTCTTTGACGCTGTTGAGCGGCTGGAAGAATTCGCACTTGGCAAACACGGCTGCTCCGCCCGCAGGGATCACCCGATTGATTTGGATCATCGGCGTGTCACCGATTGCCTGAGCCGCATTCTCGTAGGTTTTTCCCCGTGGCATGCCAATTACTCCTGGTTCAGCGAACTAGTTGGAAAACGTGACAAAATCGAAACCTTCGGCAAATTTCGTCCAATCGAATCAACCGACTTGAGTGGATCCGCAGACTTCTGCGGAACTGATTAACCGGTGCGGCTGTCTTGCCCCAAGAAGGCTGTCTATCCCCAAGAAGATAGGTAACCTTAAAGAAATGACAGACACTGGCCAGCAGCTTGCGAAAGACTCCGCGAATCCTATCGTAAAACTGCCGCGATTACAGCAAGCTGCACCCGCTTTTCCGGTTCCCGAATCGCCTAAGTTTGTCTCATTTCGAGACGTGCGTCTCAAAATGAGACAAACTGTTTTAGGCTGAGGCAAACTGTTTTAGGCTAAGGCGATACGATGAGGCATGGAGTGAAATTGCGGCACATCAGTCGTCGATTCGATTTGCTGTCATTTTACGGATGAGGAAAAAAACAACTTCAAAAGCAGCCATTTTCCGCGACTTTGCCAGCGAAACCTCGCTACGTTGAAAGTTTTGGCATTCCGCTTGCACTACAGTCCGCTTGGTGAGAAATTGAACAACGCAGAAATTTGTTTACACCTCCGCACGGTGGGAGAACGTCAGCGATGAAAATTATGAAAAAAACGACACTGGCAACTGGCTCGGCCTTTCTTGGCGCGGCGTTAATCTTTGGCGGCGAGCACCACGCTGCGGCGCAAGCACCACCCCCGGCTCAACCACCCGTGGCCACGCCTCAGCCCGGCTATGCACCCGCTGTGCGGTATCCCGATAACGGATTCTCGTTCATGCGACATTCCAGCACCGCAGCGGAAGGGGCTTACCGCGGTGCGGCCGAGTACGCGCGGGCGCTCGGTGCCGCTAATTACGATAACTCGCTAGCCGCGATGAACTATCAGGAAGCGTACCGAAGGTCGCTCGAAAATACACTTAAGTATGCCGAGACCTACTACGCCAAACGCGATCTCTGGTTCGACTATCGCGAAGCGTACGGTCGGAAGCCACTGACGATGGAAGGCTATCGCCGGTTAGCCGAAGCGGCCGCGCCTGACCGCTTGCAGCCTGAGCAGTACGACGCCGAAGCGGGCGTACGTTGGCCCAGTCTCTTACGCGCGGAAGTGTTGGCTCCTTACCGACAAGCGATCGATCAAGCGATGGCGGCCCGTTCGGGTGAAGACGCTGGGCTGGGTAGCGAAACCTACGCGGTCGTCCGTCAAATGACGGGCGAAATGAAGGAGATTTTGGACCGTCACGTTGGTGAACTGCCCACGCACACCTATGTCCACGCCACGAAATTCCTCGATAGCGTTCGCTACGAGGCACGCTTTGCCGGGCCGATTGATGTCTCCCAGGAAAACGGCAACGGGAGGAACGGCAACGGCGCCCCGGCGGGTGCCCAACCGGCGCCTCCAGTGCCGCAAGCCGATGGTCAACCGCCCGCTGATAACGCGCCAGTCGCGGAAGACCAAGTCGGCTAAGACGCCTTAGTTGACAAACGTTTGGGTGTCACAAGAACCTAACCGAAAGAACCGCTGGCTAGCGCCAAAGCGGCTAATGGTTTTCGGATAGGCTCATAAATATTTGCAGGTCGCCTGCCGAAGGGTGGACAACAGCGGTATAGTGAATCGCAGGGCATCTGAGACGCCGCGGAATGAGCTGCAGCAGCCGTTTCTCGGCAACGTGCCTATCTGTCATTTACTCCAGACATTGGAATCTGCAGCCAACTTATGTCCAGATCCGAACAGGATGCCTCCAGCAGTAACTTTAGTACGGTCACCGAGGCGGTAGAGGCGATCGCGCGGGGTGAAGTCATCATCGTTGTCGACGCCGAGGATCGCGAAAACGAAGGCGACTATATCTGTGCCGCCGAAAAAGCGACTCCCGAAACCATCAATTTCATGCTCGGCGGACGGGGCCAATTGTGTGCCCCCATTTTACCGGAAGCCGGGCATCGACTCGAGCTGCAACCTGTCGTTTCGCACAACGACGCACCGCTGAAAACGGCTTTTGTCACCCCGGTCGATCATACTGGCAGCAAAACAGGAATTACCGCAGTCGAACGTAGCGAGACGATCCGTCGCCTCGCGAATCCGGCTAGCCGTCCCGAAGATTTTGTGCGTCCCGGCCACGTGTTTCCGTTGATTGCCATGGAAGGGGGTGTGCTCCGCCGCGCCGGCCACACCGAAGCGACCGTCGATCTGGCTCGCATGGCAGGCTTGAAACCGGCCGGTGTGCTGTGTGAAATTCTGGACCACACGGGGGACCGAGCCGACCGGGACACATTGGCTCGGCTCGCCGAGCAGCATCAGCTGAAGATGATCAGCATCGAGCAATTGATCGCTCACCGCCGCGTCAGTGAAAAACTGGTCAGCCGCGCCGCCGAAGCTAAATTGCCTTCCGTCTACGGCCAGTTCGAAATCATCGTCTACGCCGTCCAGTTCGAGACCCAAGAGCCGGTGGCTTTGGTTTTTGGCGACTTGACCGCACCGGGCCCCGACCCATTGGTGCGGATGCACAGCAGTTGTTTCACCGGAGATTTGATCAATTCTTTGCGTTGCGACTGTGGCGATCAATTGCACATGGCGTTGCAAATGATTGCCGACGAGGGCAGGGGCGTGCTGGTCTACTTGCCGCAAGAGGGGCGGGGGATCGGACTGGCTCAGAAAATCCGCGCGTACGCTCTGCAAGACGATGGATTGGATACCGTGGAAGCGAATCACGCACTGGGATTCAAAGCCGATATGCGGGATTATGGAATTGGCCTACAAGTGTTGAAGGATTTGGGGCTGCATCAAGTTCGTTTGCTGACGAACAATCCCAAAAAGACCGAGGCGTTCAACTTGCGTGGCTTCGACCTTCGCGTCACCGACCAAGTGCCGATCATCTCTACGGCCAACGTCCACAACGCGCGTTATCTGCAAACCAAACGCGATAAGATGGGCCACAGCCTGCCCGAATAGGGTTCCTTTGATGCGATCTGTGGTGCTTGGCAAACAGTACGTCCCGTCGACAGCGGCCGAGCATTGGGTTAGCGTTTGCGGGTTGTTTATCGGTTGTTCCGTCGCACTTCGACTTTCCTTTTACGCCACATCATGTCGACTTTCGCTCCGCCTCGCTGGCGTCCGCGCCGTGCCGCGATTATTGGCATTGGCCTGTTAGGCGGTTCGGTCGGTTTAGCCTTGCGGCGAGCTTGGCCCGATTTGCCCGTCATCGGTGTCGCCCGCAGTCAAGCTACGCTCTCCGCTGCGATGGCCATCGGCGCCGCCACGGAAGTCACCGATGATCTCTCCGTCGCGTGTCGGGATTGCGATCTTGTCTTGGTCGCCACTCCCGTCGATTTGGTCGCCGCTGCGGTTTGCCAAGCGGCGGAGGTCTCCGCTGCGGATGCTTTGATCACCGACGTGGGCAGCACCAAAGCGAAAATCGTGGCAGCCGTGGCGAGCGATTCGCGAGCGGCCAAGTTATTCGTCGGTTCTCACCCGATTGCCGGCAGCGAGAAAAGTGGGCCGCAGCACGCATCGTCCGAGCTGTTTCAAGGACGCCTGGTGGTAGTCACGCCGGGCCCCGACACCTCGCCGACGTTGATTGAGCGGGCGACCACCTTGTGGGGGCAATTTGGTGGCCGCGTCACGATCGCTTCTCCTGCGGAACACGATCGGCTGCTGGCCGCCACCAGTCACCTCCCTCACTTGGTCGCCGCTGCCATGGCCGCCTTGCTGCCGCCGGAAGCCGACTCCTTCGCGGGCTCCGGCTGGCGTGATACAACACGCGTGGCGAGTGGCTCGGCGGAAATCTGGTCAGCCATCTGCTTAGACAACGCGGCCGCCATTGAACAAGAACTCCAGCGGATGATCACTCAACTCCAACACTTGCGGGTGGCGGTTGCCGATGGTGACGCCGCGGCAATCGAACAACTATTGTTGACCGCTCAAGCGAGTCGCAATCGCGTAAACGCTCAACTCTCTCCGTCCCCTGCGTCAAATCAACTCAACTCATAGGCTTTGGAAGACTCATGCCCCTCTGGCAAATCGACATTCACCCCGCGGCCGGCCAACTGAATCGTGATAGCCAACGCGCGTCGGAGGAGATTCATGAATTGGGGCTGGGTGACAACTTGGAGGTCGAAGTCGCGCACGGCTTTCTCGTCCAAGGCGACTTACAACTCGCTGATGTTCAATCGTTAGCAGCCACGTTGTTGGCTGACCCGGTCAGCGAGTATGCGGTCGTCGCTGCGGTCGGCGACCCCATCCTTCAATCGTTGCCCACGCACAGCTTGACCGCCACTGCCCCTTCCGCAGTTGCGAATGAGCCGCCCGGCCGAGAAGCCCAGTCCTCTTGGACGATCGTGAATGTGTTTCCCAAAGCGGGCGTCATGGACCCGGTTGCCAACAGCACGCTGTCGGCGGCCCGCGACGCTGGTTTCGCCGTGGATAGCGTCCGCAGTTTGCGCAAATATTGGTTGGGCGCAATGCCACCGGATCGCTTAGACGCGGTCTGTCGTCGTGCACTCTCCAATGATTCGGTCGAACAAGTTGTGATCGGACCATTGCAACTCGATCGATTAGGCGCCGGCACCCCTTATTACTTTGAGTTAAAGACAGTCCCGCTTCTCTCTGCGGATGATGCCCAGCTAGAGCAGTTGTCGAAGTCACAACAGCTCTACTTAACCTTGGTTGAAATGCAGACCATCCAGCAACACTTTCAACAACTGGGCCGCAATCCGACCGATATTGAACTCGAAACGGTTGCGCAAACTTGGAGCGAACACTGCAGCCATAAAACATTGGCCGGCCGAATTGAGTATCGTGGCCCCGGTTTGCACGGCGAGCCCGAGGCCGACCATCGTCAATATGATAATATGTTGAAAGAGACGATCTTCGCCGCCACCCAAACGTTGCGCAAACAATGGGGTGACAAGGATTGGTGCGTTAGCGTCTTTTCTGATAACGCCGGAGTGATCCGCTTTGATGATGATTATAATGTTTGTTTCAAAGTGGAAACCCATAACCATCCCTCCGCGCTCGAGCCTTATGGTGGTGCGAACACTGGCATCGGCGGAGTGATCCGCGATCCCATGGGCACCGGTTTGGGAGCCAAGCCAGTCTGCAACACCAACGTGTTCTGCTTTGCCCCCCCCGAAACTGCCGCCGATTCGCTTCCGCCCGGCGTGCTCCATCCTCGCCGGGTCATCAACGGGGTGGTGGCGGGCGTCCGTGACTACGGCAACCGCATGGGCATCCCCACGGTCAACGGGGCGGTTTATTTTGATCCTCGTTATCTCGGTAACCCGTTGGTCTATTGCGGCAATGTGGGCATCATGCCACGCGACAAATGTTTCGGTGCGGCGCGACCTGGCGACGCGATCGTGGCTTTAGGGGGCCGTACCGGACGCGACGGGATTCACGGGGCGACCTTTTCCTCAGCCGAACTGACCAGCGAGAGTGAGTCGTTGTCTGGTGGCGCGGTGCAGATCGGTAACGCCGTGCAGGAAAAGATGGTCCTCGATGTGTTGTTGCGTGCTCGTGATGAGGAACTCTATAGCGCCGTGACCGACTGTGGTGCGGGTGGATTTTCCAGCGCGGTCGGCGAAATGGGTGAGGAAATTGGCGCCGAGGTGTGGCTTGATAAATGCCCACTCAAGTATGAGGGGCTTTCTTACACCGAGATTTGGATCAGCGAAGCTCAAGAACGGATGGTGTTAAGTGTGCCGCCCGAAAACTGGGATCGCTTGCAAGCGCTTTGCGCCGGCGAAGGGGTCGAGGCGACGCAGATTGGCCGCTTCGTACCCGGGCGTCGCTTATCCTTGATGTATGAAGGACAGATTGTTGGTGATTTGGCGATGGAGTTTTTGCACGACGGGCGTCCACCGATTGTTCGCCAAGCAGTTTATCATCCCGCCGCCACAGAGCCGCTGACTGTCGATACCCTCGCGCCTGAAGCGCACGCAGAGACCTTGCGGAGCATTTTGGGTTCGCTGAACGTGGCGAGCAAACACTGGATCATTCGCCAGTATGATCACGAAGTCCAAGGTGGTAGCGCGATCAAACCGTTGGTCGGCCCACTCTGTGATGGACCAGGTGACGCTGCCGTTGTCCGTCCCCGTCGTGATAGCCACCGTGGCTTGGTGATCTCCTGTGGCATGAATCCGCATTTTGGCGATTTCGACACTTATCATATGGCTTCCAGCGCGATTG